>JAGOIG010000131.1 GCA_017995735.1 Candidatus Kapaibacterium sp. | reverse complement strand
TCATCCCACGTACAATCGTTTTATTCATAATTGGATCATTAATATCTTCACCTGCATATTTTGCTAGATCTGAAAATCCACGTTCATCGGCATAGCCTGTAATTTGGATTTTAATTTTTTTATACAATTCAATATCGCAATTTGTTTTAGAATCTTTTAAAATTTCAATAATCGTATTAGCAAGTGATTTAAGAGCATTTTTAACAATTTCGCTATATCCATCATATTTTTCATTAGGATATTCTATATATTTCGTAGAATCGTCAAGCCCTAGAATATTATTTTCGAAAAGCATTCTAAGATTTTGCAATTCATTTGGAAGATTAGGTTTATAATATCCCGAGACAAAAAATGGAATATCAACACCTGTAAATTCGTACTCATTTCCATCAAGTTTTAATTCAATTGATAAGTTGAATTGAGTAACAGATTCTACATTACAAGGAGTGTGAATTGATTTACGAGGAGTATATAGAGGAACGCAAGAATTATAATATTCAAGAGAATATTGAGAATTTGGATCCAATTTTTCGATGAATTTCCCATCGTTTTTAATTTGAATTTCGGAAATCAACTTTGAAGAATCATTATAAATTTTCAAAATACCCGCAAGAGGTAAATTGTTTTGTTTATCAAGCACCTGCCCTGAAAGAAACACTTCCCCACATAATTTATCGGAATAAATATCATAACCTCCGCACCCTCCGTCTCTATTAGAAGAATAATAAATTTGATTGTTTGTAATATATGGATTAATATCATTTGAATCTGAATTAATTGGTGAGGGAAGCAACTTTGCAAGCTCCCATTGATTATTGCCTTCATATTGAGCTTTAATTATATTAAAATCCGTACGGTTATCAAAACCATTTGAACAAAAATATAAATTATTATTTTTATCAATAAAAGGGGAAATCTCATTAGCAGGCGTATTGATTTTATCCCCCATATTTTTAGATTCGCTCCAATTTCCCTGTGAATTTTTTATAGAATAATATAAATCTGTTCCACCATATCCACCTTCTCTATCAGAAACAAAAACAAGTAATTGCCCATCCTGTGAAATCGTTGGATATGCTTCAAAATAGTCAGTATTAATGTCGGAAACAGGCAAAATATCTATAATTTCCCCATTGAGGATTTTTGCCTGAAAAATATCGCGGTTAGGAATTTTGTTTTTAATAATTGTTGCTGCAAAATAAACAGCAGTTGTATCTGATGCTTGATAAAATGAAAAATTTGAAGGATTATTAAAGTTATTAATTTTAAATAATTCTGATTCAATTACTCTATTTTGTATTATGTTATATTTATAAATTATACTTTTGGCATTTTTACTATTTTTTTGCCTTATAAAATAAAAGCTATTATCAAAGAAAAATGGCGCTAATTCGTTCCAATTTGTATTTGTTAATGATAAGATATCGTTATTCGTTTTGCTTTTTGTACAATGTTTGGGTGATGAACAAGATACAAAAGCAAAGTGAAAAATTATAAGAATAATAATTGCTAAAAATTTTTTAATTTCGTAATATTTCATTAATAGATTATTTTTAAATTTTGAATATACATTTTTTTCTAAATTAATTCATTTTTTTAAAATATAAGGGGGGAAATCAAATTTAACAGATGAGAAATACAATTATTGAAATTAATATTACTAATCTTGGGCATAATTTTAAACAAATTGCAAAATACTCAAATAATGCAAAAATCATTCCGATTATAAAAGCCAACGGATATGGTCATGGAATAATTGAAATTGCAAAAAATTTAAATTCTCCAAGAATTGCTATGTTAGGTGTTGCTTTTGCAGAAGAAGCAATTCAATTAAGAGAAAGTGGAGAGACCCGCGATATTATAATAATTGTACCTCCCGAGCTCCAAGAAATTGAAGAAATTCTCAGGCATAATATTACACTCACACTTGGAAGATTAGAATTGCTACCGAAAATCAATGATATTGCTAAGCAATTAAATAAAATAGCAAAGGTACATATTTTCATAAACACGGGAATGAACCGTGATGGAATTGTGCCTGAGGAAATGATAAAGAATACAAGTATTTTAAGTAAATATGAGAATATCGAGTTCGAAGGGATATGCTCGCATTTTGCTACATCGGAATTCTCTGATAAGACATTTATGAAAAAACAATTAGATTGTTTTGATAATATTTTGAATACTTCACCTAATTTTTATAATCATTTTAAATATAAACATATTGCAAATTCTGCTGCGATTGTTAATTACCCTGAATCATTATATAATACAGTGAGACCTGGCATAGCACTTTATGGACTTATGCCTGAAAAAGAATTAGCTGATAAAATGGGTCTAAAACCAATAATGAATTTAAAATCAAATGTTAAAAAAATCCAAAAACTAAAAAAGGGCGATACCACAGGTTATTCATTTCATTTTATTGCTGATAAAGATACTCATATTGCAGTTGTGCCAATAGGTTATGGCGATGGATATTCTTGCAATTTTTCAAATAACGCTGAATGTTTAATACAAGGCAGACGTTTTCCATTGGTTGGCTCAATATGTATGGATCAAATTTTGGTTGATATTGGAAATTCACCAATCAGTATTGGCGATGAGGTTGTGCTTATTGGCAAGCAGGGCAAAGATGAAATAACAGTCTATGAATTAGCAAATCGAATTCATACAATTCCATATCAAATAATAACTTCATTTTTGAGCAGAATTCCAAGAATATATAGGAAGGATGATGTTCAAAATAAAACTTAAGGATTTTGAGGGTCCTCTTGATTTGCTTCTTTATTTTATAAGACGAGATGAGATAGATATTTATGATATTCCAATTGCGAAAATCTCTGAAGAATTTCTCAATTATCTCCATTTACTCGAAATAATGGATATAGAAATTGCAAGCGATTTTATATTAATGGCGGCAACCCTTTTACAAATAAAAGCTGATATGCTTCTGCAAATTAACAAATCTGAAAAGGAAACATTAGGCGAGGAAAATGATCCACGCACTCCTCTTGTAAAGCAATTAATTGAATATCAAAAGTATAAAGAAGCGGCAAATCATCTTTCGGAGCGCTACGATGAAAATCAATATTATTTTTACCGAAAAAATTATCAATCTGAAATAAATCAAAGCAATGAAATTGGTACTCATTATAAAAACGCATCTATTTTTAATTTGGTGGATGCACTTTCAAAAGTTCTAAAACGCAATAACACAGATAATCAAACTTTTCACCAAGTTAATTTATTTCCAATTACAATTGAAGAAAAGAAAAACGAAATCCTGCAAATTCTACATCTAAAATCCCGGATTTATTTTACAAAATTGATTGATAACTATTCAAGATTAGAAATTGTTGTCACTTTTCTTGCATTGCTTGAATTGACTAGAACAAATGATATAAGTTTATTTCAAAATGATAACTTCGGCGAAATTGTTATAACATTGAAATTGAATTTAAATTGAAATACAAATGAATGAAAATATAAATTTTAACAAATTAGATGAAAATACAAAAAAAGGAATAATCGAATCCCTAATTTTTGCTTCAGAAGATCCTTTAGATATTGCCACCTTAACCAAATTAGTTATATCTGATTATTCTTTTCCAAACAATGAGAAAGATAATGGTTCAATTGAATTATCAGAAGAAATCATATCTCGGAATGAGGAAATTAACATTGAAATCAAAAATATTATAAATTCAATTAATAATGAACTGCTTGAGACTAACCGACCATATCAAATAATTGAAATTGCGGGTGGATATCAATTTGCAACACGCAAAGAATATGGTTTTTACATACACAAATTATATAAATCTCGTTTAAGTCGCAAATTATCACAAGCTGCTATGGAAGTGCTTTCAATTATTGCATATAAGCAGCCAATTACTAAAGCCGAAATTGAGCAAATTCGTGGCGTAAACTCAAATGAAATAGTAAATTCCTTGCTTGAGAAAACGTTGATAGAAATAGTAGGTAGGAAAGATGTGTTGGGACATCCATTAATATATGGAACAACCCGGGAATTTTTAAAGGTATTTGGATTAAAAGATATTAGCGATTTACCAAAATATAACGAATTTGAAGAAATCCTGAGAGAAAGGACTAATCAGCTAGAAGATAGTTTTTTTGATATAGATTTAAGAGAAAGTATTTTAGATATACCTCTAATACAAGGTATCGATAACAACAATTCAAGCGATAGTACAAAAGAAAGCTTATAAAAGGCAAAAACATCAGAACTAAAATAATATCAAAAAAATTTTTAATTTGAATTTTAGTAAAATTAAAACAAACTAATTCAATTTAGTTTATAAACAATAACTAGCTTTAATAATTTAACCAAAAATGAGATTTACACTTGAACAAATACCTACATTTCAAAATAATAAGCATCAAATTGTTATTGCCAATGCAGGCTCGGGAAAGACCACAATCTTAGTTGAAAAATATTTAAATATAATTTTGCAATACCCTCCTGACCAAATCGAGAGGGTCGTTGCAATTACATTTACGCGTAAAGCAGCTGCGGAAATGAAGCAGCGGATTATTTCGCGGCTGAATTCTGAAATTTCAAAATTGCGTAATCAATTTACGCAGAATACCGTATTAATTCATAATCAACTAGTTAATCCAATTAGTGAATTCCAAAGATTAATTAATTTCAGGGAACATATTACTAATGCCCGAATTCAAACCATTCACAGTTTCTGCTTTTCTATTCTTAAAGATTATGCTGTCAATATTGATTTAAGCCCCGATTTTGTTTTAATCACTGAAAGCGAAAAAATTGCAACATTGGACGATTTAATTTTTGATACAATCGAAGAAATTCTTGAAAATCATAGCAATAAATTACATATTCCACTTGTAAATCTTCTCAATTATGTAAGCAAAAACAAAATCAATGATATTATAAGGCAACTTGCCGCCGATGAATACTCATTAAACATTCTCAAACCCATCTATGCAAAACAATACAGTGAATTCCGTAAAGATATTGATAAGTATGCAAGGAGCATGATTGCTGATTATTTAATTAAATACAATGATGTAGTCAATTCCCTTCAATCACAACTTTATTCGACATCACAGAAAAAAAATAATTCAGAGGAATTTTTTAAATTTTTTGATGAATTTTATACAAAATTTACAACATTATCAGATGCGGATATTTATTCTTTTATAGATAATAATTTAAATCAAATAAAAGATTATAAAATTGGGCAACAGTATATTATAAATTATCACCCCGAATTGAAAAAAATCCATAATTTTATTGGTTCCATTAAAAATTCTAAA
>JAGOIG010000130.1 GCA_017995735.1 Candidatus Kapaibacterium sp. | reverse complement strand
CCATTAAGAATTTCAATAAATAAATTATTTGAAAAATTATGCACTATTAATAATAGATATAATAAATTAATTAAATTATATAATAATAATATTTATCATTCTAATTTTAATTATTTTATTCCTTCGTTTATTAATCTATTAGCCGAATTATCTAATAATATTAATTCTAATACAATCGATAATATTTTAATGCATTACTTTGATTTATTAGGTTCATCTAATATAATTATTTCTTATAATACTGATGCAACTGGATTTAATGGAATTAAATATAAAAATAACTTACCATTATTTACTACTTTGTCAGATGCCTGTAACTTCATATTATTAAACGAAAATAAACAAGTTGCTAATTCATTAGCTAAATTTATTTCAAATGATTATAAATTAATTGATTGGCAATTGGATTTTCGGAGTGGCTATAGATGGAGCGAAAAGATTGAAAGCAAAAAAATTAGAATTGGAGAGATGAAAGGTGCCGATATAAAAGTGCCGTGGGAACTTGCTCGCTTCCAACATTTGCCTTTGCTTGCGATTTATTATGCTAAAAATCCAAATTTAGATGATTCAGAAAAAAATAAGCTAGTAAATGAATTTTACAATGAAATTCTGGATTTCATAGCATTTAATCCCTTAAATTATGGAATTCATTGGAAGGTTGCAATGGAAGCATCAATACGAACATCTAATTTAATACTTGCATATCAAATATTTAAGTCTCAAAATATTCAATTTAAATCCGATTTTGAATCTATATTTTATAACTTTTTGCAAAATTCCTTACATTTTATTATTGAAAATATTGAGTGGTCAAGCGGATTACGAGGCAATCATTATTTTACCAATATTTCTGCCTTGCTTTATCTTGCCACATTTTTAGGTTTAAAGCAGTATCAAGAATTATATAATTTTGCAGTAAATGAAATAATTAATGAAACTTTAGTTCAATTTAATCAAGACGGTGGCGATTTTGAAGGTTCATTTTGCTATCATCTTTATATGGTTGAACTCTTGCTTTGGGATTTGCTAATTATTAATCAAACAAATCCAAATATACTAAAGACTAATAAGCAATTTGATAAATTCAAAAAACGTTTGCAAAAAATTCTTGACTATACTTATCAAATGCTCGGAAGAGATGAATTTATACCTCAAATAGGGGATAATGATTCAGGCTTCTTTCTGGGAATTGATAATGATAATAATTCATTAAAAAATATAAAAAAGATTCTTAAACTTCTTTCATTAGAAAATAAAAGCGATATTCAGAACATAATTCACGAAAGTGATTTGTATAAGTCATTAGATAATTATGAAATAACAAATAATGTTAATAAATCAATTATATTTAACCAATCAGGCGTATTTATTTATCATAACGATGATTATAAAATCTGGATAAATTTACCCACAAAAGCTCAATTCGGAAAGGGGGGACACAATCATCAGGATATAACTTCATTTATATTGCAAGTTGGGGACAATCCTGTCATCGTAGATCCTGGAACTTATGTATATACAGCATTCCCCGAGATTAGAAATCTTTTTCGCAGCTATTATTATCACAATTCATATTGTCCTTTGGAATATGAAATTAAAACAAGAGAAATCGATGATCTATTTTGGCTACAACAGGAAAAATGCAAATTTTCTATTAATTTAAATATTATTACATTAGAAAGAAAGATTGATAAGCTTATACATAAAAGAAAGTTTATACTTAATAATAATTCAGTTGAAATAATTGATGAATTTGACAAAATACCTAATGGCAAATTATTATTGCACTTGCATCCTTCAACTAAGATTTTAACGGAAGAAAATAATATTATCAATTTATTATGTAATAATATTCAATTATCTATAATATCAAGTAATAACAATATAATTCTTGATAAATATTATTATTCAAATAAATATGGTAATAAGTTAGAATCTAAAGTGCTTATATTCAATAATCTAATAAAAGATAATTCTATAAAATTTGAAATACTTAATGGAACTACAAGTAAGTAAAAATATTAATCGAATTACATGGACAATTTCAGATAAATCATTATTTTTATTATATGGATTTGTTAATTTAGTACAAATTAGATATTTAGGACAAATCGGTGCCGCAGAATATTCGTTCTTCATTCTAACGAATGCTTTCATTATGACTATTGCGGATTCTTTTGCTCTCGAATCTATTGTTCAATATAAATCACGTCCCGACATAATTCCCAAAGCAAATCTATATTCGTTTATTAGTCTATATTTAATAATTGCTCTATGTTCTTTAATCCTTATAATATTTGGCAATATTTTAGGGCAATTATTCAAAATTGAAAATTTTGTACAAATTGCTTTATATATTATTGCATTATCTTTTGCAATATCTTATAGATACATTGGCCAGAAATATATGGTAAGAGAATTCAAATTTAATTATGTGTTTTATTCCGATTTAATTTTCTTTGGATCTTTAACAATTTTGTCATTATATTATATTATTTCCAAGCATTTCTTGACATTTCCCATAATGGCAAATATCTATATATTTTCTGCAATTATTAGCTCACTTTTAAGTTTGATTTTGACTTTGCAATACTTAAGATTTTCTTTCAAAGGGAATTTGACAAGACGAGAATTTTTCAATTTTGGCGGTCCTATGACAATCAATGGAATTCTTACTTCAATTCCAAAATATTTAGATATTTATATAATTAAGCTCTTCTTTCCAATGGCAACAGTTGGAGTTTATTCATCGGCAAAAACATTATTTAGATTGTTCGATGAAGGCGCCAATGCTGTATATGGATTCATTTATCCAACTTATGTTAAATATATTGGACTGAAGGATTACGAAAATGTTCGCAAAATTTTAATAAAATCAAGCTCTTTTGTTTTCCTGTGCTCAATAATTGTAATTATTCCAATGGAACTTGGCTTAACAAAATGGTTAATTAATTTATTTTTATCAGAAAAATTCATAAATGCAATACCTCAATTTAATTTGATTGTTTTGGCAGGGATAGCATTCCCAATGTTTGTGCAATCTTTTGCTTTAATATCAGCGGGGAATTTGAGATACATATTTAAAACACTTTTTATTTCAAATGTAGCATTAATAATTTCTCTTGTTATCGTTGGATTTCTCAAAATTGATTTGCTAATACCGATTGGCTTAGTTGTGTTTTATTTTACGACAGGTTTAATGTATTATTTCAAATTAAATAAAGATTACGATTATAAATTGAGATATTTATTTCAAAGCATCCCTGATTCAATTAATTTTGTAAAATCATTAGTTAGGCAGAAATGAAGCGACTTCATTATTATATGATTAAACGGTTTATATCAACCTTTTTGTTCGCATTGTTGGCAATGGCGCTATTATTTATAATTGTAGATCTTTTTGAGCATCTTGAGAATTTTTTAGATAGGGAAGTATTTTTTATCAAGATCCTTGAGTACTATATGTATTATATCCCCGATATACTTAAATTGGTAATTCCTATCGCAACATTAATGGCTGTGCTTTTTAGTGTTGGAATGTTCTCAAGCAATAATGAAATTACCGCAATGAAGTCAGGAGGTATGAGCCTTTATTCAATTATGTTACCATTTGTTATAGCAAGCCTTGCTCTATCAATATTTCAATTATATTTTTCAAGTGAAATTGTACCAAAATCAAATAAAATCAAAAATACCCTTGGGGAAGTTTATTTCGGACGAAGTTCAAGAACCGTTTATTTATCTAATTTATACATTCGTGATAATCCTACCAAGATTGTCAATTTTCGGGAATATGATGCAAATAGAAATCGTGGTTATTCATTGCAAGTTAATACATTTTCGGGAACTAATTCACCTCGCCTAGTCGAAACAATTAGAGCTGAAAATTTTTATTGGGATTCCGTCACAAATAATTGGAAATTAATTAAAATAAAGAAGCAAGTTTTTGCACAGGGGAATATTATTGAATCTCGAATTGATTCAATGAATTATAAGTTTTCTTTTAACCAAAAGGAATTGACCGAATTAGCAAAGCCATTCGACGAAATGACATTCCGAGAGCAAGACAATTATCTGAAATTTCAACAGAAAGGGGGAAAGGATATTAGAAAAGAATTGACAAATTATTATGGAACAATAGCATTTCCATTTGCAAATTTTATTGTAATATTATTTGGTGTTCCATTTGCATCTATTAAACAAAAAGGCGGAATTGCAATCCAAATTTCTGCTGCTCTAATAATTTCATTTCTTTATATTATTTTTGCAAAATTAGGTCAAATTATCGGTTATTCATTGCAATTTCCTCCGTTATTATCTGCCTGGCTTGCTAATGGAATATTCTTTTTGGGTGGTTTATTTGTGCTATATAAAACGCCAAAATGAATTTATTTATATAATTCTTGTATTTTATTGACCCTTTTTAAATTCGATGGAATCTTAAAGTCATTTGAAAAATCTGTATTAATCTTCTCAAATTTAATATTTGTAATATTTATATTAATTTGATTATTATCTTCTTTTAATGATATTTTTGATGGTAAAAAATTGTTAGATATAGAAATATAATTATTATAATTTATTTTTAATTGTACATTTGAATTAATAATATTTCTATTTATTATATAGTTGTTGCTAATATCTATAATATCAATAAAATTAGAATGAATTATTGAATGATATTGGAAAATATTATTGATTGTATCATTATTTTTAAAATGATAATACTTATCGCTGTATATAGGTTCAGCAATTAACAGAGATAAAATATTCGAAATAGAAAAAGAAAAAATTGGATACTGATTATTAATACTATCTACGGTAGATGAATAATATGTGCCATTCCATAAATTGCAAATAGCAAAATTAGATTTATATGCAATTATCTTTGCAATATTTATATTAAAGGGTCCAAATATTTCAACCAAAAGGCTATCTTTACGTGATGAGCAAAACCTAAAAGTGCCATTAAAATTTCCAAAATTCGATTTGAGATTGAAATCTCCTGAAAAAATTATTGATTGTATTTCAGGTTTATATAAATTGTGCAAAGGTGAGGGTTGCTCGACAACTTGCTTTGTTTCTGATTTTTGGACTTGTTTTGTTGTGCTACAAGAGGAAAGTGCAACCAGAATCGCGATGAAAATTATACTGTTAATCAAATGATTTTTTACCATATTGCCAAAATATTAAATAATGAAATACTTTTCAATTTTAATAAAGAAAAAATTTTAACGTCTTAAAACTAAATTTATTTAAATATGATTTATATTACAAGAAAAGAGATATTTTCTGCGGCGCATAGATTGAATAATCCCGAATTAAGTGAAAAAGAAAATGCCATTATTT
>JAGOIG010000129.1 GCA_017995735.1 Candidatus Kapaibacterium sp. | reverse complement strand
GCCTTATCCAGTGCTATGTCAATGGCAGTTGTATTCAGTGCTATGTCAATAGCAGTTGTATCTAGTGCAGTATTTACAGCAATTGTATCCCTCGCTGTATTTGAATCTTTTGAAAAATTATATGCTTGATTTACACCATTTGCAACATACATTGCGCCTTTCTTGAGATTTACAGCAGTTGGTCTGACTGCAATTAATTGATTAATCAATTCATTAAAATAATCAAGGTTGCCTTTGCATTCCCGAGTAGCAAAATATGCAGCATAAGCCGCAGCAATTCCAATAGCGGGTGCACCTCGCACTTGCATTGATTTTATTGAATTGATTGTTTCTTCAAGTGTTTTAAGGGGAATGATTTTAAATTCAAAAGGCAAAAGCGTCTGGTCGATAATCATTAATTCATTATTGTAATTATCAAACCAAACAGAACGATATTGCACATCATTAACTTTCATAAAACGACTTTTTAACAAGCATTAGATATTTTTAACGAGAAAACCGCTTTTATTGTTTCAAATTCATCACCGATTAAATCCTCTAAGACTTGCATTATTACATTATATTCACCATATATCTCAGTGCTCATAGCATTGATATTTACAATCAATTCTTTGTGAGTTTTCAATTTATCAAGAAATAAATTGATGAGTGAAGTGTAATTTTCAATAAATGGATACATACTGATTTCAACTGATACTTTCATTTTATTGCTCTTTTTTAACAAAACCTACTAAAAATGCGCCATTTTGACGCAAAACATTGCTTGAAATTTCATCATCATAATCCCGCACTTGATTAGGTTCATCATCAGATTTATTTTCAGAAGGCTCAATACTTCCTTTATTGTCAGTAATCAAAGCGCATCCTTCGATTATAGGGCTACCGAAAATATTCAAAATTTCTTGCAATTGCTCTGCATCAAAGAAATTCGCACGAGCAAAAACTTTATTGCTATGTTTTGTTTTGCCAATAAACGAATTTTGATTTAAACATCCAATCAATAAATAACCGCCTGGTTTCAAAATGCGGTATATCTGTTCAATTGCTTTCTGGCGATTGTCAACAAATTCAAGCGATGTGATTGCGAAAATGTTATCAAAAGAATTGTCCGGGTAAGGTGCATCCTCAATATTTATTATTTCAAACTTGGCATCTTTTAAATCCTTCTTTCGGGCAATGTCTATCATATTTTCAGAAATATCAATTCCCGTTATTTCAAATCCATTATTGATAAAAAATTCAGTCCAATGCCCCGTTCCACAACCAACTTCTAGCGCATTCTTTATTGGTATTTGCTCAAGATATTTCTTGACAAGACGCTTTTCGACAGCATCGACTTTCCTGCCAAACTCTGAATTATAGTATTCATCATAATACTCTGCTACAAGATTGAAATCAAAAATCATTTTTGTGCATAACATATTTTTTACAAAATTAAAGATTAATAATTCATATTTACCTTAAATATTTGTAAATTTGTTATTTGTTTAATTTTGAATTATAAATGGCAACAAAAAAATTTTGTGTGATTGGTCTTGGATATTTTGGTTCAAATTTAGCAAGAAGCCTGACAAAGAACGGCGCCGAAGTGCTTGCAATCGATAAGAACATTAAGCGTGTGGAAGAAGTGCAGGATGAGGTTGCTGTTGCTGTAGTACTGGATTCTACTGATAAGGATGCGTTAAGTTCCCAAGGAGTTCAGGATTTCGATGCTGTGATAGTTGCAATTGGCGAGGGATTTGAAAGCTCGATTACTACCACATCGATATTGCAAGAATTAGGCGTTAAAAATATTTATAATCGAATGGTGAGCAAGCTGCACGCACGTCTTCTTAAACTTTTGGGAATTGAGAACATCTTGCTCCCCGAAGCTGAAGCAGCAGACCACTTGGCAAGAAGATTGGTAATGCCCGGTCTGATTGATACTTTTCCATTAAGCAACTCACACTCGATATTCATTGTCAATGTTCCTAAAAAATTTATAGGCAAAACATTGCGTGATTCAAATTTGCGTATTGAATATAATTTAAATGTAGTCACTATTAAGAAATTAGATTCTCTTCAAAAGCAAACTCCTGAAAATCTTTTTGCGGCTGAAACAATAGGGGTTCCTGACCCTTCTTATAGATTTGAAGAAAATGATTTGCTTGTGCTTTTTGGTAATGATAAGGATTTGAGGAACTTCCTTTATGAATAGGCATATTGGATTAATATTTTTTATATTTATCTTAAATATATTACCAATCTTTTCACAAATGAATTGGTATAGATGGAACGAACCAATTAATAATGAAATATTGAATTCCTCAAATGATGATTTTGCACCGCAATTCAATAAATTCGATAGCACATTATATTTTAATTCAAATCGTAATGGAAAATCTTTATTTTATACATCTGAATTAAATCTCAATTATGAATTTAGCCGACCATTAGTAATAGATAATGGAATCAATTCGACAGCAAAGAATCAATCCTATATCACTTTTTTAAGCAAAGATATTGCATATTTTACATCATTCAATAAAACTTCACTTGGCGCAGTCCTTAATATTTTTGAATCCAGAATGCAGAAAAATACTTGGCAAAAAGGCACAATTCTCGATTGCCTCAAAACAGACGATTTCCGCTTCCATCCTACTATTTCTCCAAATGGCAATTTTATGATTTTTGCTCAAGCATCACCTGAAAATCCTGATGATTCTGATTTATGGATGGCATTTCGTGATGGAGAAGACTCTTGGACAGGTATGATTAGATTGGATATTTTAAATACTAATAAATCAGAAATTACACCATTTCTTGCAAGTAATGACACACTTTATTTTGCTTCAAATGGATTTTCGGGAAAAGGTGGTTACGATATTTATTATTCAATTAATATAGATGGAAATTGGCAAAAGCCCCGTCCTCTAAATGAAATAAATACCGAATATGATGAATCGGATTTCGTAATATTACCAAATAATACTGCAATTTTTGCTTCAAATCGACCAAATGGAAAAGGTAAACTTGATTTGTGGCTAACCCATAGAGTACCAATTATTTTTGAGCCAACCCATCATCCATCAATTATTTTGTCTACTTATGTAACTCAAATCAGAATAAATGAAGAAAAGTTTTATATTCAAGCTCCCATTAATCCTCTCGGCAATAATTTTCTCGAATTATTTAATAAACTAAACAATATAAGAGATAAAAATGTTAATGATTTTGCGAACTTATATTTTAGCAAGTATTCTGCTAATCCTGAAATTTTGGAAATCAATCTTCACATTGAAAATGCTGACAGCATAAGCTCCTGGCAAATTGAACTTATTAGCGATACTAATCGAATTTACTCACAAAAAGGAAAAGAAGCAGAATATAAATTGCAAATTGACCTTAATAATATCGCCAAAAATATTATTTCAGATAGCCTAATATTAAAAGCAAAGCTCTTTAATAATAATGAACAGACAATATTTGAAAATCAATCAGCGTTGATTGTTTTCCAATCTCACAAAGAAAAACCTTTCAATTTGGGTAATAGCATCTATTCACAATCATATCTTTTTGCCTATCCTAATGATTTTACAAGCAATTGGATTGGACAATATCAGCCTTATTTTGAGCAAATTCGCAAGCAAAACCCGTACAACAAACAAATTGAAGTGCTATATTCTCAAAATTTATCCAAGTCCGAACAAAATGAAATAATCAATCAATTAAAAACAATATTTCAAGATAAAAGAATAATAAAGCATAATGATGCAAAAATCAAGGAATTGCCGTTATTTTTAAATCAAATATCTTGCAAATATTATATTATTATTATGTAGGAGCGGACAAGCGATGCCCGCCCCTATTAATTTTATTGCTTCATTACTTTGCCGACAAATTGCTTGCCTTCCTTATAAATGCGGATAGTGTAAAAACCTGCTGAAAGTGCCGACACATTAATACTTTCGGAATCAATTAATCCTGATATGATACAATTGCCAAGCAAATCGTAGATCTGGTATTGCCATCCGAGATAAGCAGGCACATTTATATAATCGCTTGCGGGATTGGGATAAAAATCAATATCAGCTGTGTTGGAACTATTGTCTTTTATATCAGAAACCAAATCGCTTAGTTTTGCGCGGCAGATACCGTAACTATCCCCTACGAAGACGTAATCATCGATAGCAGCAAATGAATACACATTATTAGCATAAGGGTCGGTTTTTAAGCCCTCATTTTTTAATATCCAAGTTTGGCCATCATCGGTTGATACATATACATTAGGTCCATACAGATGAGCACTGAAAAGATAATCTTTATAAACGAATAATGTGCTTTCTTCGGATTGAGGTAGCCCTTCGCTTCTATTCACCCAGCTTACACCCAGATCTGTAGATAAATATACCTTACCAGGGGAAACAACAGTAAATAGCTTATTTCCATTTGATTTTATATCCCAAACATGTAGGGAAGACTGATCTCCGGTTGTAGTTACCAAGCGAGGGACCCAATTATTGCCCATGTCACTTGAAACATAGATACCACTGCCCCAAGTTCCTGCAAAAATATTATCTCCGATTTTTGACAAACAGGTGACCCAACGTTTCTCGGCATCTAATCCATTATTCTTAGCAATCCAATTATCTCCATTATTAGTAGTTAGATAAATGCCTTCTCCTGTACCTATAAATATATTATTCCCAATTACAAGAAATTCTTCAATAAAATGTATTTCTTTTGTTAATCCCTTGCTCTTATTTAACCAAGTTTTCCCCATATCGGTTGATAAATATACTTCAGTGCCCAGTCCTACAAATATTTTATCATCAATTACTGCCAATGTCCATGGAATTTTTTCGTAAAACCCAACAAGCTTCCACATTTCACCCATATTAGTAGATAGATATATGCCGGAATATGAGCAGGCATAAATATTTCCGTCTGAAACTGCAAACTCTTTTACCAATTTTTCAAGACCTAAAAGACCACGGCTTTTTTGTTCCCATTGTGAAAATGATACACTAATGGAAATAAAGAACATGAATATTATCAACTTTTTCATTTTATATACTCCTTTTATGGATTACAACACAAAATAATTTTCAATTTATTCGCTTAATCACGTGTGGAGTGGCTCTTTTTCTCATTTCGATATTTTGCAAAAAAAAGAACAATGAAAAGAGCTATTTTCAAAAATGCAATATAATAATAAAAAATTAAAATGCAAGCTTTTTTTTGCAAAATTTTGATAATTATCTTAATTAATTTAGTATAATCCAGATGCATTTTCTTTTATTTCATAAATATATTAACTTTTATTTATTATTAAATCGTTAATTATTATTAAATTCGTAATTAATGAAAATGAAGTTAAACATAGTTTTATAT
>JAGOIG010000128.1 GCA_017995735.1 Candidatus Kapaibacterium sp. | reverse complement strand
TATTTAGTTTTTTCAATTGTTTTTGTGAGTATATTTTCAATTAATAATTCCTATTCACAAGTAGATTCATTAATGAAGCTGGGACATAATCTAATGATATTGCATAAATATAATGATGCTGCAAATATCTATGGTGAAGTACTAAAAACAGATCCAAACCATCCTGATGCATTATTTAATAAAGGTTTGTGCCATTATTATGTCTATGAATATGATTCTGCGTTGAAAATATTAAATCATTTGGAAAAAGTTACTCATAATATTGCTGATGTATTTAATCTACGGGGGCTTACATATCTTTCTTTAGGCGATACAACAAAGGCAATGGAAGATTTTAATAAAGCAATTCAATTAGATAGTAAGTTTAGTGAAGCTTATGGGAATCGAGGAGCATTATTAAATAATTTTGGAAGAACTGAGGAAGCATATAAAGATTTAAGTTATGCGCTTTCCTTTGATTCAAGTAATACAAAAGTATTATTTGAACACGGGAAAGCCGCCTATAAATTAGGAAAGTATTCTGAAGCAATAAGGGATTTTACACTTGTACTTTCACAAGGAGGAAATGAAGAACTGTTTCAAAGACGAGGGGATGCATATTATAAAAATAAAAATTATAATGAAGCTATTGAGGATTATAAACGAGTTTTATATATAAATCCGATAGAAACGGTCACATTGAACAATTTGGCATTTGCTTATGAAGCGATAGGGGATTCAACTCAATCAAAAAATTTAAGATATATGATTCAAGAAATAATGTATTCTCAGTCTTTGAATCCTGATTCAACTGAATTTATATCATATTCAACACCGGATTCTGTTTTTGTGATTCAATTGCCACGTAATTTTAATCAATTTTTCAGAACATATAAGGATTCGACAATTGCATATTATATGGTTGATCCAATAAATCCTGATAATTATAGAATTGGAATGAAAATTATCGTGAGAAGATATGAGAGTATAAGGGCAAATACACCCTCATCAGAGGATTTGCTTGAAAAATGGCGCCAAAGCAGAGATTTAATTTCGTATGAAGGAATCTACAGAAATAATGTTTTAAGCAGACGGCATAAATTATATCGAGATTACCCAACTTATTTAACACAGTTTTTATACCAAAAGACGGAAAAAAGCGAACCAATTATGAGGTGGGAATATGCAATTGCGTATGGGATGCATCTTATTGAAATATATGTTACTTTTCCTATGACAATGTATGGATATTATTCACCTATATTCGAAAAATCACTCAATTCTATTGATATAAAATCATTGGGGCAATTTTAAGAATTTCTACTTAATTTTAATTATAATAGAAGGATAATATGAACAAAGGAAGAATTCTATGGATCGATGATGAAATCGAACTTTTAAGACCACATCTAATTCTTTTAAAGGAGAAAGGATATGAAGTAGAAACTGCATCGAATAGCGAAGATGGAATAGAACTAATCAGAGCGAAACATTATGACATCGTATTTCTTGATGAAACAATGGTCGGTATGTCAGGCTTGGAAGCATTACCTCAAATTAAGGAAATTGACCCAATTACAAATGTTGTAATGGTGACAAAAAATGAAGAAGAAAGTTTGATGGAGGAAGCAATTGGGAAATCAATTGATGATTACTTGACAAAACCCGTTAATCCCACTCAAATTTTGCTCACTTGTAAGAAATTCCTTGAAGAGGGAAGAATCAAGCAAGAACAATTGATTCAAACATTTTTATCGAGTTTTAATACATTATCACAGCAAATTTCTTATTATCAAAATTTTGAAGATTGGGTTGATATTTATCAAAAATTAGTAGATTGGTCAATAAAATTAGAGCGTATTCCCGAAACAGGCCTTGACCAAAGTCTCGGCGATTTATGGCATCAAGCAAATGCTGAATTCTCAAAATTTGTCGAAACAAATTATAGAAAATGGCTAAATGATAAGCCTGAAGAAGGCAATCCTTTATTATCTCCTCATGTTACGTCGCGATATCTTGAACCATTATTAAAAAGTGAGAATCCTGTTTTCTTTTTTGTTATAGACTGCTTGCGTTATGACCAGTGGCTTGTTATGCAAGATTTACTTTTGCCATATTATTCTGTCAAAACGAATTTTTATTCTTCGATGCTTCCCACTGCTACACCTTATGCTAGAAATGCGATTTTTGCAGGATTATATCCAATACAAATTAAACAATATTACCCTCAATGGTGGAATGTGGAAGCAAATTCAGAAGACCACAAACAAAATGCAAATGAAAAAGAATTATTTGAATCTTGGCTTGATAGAAAGAAAATCAAATTACGTACGAAATTAAATTTTTATAAAATTTTTGATACAGATTTTGGGAAAAAGGTAGAGCGAGAGTTAGTCGATATTCTTGATAATCATCTAACAACAATTGTAATCAATGCCGTAGATATGATTGCTCATTCACGCTCTGATTATGCGATTTTGAAAGAAATTGCACCTGATGAAGCTGCATATCGCTCGCTTACACGTTCATGGTTTACTTATTCAAGTCTGTTTTCTATGTTCAAAATTATAGCTCAGCAAAAAAATGCTACTATTCTAATTACGACTGATCATGGTTCTATACGTTGTATGCGTGGAGTACAAATCCTTGGTGATAGAGAAACATCAACAAATTTACGCTATAAGTTCGGGAAAAATGTCAAAACCGATACTAAATCAGCAATGCTTATTAAAGATTTAGAGGAAATAAAAATACCAAGACAGGGAATCAGCGTAAGCAATTTTATATCAAAAGAAGATTATTATTTTGTTTATCCAACTGATTATCATTATTATTTAAATAAATATAGGGATTCATTCCAGCACGGTGGAATATCACTTGAAGAAATGATTATTCCAGTAATAGAGCTAAAACCAAGAAAATAATTTATTTTTTAAATAGAAGGATGCAATGAAAAAATTTTATGTTTTTGTAATTATTAGTTTATTTATGGTAATGCAAACTTATGCGGAAACAAATCCGCTACTATCAGCATTCAAAACTCCACACGGGGTTCCACCATTCGAGCAAATCAAAAGCAGTGATTATTTACCTGCTATTAAAGCAGCAATCGAGATGCATAAAAAAGAAATCAATGCAATTATTGAAGATAAAAATGCACCTACTTTTGATAATACAATAGAAAGTCTCGAATACAGTGGTGAGTTGCTAAATCAAATTGCAACGGTGTTTTTCAATTTAAATTCAGCAAATACAAATGATGAATTGCAGAATGCAGCAAAGGAAATTGCTCCAATGCTCTCAAAACACAATGATGAGATTCTTCAGAATCCTCAATTATTTGTAAAAGTTAAAGCAATCTATGATAAAAAAGAAAGTTTGAACTTGAATACAGAACAATTGAGGCTATTAGAAAAAACCTATAAAGCATTTATCAAAAGTGGTGCAAATCTTGATGAACAAAAGAAAGCAAGATTAGCAGAAATCAATCAACGTTTATCAGTGCTTGAGCTCAAATTTGCAGATAATGTACTAGCTGAAACAAATAATTTCAAATTAGTCCTTGAGAAAAAAGAGGACCTCGCAGGATTACCAAAAGACTTTATTGATGGTGCAGCCGAAACAGCAAAGGAAATGAAGATGTCAGGCAAATGGATAGTCACACTCCACAATCCAAGTCTAATGCCATTTTTACAATATTCGAGCCGACGGGATTTGCGTGAAAAAATATGGCGCGCATATTCAAATCGTGGAAATAATGGAAATGAATATGATAATAATGATGTTATCAAAGAAATTGTAAATCTCCGATTGGAACGAGCACAATTACTTGGATATAAAAATCATGCAGAATATAAATTAGAGGACCAGATGGCAAAGACACCTGATAACGTGTTTAATCTTCTCAATCAAATCTGGCCCCCGGCAATTAAAGTTGCAAATCAAGAAGCTGACGAATATCGTGCAATGATTAAAAAAGAAGGTGGCAATTTCAAACTCGAACCATGGGATTGGCGTTATTATGCAGAAAAAGTTCGCAAAGAAAAATACGATATTGATGAAGAGATAACCAAACCATATTTCAAATTAGAAAATGTGCGACAAGGTATTTTCACACTTGCAAATAAACTATATGGAATCACTTTTAAAGAAATTAAAAATATACCGAAATACAATCCCGATATTTATGCTTATGAAGTTATAGACAGTAATAATGCATTTCTTGGTATATTATATATGGATTTTTATCCACGTCCAAATAAGCAACAAGGCGCTTGGATGACAAATTATGTGGAAGAATATATAAAGAAAGATGGATCGAAGGTGCATCCTGTTGTTTCATTGGTATTTAATTTTACTAAACCGACAGCAGCATCACCTGCCCTTTTGACTTATGATGAAGCCGAGACAATGTTCCATGAGTTCGGTCATTCACTACATGGGTTATTTGCAAATACAAAATATCGAAGCTTGGAAGGTACAAATGTACCACGCGATTTTGTTGAGATGCCATCACAAATAATGGAAAATTGGGTATCCCAACCTGAAATGTTAAAATTATATGCAAAACATTATAAAACAGGCAAAGTAATACCACAAGAATTAGTTGATAAGATTCAAAAATCATCAAAATATGGGCAAGGCTTCGGAACAACCGAGTATTTAGCGGCATCCTATTTGGATATGTATTACCACACATCGACACAACCATTGAAAGAAAATCCAATGCAATTTGAAGATAAAAAAATGAAAGAATTGGGCTTGATACCTGAAATCATTTCTCGATATAGAAGCACATATTATAATCATATATTCACAACAGGATACGATGCAGGCTATTATTCTTATATTTGGGCAGAAGTATTGGATAAAGATGCTTTTGAAAAATTCAAAGAAGATGGTATCTTCAATCGTTCAACAGCAATCGGACTCCGTCATATCCTCGAACGTGGTAATTCAGAAGATCCAATGAAAATGTATATAGAATTTCGTGGTAAAGAACCAAGTATCACTCCATTACTGAAAGGAAGAGGATTAATGTAATTACATTAGTGTAATTATATTCTTTATATGCTCGATAGTAGGTGGGAATTTTGATAAATCAATCGAAATCAAATCAAATCGAGTATAAGTGTTCTCAATTTTATTGACATAAAGAAAGCCACGAGCAACATTGATTAGATGTTTTTGTTTTGTGGGAGTTATCGCTTCGAGTCCGCTACCGAATTCAGCAGATTTTCTAGCTTTAACTTCCACAAAAACAATCACATCACCATCTTTGGCAATCAAATCAATTTCGCCAACTTTCCCAAAATGAAATTTGCGTTTCAATATTTCATAACCAAGATCTTGCAAGTATTTTTCAGCAATTTTTTCTCCGTTATTGCCTTTTTCAATAGTAT
>JAGOIG010000127.1 GCA_017995735.1 Candidatus Kapaibacterium sp. | reverse complement strand
TTGTCATTCCGAGTGGAACGAGGAATCCATAACGGCGGGAATGGATTCTTCACTACGTTCAGAATGACGGGGAAGCACAATCAAGGATGATTGTGCCACTCTAAATGGCTGCACCATCTTGGTGCAAAAATCAAATTGTAATCTTGCATTATGTCAATTTTTTCATTATTTCGCAATATTTTATCATTAATATTACTTAATTTTGCTTTTTTTATTTCTATAATTATGAATACAGACTATAAAAGAATTTTAATAACAGGTGGGGCGGGGCAAATTGGCACTGAGCTTACTGTTGCTTTCCGCGCTCGATATGGTAATGATAATGTTTTTTGCACAGATATCCGCAGCGATGTGTCGCCTTTACTTATAGAAGAAGGGCACTATGATATACTAAATGTTATGAATTATGATGAATTAAGCAATTTTACAAAATCTCGCAATATTGACGCAATCGTTCATTTAGCAGCAATCTTATCAGGTCGTGGCGAGGTTAACCCTTTTAATTGCTGGGAAGTAAATACTATTACAGCAACGAATGTGTTCAAAGTTGGCATTGAACAATCAATCAAGCGTATTTTCATTCCAAGTTCGATGGCTGCGTGGGGACTTGGAATAGAGCGTGATAATGTTCCACAAGCAAGTATATTGCGCCCAACATCAATTTATGGAGTGACAAAAGTTGCTATTGAGCGTCTTGCTGAGTACTTCTTTGTGAAAAACGGATTAGATACTCGTGGTGTGCGTTTTCCAGGGTTAATTTCAAGTGAGGCAATGCCAGGCGGTGGGACAACTGATTATGCAGTAGAAATCTTTTATGATGCAATTAAAACAAAACATTATAAATCATTTATTGATAAGGGTACATTATTGCCAATGATGTATATGCCTGATGCAATTAAATCTGTTATATTGCTTATGGAAGCGGATATTTCAAGGTTGCGTTATCACGCTGATTATAATATTGCAGCATTTAGCTTTGCACCTGAGGATTTAGCATACGAAATAAAGCAGTATATACCTGATTTTACAATTGAATACCAACCTGATTTTAGACAACAAATTGCTGAGAGCTGGCCTCGCTCAATAGATGATTCCGTAGCACGGCAGGATTGGAATTGGTCTCCTGATTATGACCTTCATACGATGGTTGGTGATATGATAGAGAAATTAAAAAAGAAAATTGAAAATAAATAATTTATGGGGCATATAAAACATACCCTACGCAAAGCGGAATGATTTTGCCATAAAGCGTAGAGTTCAAATTATTGAACTACTACTATTCAGCTTTTACAATAGGCAAGTGGTCCCACGCAGTTGTATAATTTTCTGAAAGATGCGAGCGTTTCATTCGCCAAGTGCGCTGGTTTGATACACCCATTGCGGCATAATGGATCGTTTCGCTTCCGTATTTTTTATTGATTTTATCCATTACTTCTGTTGCAATCAATTGGTCAAAGCGATTTGGAGGGTCAAATAATGACACCTGCACTTTGGAAATTGGCACAAAATCAGCAAGCAAAACGCCCACTTTTTGATAATAATATCCATCACGATAAATCTTATCCATCCCTTTTTGGGCATAATACATAAGCTCATTTGTTGCAGCAACGGGATGAGGCAACGATATTTGAACGGAATTGTAATATTGCGGCGCATTTTTAAATGGATTTGTGCGGATAAATACACTAAGCATTTTTGCAGCAGATGATTGAGAACGCATTTTTTCTGCTGCTCGTGCTGTAAAGAATGCAACCGCTTCTTTCATTTCATTAATATTTGTGAGATACTCGCCAAATGTACGCGATGAAATTATTGATTTCTTAGCTGGCAGCGTTTGCTCTATTTCAATGCAGTTTTCACCTTTGAGTTCTCGCAATGTTCGTAATCCAACAACTGTCATTTTGCGTTTTACCCATTTCTCATCAGCAAGTGTGAAATCGTAAGCCGTATGAATGCCATTCAAATGAAGCAATCCTGAATATTGTCTGCCAACCCCCCAAATATCATCAACATCAGTTTCTTTTAAGAATTTAGAATAATCATCGTAATCAAATAAATTCAGCACTCCATTATATTCGTTATGCTTTTTTGCATAATGTGTTGCAATTTTAGCAAGCGTTTTTGTGGGTCCCATTCCAATACCAACAGAAAGTCCAATCCATTTGAGAATTGTATTTTTTATTTTATATAAATATTCAGTTTGATTATGCGATTCAATACCATCTAGGTTCAAAAATGCCTCATCGATTGAGTAAATTTCGACGTTTGGGGAGAATTTCTCAAGTGTTGCCATTACTCGCTGCGATAGGTCTCCATAAAGTGTATAATTTGAGGAAAATACATAAATATTATTTTGCTTAATAAATTTTTCGACTTTGAAATAAGGATCGCCCATTTTTATACCGAGTGCCTTTGCCTCGGGGCTACGGGAAATAATAATGCCATCATTATTCGATAAAACGACGATTGGTTTATCACGTAATTTAGGATTGAATACTTTTTCGCACGATGCATAGAAGTTATTACAATCCACAAGTGCAATTTTGGATGGCTTTTTCATATAGCTTTTGACGAAAAATATGTAATGTATATTTAAATAGAAAGCAAGGGGTTCAAAATGTTTAACAGTAGCATATTCATCCTTGATTGTGCTCTGAACCTACGACTGAAAGTCGTAGGTTCAACCGTTGGGACATTCCTTTGTCTTTTTTAGGGAATTTCAAACACATTTCTGTTATTATAATATAATGAGGGAACTATCTGTTATAATTCTTATTTTTTGTTAATTTGCATTATTAAATAATTTCGTTTTTGAGTAATGGCGGAAAAAAGGTCTCGGAAAGCGGGAAATAGTAATATTGATATATTTGCATTAAGCAAGACACAACAAATAAAAGGCAATAGACGGCTTGTACGGGAAAAAGTTCTTCAAATACTTTTTGCAATAAACTTTTGCGATGCACCTCGTGATGAACTTTTTAATCATATTTTTTACCGAATGTATAAATTCGATATTAATGATGAAGGGAAAATAGATACAAAAAAGATATTAAAACCTGAAGAAATTCAAGAAATTGAAGCTGATATTCCAATCCATTGGAATGCAAGCGAGATTGAATTTGGCAAGGATTTGATTGCAAAAACTTTAGAAAATCAAACGCAATTTGATGAGCTTATTGAAAAATTCAGCAAAAATTGGGAGTTTGATAGAATTGCATTGATTGATAAAATTATTATGCGGATGAGCATTGCACAATTTCTATATTTCCCGCTAATTCCTATAAAGGTTGCAATCAATGAGGCTATAGAACTTGCAAAGTTATATTCCACAAATAGCAGCTCAACATTTATTAATGGTATTCTCGACGCAGTTAAAAGTGAATTGCTTGAAAAAGGTATGATTAAAAAAGAGGGCAAGGGCTTAATTGAAAATAATCCACATAAGAAAAAATCAAAAGAATTAAATTAAAAAAATATCTTTATTCTTCCTTATTTATTAAAATAATGAAAGTTATCTTATTAAAAATCTAGCAAATTTTATAATATTCAAAGCTTATGATAATTCAAGCAAATCATATATCGAAAAGTTATTCAGTCTCCAATAAAGGGAATAAACCCAATTTATTACCGCGCTCTGAAGTCCTAAAAGGACTTGATTTGGCACTCGATAAAGGTGGATTTATAGCAATTCTTGGTGCGTCGGGTTCGGGGAAAAGCACATTGCTACATATTTTGGGTGGACTTGATAAACCCGATGAAGGCAATGTTACGATTGAAAATAATGGGCAAGTTATTGATTTATATACAGAAAATGAAAACGAACTTGCACATTTGCGTAATACTTTTTTCGGATTTATATTTCAATTTCATCATCTTTTGCCTGAATTTACAGCACTCGAAAATGTGATGATGCCTGTACTAATTAAAAACTCCAAAAGCAAGGAAGCAAAAGAAATCGCTGAAAAATTACTTGAACAAGTAGGATTGAGGGATAAATTTGATAGTATGCCTGCAAATCTATCGGGTGGTGAGCAGCAACGGGTTGCTATTGCACGTGCGCTCGCAAATAATCCAAAAATACTTTTAGCAGACGAACCTACGGGCAATCTGGATGCTGATAATGCTAATAAATTTATGGAATTACTGAATAAACTACATTCCGATTATGCACCTACATTGATTATTGCAACACATAGCGAAGAAATTGCATCACGTGCTCAAACAAGATACAAACTATACGATGGTAAGCTTTGGGAAATATAAAATCAATGTACAACAGTGGGCTTCAGCCCTCTGGAGTATAATATACTACTTCGTATATTGCAGATGGCTAAAGCCATCTGTTGCAATTGAATAATGGATTCTATCTCCATTATCTGTCAATATTGTAATAAATAATAATTGATTACTTAAATTGGGCAATTCAATAATAAGCGAATTTGTAGCAAGATTATCTCGAGTGGTAATTACCCGTCCTAAAATGTCAAATACTTGGATGCTTTGGATTTGGATATTATTTGAATATATATCAAGAGAATTTGAATGCAATGTAATGTCGATATTATTTTCATTATTTGAAATATCAGTAAGTTGTTGATATGTATAAAAATTAAGTGGGAATATTTCGCCCAATGCATCAATTGCTTCACCACTGATATTGTTTATAATATTAAAATTTGAAAATATTTTGTTATTGAATATTAATTGCAATATTTCGCCCGAGTAAATCGAATTATTGCTTCTATCATTTGAACCTATAAAGACATATATAATATTTCCCACCTGTTTTTTGTATGCTATTTCATAATTTTCGTTGAAAATATTATCTACATTGATTGATTCAAAATTATCAGCATATTCTTGATTTAATTCTATGGAAATATAAGCAGAAATGAAATCTCTATTAGTTTGAAAATAAACAGGATAAGAATTATTATCAGATAATAATTTATTTGATATTTTGCTTATTGAAGGAAATTTTTCGATAACGGGTTGTGATTTTCCAATATGCGTTGTATTTTTCCCAAGATTATAACTGACCACTAGCATATCTTTCATTGTTATCTCGCCGTTCCCATCGCAATCAGCATAAGTTGCATCAGCCATATCCCAGACAAGAGTTTTCTGTGGCACCCAGAATATACTTGGATAAAGTCGTTTGAAGGTGCGAGAATGCTGCGATTGAGAACCCATTCCAAGATATAACATTACGTTTGAGTAATCTAAATGATCGACCATTCCATCATTATTAGCATCTCCGGGAAATACATCAATATAGCTATGTATTTTAAATATTGCGGGGTTATGGGCAAGAGAAAGTAGCTGGGACTGAGTATCGATTAGAGCAGATGCAGTTGGTTTATTGAAAGTAAATCTGACACTATCCAAATTTGTTGCACTTTGCAATGTGACAAATTTTAGAGAAATAAGAGCCGTATTGGAAATACGT
>JAGOIG010000126.1 GCA_017995735.1 Candidatus Kapaibacterium sp. | reverse complement strand
AAACAACACCCAGTAGGATATAATAATAGAATGATTGAATTAGTTTTTCAGATATACTTGCACATAATGATAAAACTATAAGCATTTCAAGAATGTCGTTTGAATGGGGTGAATTTAAAATGAGATGTATCTGCCAATCTATTAATAAAGCAAAAAGAACAATAAAAGTTAAATAATTTTTTATAAAAGAGGTAAAATTATGAAGATACTTTGGCTTTTCATAAATATCTTTTTGCTCAGGAGATAAATGTGAAATTGATGATTTTGATTCCATTTCTAATTAATTCTGTTCTTTCAAAATTACACAAAATATTTTTATCATAATAAAATAATATTAGTACTTTTTTGTTCCACACCTATTTTCCTATAATTTAATTTCATTAATATTAATGTGAACAAAACTGTCAAAATAATGTGTAAAATTACCATTAATTGCTTTTTGGAATTTTCTATTTTAATTTTGCATTTTTAAAAATTGAATTATGACAACTTATCAAAATGAAAATTTAGGTATAAATTTATTTCCACAAGCAGCAAGAAGCGTTCCCCACTCTGATGAAATCGAAAGAGCAGTAATAGGCGCAATGCTGCTATCTAATAAAAATATATTAAAAGCAATTGAATTAATACCACCTGAGGCATTTTATAATCCCCGAAATAAATTAATTTATGAAGCAGTATTAAAACTATTTGAAAAAAATCGCTCAATTGATTTGATAATATTAACAGATTATTTAAGCAGCCACAGTCAACTTGAGGATGCTGGTGGCTCATTTTATTTAGCTCAAATTGCAGCATCAGTTTCAAATAGTGCTAATTTTGAAGAATATGCGCATATATTACTTGAAAAATATATTAAACGTAGTTTAATAGATGCTTCAGAAAGAATTATTGAAGCATCAATGGACGAATCTTCTGATGCTTTAGAGGAAATTGATAATGCCGAAGCTAAAATCTTTGAAATTGCAGAGCGCAGATTGAAAAAGAATTTCTCTACAATGAAAAATTTAGCTTCTGATGCGTATTCAATCATTCAAATGATGCGAAAAAATGATATTGATTCATTGCAAGTTGTAACGGGATTTAATGACCTTGATCATTTATTAGGCGGATTGCATAAATCAGATTTGATTATTCTTGCGGCACGTCCCTCGATGGGAAAAACTGCTCTTGCTTTATCAATAGCAAAAAACGCTGCTTATAAACAGAAAAATGCTGTGGGTTTCTTTTCGCTTGAAATGACTGCAAATCAATTAGTTACACGATTGATTTCATCTGAATCAGAGGTCGACCAGCACAAGATTATAAAAGGTGTAATTTCAAACGAAGAGGATAAAAAAATTGTAGAAAGTCTTGGATTATTATCAAATTTGCCAATTTATATTGATGATAGCCCATCGCTTTCAGTAATGGAATTGCGTGCAAAAGCAAGGCGTTTGAAAATTGAAAAAGATATTAAGATTATTATTATTGATTATTTGCAATTGATGAACGCACCTAAATCAGAAACACGTGAGCGTGAAATATCATACATATCAAGATCTTTAAAACAATTAGCAAAGGAATTAGATATACCTGTTCTTGCATTGGCTCAGCTCAATCGTTCAGTTGAATCCCGAACAGACAAACGTCCAATGCTATCGGATTTGCGAGAATCAGGTTCAATTGAGCAAGATGCGGATGTTGTAATGTTTGTGCATAGGCCTGAGCTATACGGGATAAATTATTTTGATAAAGAGAAGAAATATCCGACAGAGAATATGGCAGAGATAATAGTAGGTAAGCAAAGGAATGGTCCGACAGGTTCAGTAAGATTAGCATTCTTAAAAAATTATGCAAAATTTGCAAATCCAGCTTTTGGAATGGAACCTGATGATTTCATTCCAGATGAAGAAAATTCAACTTTTGAAGAAGGAAATTATTATAATGAAAGTGATGAAGAAGAAAGCTCATTCTAACACTATCAATTTATAAATTTCTATTTGTTTATAATTCAAAAAATAATTGCTTGTTAAACTAACTTAACATAGAATTTACAATATTTTTTGTAATTTTGATGTTTTAATTATTTTAAAATGAAATTTAGTTTAATTTAAAAATACAAGGTTTTCAAATGTCAAAAAAACGTTCAATATTTGCTACACTAACTATTTTCTTTATTGCCAATATAAGTCCATTATTTGCGAGTGAGGCTGATTTAATAATTCCTCAATTAAATTCTCAGCAAACACTACTGCTTTCTCTTGGATTTATTATTTGTTTGCTTGGGCTTTTATTTGGTATTTATCGGTTCTTTAAAATCCGTAAAATAAAAGCTCATATTTCAATGCTCGATGTAGGAAACACAATTTTCCAAACTTGCAAGACTTATTTATTGCAACAAGGTAGATTCCTTGTAATTTTGTTCATATTTATAGCAATTGTAATTGGTTTTTACTTCGGTGTGTTAAATCCTACACCTCTTGGAGTAGGCGGAGTTGCAATAATACTCGGTTGGACAGTTGTCGGAATTCTCGGCTCTTATGGTGTTGCATGGTTTGGAATTAGAATGAATACTCTATCTAATTCTCGAATGGCATTTGCTTCACTACAAAAGAAACCTTTGAAATTACTTGATATACCATTGGATTCAGGAATGAGCATTGGTGTTGCATTGGTATGTGTTGAATTGATAATGATGCTAACTATATTACTAGTAATACCGAAGTCAGTTGCAGGCTCTTGTTTTGTTGGCTTTGCAATTGGTGAATCACTTGGTGCATCGGCGCTGAGAATAGCAGGTGGAATTTTTACAAAAATTGCAGATATTGGTTCAGATTTAATGAAAGTTGTCTTTAAAATAAAAGAAGATGATCCGAGAAATCCTGGTGTCATTGCTGATTGTACAGGCGACAATGCTGGCGATAGCGTTGGTCCAACTGCCGATGGATTTGAAACTTACGGCGTCACAGGTGTGGCATTGATTAGCTTTATCTGTCTTGCTGTATTCCCGCAATATCAGGCTGAATTGATTACTTGGATCTTTTTGATGCGTATAACAATGATTATTACTTCTCTCTTAGCATTTTATATTAATAAAGGGGTCTCAAAGTCCATTTATAAAAATGCAGATAAAATTGACTATGAAAAGCCATTAACACACTTAATTTGGATTTCTTCAATTCTTTCAATAATTGCAACATTCTTGATTAGTTGGTGGCAATTATCATATCTACCAAATAATATTTGGATAGTTCTATCAATTATCATCAGCTGTGGAACTCTAGGGGCTGCATTGATTCCCGAATTTACCAAGATATTTACTTCAACTAATTCAAAACACGTTCGAGAGGTTGTCGATGCTTCTAAAGAAGGTGGAGCTTCATTAAATATTATTTCAGGACTTGTTGCAGGCAATTTCAGTGCATTCTGGCAGGGAATGGTATTTTTTGCTTTGATGTTTATTGCTTATTTAGCAAGTACATTCGGTCTAGGTGTTTATATGATATATCCAACAATTTTTGCCTTTGGACTTGTTGCGTTTGGTTTTCTTGGAATGGGACCTGTAACAATTGCTGTTGATAGCTACGGACCCGTTACAGATAATGCACAATCTGTTTATGAATTATCACTAATTGAGGAGCAACCAAATATCAAAGAAGAAATCGAAAGAGATTTTGGCTTTACTCCCGATTTTGATAATGCAAAAGAGTATCTTGAAGCAAATGATGGCGCAGGAAATACTTTCAAAGCAACTGCTAAGCCTGTTTTAATTGGAACAGCTGTTGTTGGAGCAACAACTATGATTTTCTCTCTCATTCTTGTTATTCAAAAAACATTAGGTGTTCAACCTGAAACTATTTTAAATGTACTAAATCCTTTCACAATTCTTGGGTTTATACTTGGAGGTGCTGTGATATATTGGTTTACAGGTGCTTCTTTGCAAGCAGTTTCTTCGGGGGCGTATCGTGCAGTTGCATTTATTAAGCGAAACATACATCTTGATGAAAATGCAAGCAAATCGGCTTCCGTTGAAGCATCAAAAGAAGTTGTGAAAATTTGCACTCGTTACGCACAGAATGGGATGATCAATATATTTATTGCAATATTTTCTTTCGCACTTGCCTTTGCATTCCTATCATCACCCGCTTCGACAAATAACTCCGTATCAATGTTTGTGAGCTATCTAATTTCAATAGCTGTATTCGGATTATTCCAAGCAGTATTTATGGCAAATGGTGGCGGATGTTGGGACAATGCAAAAAAAGTTGTAGAAGTCAATATGAAAGAAAAAGGCACACCTCTTCACGATGCATGCGTAATTGGAGATACAGTTGGCGACCCCTTCAAAGATACATCGTCGGTTTCATTAAATCCAATTATTAAATTTACAACCTTATTTGGATTGCTTGCAATGGAAATAGCTATTGCACCAAATTTCCGAGCTATTGCCCCGTGGATTGGTGGAATATTTTTAATAATTGCATTAATATTTGTATGGCGTAGCTTTTATAAGATGCGAATTAGTGTAAATCAATAATAAATATAAAGACAGAGGGCTGAAGCCCTCTGTTGCATATTGTAGGGACACGTTAAACAATGTCTCTATCCGTAGGGGCGATTTTTGAATCGCCCCTATTTTTTGAACCTACGACTTAAATCGTAGGTTCAAAGCACAATCGAGGATGATTGTGCTACATCATTTCAATTTTATTAATGCTGTTTTTACAATTTTATGCGTAATTTTGTGGAATTAGAATTAACTAACTATCGAATTCGTCATAATTAATAATGACTTTATTACAGGCACCTGAAAACGTTCCATTAAAAATTACTGAGTTAAGGTCAGGTATTGGACTAAAAAAACAACTCAGCACTATAGACCTTTATACTTCGGAAATAATTATAAAATTAAAAGGTGCAAGATTTGGTCCTATTCTGATTCAGAAACTCAAAGAAAGAAATGAGAGATTTGCAATTGGCAGAGGAATAGCTGATAAAATAATCGTCGAGTTATATAATGAAAAATCAATACAATAATATTCAAATTAGCAATATTGGTAATCAAATTGATACAACCCAAAAAACAATTGCAATTCTTGGACCACCGCAATCAGGAAAAAGTACAATCTTTAGGCTTTTGACTGATTTCAAAAGCCATGGTTACGATGCAACTTTTGAAGTTACTGAAGCTGAAACAAAAATTAAAAATAAAAAAATTAAAATTGTAGATTTACCTGGCATACAATCTCTTTCTTCGAGCCAATTTAGCGAGAAAATTGCTATCAATTATTTGTTGAAGAATAAAATTGATTTAATAATCAATATGATTGATTCTACAAATCTTGTACGTGGATTAAAGCTCACTACTGAATTGCTCGATTTAGGAATTCCTGTAATAATATGTCTTAACTTTCAAGATGAAGCACAAAAAAGAGGTATTATAATTAATGAGGAAATTCTTTCTAACG
>JAGOIG010000125.1 GCA_017995735.1 Candidatus Kapaibacterium sp. | reverse complement strand
GAAATTGCAGGAATTACGGGAGGAAAATATTTCCGGGCAACTGATACAAAATCCCTTGAGCGTATTTATCAAGAAATTGATAAAATGGAAAAATCCAAAATTGATGTGGCATATTTTACAAAAAAGACAGAAGAATATTTACCTTATACGCTAGCGGGATTAATATTCATATTCTTGAGTATTTTTTTAAATTACAGTGTTTTCAGGAAATTACCATAAGGAATTACCTATATAAATATAACTTGGAAGTTAATGAACAGAACTCAAATACAATATGAATTTACATAACTATTATGTTAGGGGATTATTATTAATTAAATTATATTAATTAAAGTTGTTATTTAATTTTTGTTACTTAATTTTGTAAACAATAAAATTGCAGCAATGCAATTTTAAAAAATAATATATTAAAAATAAAGGTGAGGTTTCTATGAATAATTATGGATTGAATGGCAAAATTGCCATAGTTACAGGCGCCCGTCGAGGTATAGGGCGCGCCATAGCGTTGCTCCTTGCTAAAAACGGTGCAAAAGTAGTTGTTACAGATATTGACCAAGCAGACTGCCAAAAAGTCGTTGATGAAATAAAACAATTAGGCGGCGACGGTCTTGCATTGAAAGTCGATGTTACTCTCGAAGACGATATCAAGAATATGGTAAAAGCCACTCTTGATAAGTTTGGACGCATTGATATTCTAGTCAATAATGCGGGAATTTTTATACAAGAACCTCTTGACACGATGGATACATCGAAAATTGATAAAATACTTGACATCAATTTGCGCGGTACTATAATCGCGAATAAATATGTCATTCCAACTATGAAATCTCAAAACTACGGAAAAATTATTAATTTGTGCAGCATAGCAGGGTTTGTGGCATTTCCAAATTCTTCTGTATATTGTGCCACAAAGGGTGCAATATTAAATCTTACAAGAGAACTTGCTGTTGAATTAGCTCCAAATCATATTAATGTCAATGCTGTTGCGCCAGGTGTAATTGAGACACCAATGACAGCAGATCTTTTAGCAACAGAAGAAGGCAAGAAAGCACTTCTTGGTGCAATCCCATACGGTAGAGTAGGGAAACCTGAGGATATAGCTAATGCTGTTGGATTCCTTGCAAGTGATGATAGCGAATATATTACGGGTCATACAATTGTTGTTGATGGTGGTTGGATTGCACAATAAATGATTAATAATTAAATTAATCCACTCTCTCAACCTTCCGATGGTTCTTCTATCGGAAGGTTTTTTGTTTTAGAATTTTAATATCTTTTTAAAATTTATAAACTATACATTTTTGATTACGTCTTTTAATTTTTTAAAAGATTTATACTCTATATGTAATTTAAATTAAAAAAATAATATAATGATTACTTTATTTTCAAATATTAGTTCATTAATTCGCATAACAAATAATCAAAGCCTTTATAAAATTCAATCTGATATGCAGAACATTTGCGAGGAATCAAATTCTGCGATGATTTGCGATGATAAAATTCGATGGATTGGCAATCAAAATGAAATTGATAAAAATTTGATTAATACCAACTCAATTGTACCTTTTAATTTTAAAATCAATAATCAAAATTATAAAATTGATAAAGTATATGATTGCTCGGGCAAAACTATAATGCCAGGTTTTGTGGATCCTCATACCCATCTGGTATTTGCGGGTTCACGAGCAAATGAATTTATCCGTCGATTGCAAGGAGCCACTTATACTGATATTGCAAAAGAAGGTGGTGGAATATTATCAACTGTTAATGCTACTCGCCTTGCATCAGAAGATGAGTTATATAATAATGCAAAAAAATTAATAATCAATGCTATAAAATATGGCACCATTGCTTTTGAAATAAAAAGTGGATATGGGCTGGATTTGGAAACAGAATTAAAAATGCTACGTGTCATCAAAAAATTGAAAAATGATTTGCCCATACATATATCGGCAACATTTCTTGGCGCGCACGATTTCCCCGAAGAATATAGAAATAATCATGATAAATATGTGGATATAATTTGCAATGAAATGCTCCCACGTGTTGCCGAAGAACAACTTGCGGAATATTGCGATGCTTTTGTGGATGATGGATATTATACCATACATCAAGCTGAAAGGATATTTAACAAAGCAATGGAGCTGGGTTTGAAAATAAAAATGCATGCAGATGAGCTTGTTCAATTTGGCGGCGCAGAATTTGCTACGCAGATAAATGCTGTTTCTGCGGATCATCTAATTATGATAAGCGAAATGGGAATACAAAGTTTAGCAAAATCTCAGACAGTTGCTACACTTTTGCCTGGAACATCATTTTCACTTCGTGCGCCGTATGCACCTGCAAGAAAATTAATTGACGGTGGAGCTATCACAGCATTGGCAACCGATTGCAACCCAGGATCCTCATTTAATGAAAATATGCAGATGATATTATGGCTTGCCACAATCAATTCTAAAATGTCTGCTGAGGAAGCACTTGTTGCAAGTACATTGAACTCAGCTTATGCAATTGAACAATCTTCCACACTTGGCAGCATTGAGCTTGGTAAAGAAGCATCATTTATAATGCTTGATACACCATCTTATAAAGATTTATTCTATCATTATGGCGTTAATCATATAGAAAAAGTATTCGTCAAAGGAATAGAATTTATTGATTGATTTTCTTATACTACAACGCCAAATACTTCCCTAACCAATGCGCCAATTCCAAATGTCACTAATGCTACGGACACATTTAATATTGCCATTTCCAAAAATCTATGCTTGAACGATAAATCTTTCGCCACAGACACGTAAAAAGAAAATATCAATATAATTATTATAGCAATTATCATTGTAAATATCAACGAAATAAAAGGATTAGCTATCAATAAATACGGTAAAACAAGCAATGTCACCGTTAAAATATAGGAAATCCCTGTATATAAAGCCGATTTTAAGGGTTTTGAATTTGAATTTTCTGCTCTTTCAGATAAATATAAAGCTACTGCCATTGAAAAGGATGCTGCTATACCAGTAATCAATCCTGCTAATGCAATAATTTGAGGATTTTGTATTGCAAATGTCATACCTGCCAATGCGCCCGTAAGTTCGACAAGCGCGTCATTTAACCCAAGCACGATTGCGCCAATATAATTCAATCGCTCTTCTTGGATTAAATTGATTAGCTCATTTTCGTGATTATTTTCATCATCAATCACACTTTGAGCACCAGGCAATAATTTTGCAAGTTCTAAATATGAAATTTGGGCTTTTTGCTCACCCTTCTCCATTAATTTAATACCAAAGGTAAGCCCGAAAACTTGTGCAATTAAAACATAAAGATAAATGCGAAATTTATTGGCGGGAACTTCTTTTTGAGTATAATTTTTCCAAAAATTATAGTGTGAGAGTTCATCTCTGCTAATTTGCATAAGAATATTTGCATTCTTCTGATCTTTGATTTTATTAGCTAATTTAGCATAAACATAATGTTCAGTTATCTCATTTTTTTGAGATTTGAGAAGCTTATTTTGCAGAGCAGCATCCATATAAATATTTTTTAATGTCTGAAATGACGCATACCCGTAAATGCCATAGCAATATTATATTCATTAGCAGCTTGAATAACTTCATCATCACGAATTGAACCGCCAGGTTGAATTACTGCTGTTGCTCCAGCTTTGGCTAGTTCAATAAGGCCATCAGCAAATGGGAAATATGCATCTGATGCAGCTGTGGAATTTGCTAAGTCTAGGCCTGCCATTTTTGCTTTTGCCACTGCGATTCGTGCTGAATCAACGCGGGACATCTGCCCTGCGCCAATGCCGAGTGTTCTATCTGCTGTTGTGAATACTATTGAATTTGATTTAACGTGTTTTACAACCTTGAAACTAAACAGCATTGATTTAATTTCTTCGGGAGTTGGTTTACGTTTTGTCACAATCTGCAATTCACCCTCGATTAACTTGTCATCGGGTGTTTGCATTAAAAATCCATCGGCAACACTCTTTACATCAATATTGTTTGCTGATTTAAATTGTTCGAAATCAACTTGGATTAATCTACGATTTTTCTTCTTTTTGAGCAATTCAAGTGCATCGGGTTCGAATTCAGGTGCAATCAAGACTTCTGTAAATATCTCGTTTATTGTTTGAGCTAGTTCAATTGTAAACGGCTTATTCACAATAATTATTCCTCCAAAAGGTGCATCTTTATCAGTTTCATAAGCTTTATTATAAGCATCAACTAAATTATCAGCTGTTCCAATACCGCAGGGATTTGTATGCTTGATTATAGCGGCAGTTGGTTCATCAAACTCTGTTATTAAATTGCAAGCAGCATTTATATCGACAATATTATTATATGACAATTCCTTGCCGTGCAATTGCTTGCAAATATTTGTAAAATTGCCATATAGCCACGCCGATTGATGTGGATTTTCACCGTATCTAAGTGATTGCTCTAATTTCATTGGTATTGCAAAATGCTTTTGCTTAACAATATTATTTTCTTTTCTGAAATAATTTGAAATCAAGCTATCATAATATGCAGTTTCAGCAAACACTTCACCCGCTAATTCAAATCTCAAAGATTCAGGAACTGTGCGATTGTGATTTTTTAATAATTCGATAATTTGAGCATATCTACTTGGATTAATTACAGGGACTGTCCAGCGATAATTTTTTGCAGCAGCCCGCAGCATTGTTGGACCTCCAATATCGATATTTTCGATTAATTCTTTTTGTGGAATATCTTTAATGGCAAGTTTTTTCTCAAATGGATATAAATTAACTATCAATAAATCAATTGACTTAAATCCAAATTTATCCAATTGGGATAAATGGTCGGGTTTGTCAAGTTCAGCAAGCAATCCCGCGTGAATTGCAGGATGCAAAGTTTTTACTCTACCATCGAAACTTTCGGGAAAACCTGTAAGGTTAGTTATATTTTTACAGGGAATATTAGCATCTTGTAAAGCTTTTTCTGTTCCACCTGTGGAATAGATTTCGATTCCCAGATTAACAAGTTGCTTCGCAAAATCAACTATACCTGTTTTATCCGAAACTGAAATTAATGCTGTACTAATTTTGTAAGTGTCTGGTGTATTCATAATTATATTTTATTTAAATAGTTTCAATTTATTACTCGAGATTCTTTTTTCTTTAAATAATGTTTTGAATCGCCCCAGGAATTAAAACCTATTTCACGATTTAGCGAGTTTACCTGGCTTTTTACATATTGTAAATAATCGTAGTTATTATCTTCTGAAATTGGTTTACCATTATAAAGTAAATATTCGATGCTAAATTTTTTTGGCGTCATAGAAGGCATTATAACGTTAGCTCCATATAGCAATCCCTGTTGTCTTCCATTTGGATAAATTGTTTCCAATGCAGTAGTTGCAGCAATATTTACATCTTTAAGATATAATCGAGTTGCAGCAATCATTTTTAATGATAGCAAATAAATATC
>JAGOIG010000124.1 GCA_017995735.1 Candidatus Kapaibacterium sp. | reverse complement strand
GAATAATATTCGCATTGATTGGAATCGGCATCGTCTGCCACATCAAAATCAATATAATAACCAAAGGCAATATCATTTAAATCTATACTATTAATATTTGTTAAAGTAACTTTTAAATCAAAGAAATTACTTCCTTGTTTATATTTTTCTAATTGTACTTGAACCCCTATTTTATCATCTGAACTTGCATAGTCATCATTAAATATATTTACATTTTCATCAGGAGATACAAATTTTTTAACTACATAAAAATCAGGCGTAAAAATTGATACAACTCGTTGCGAATTATTTGAAATCATAATACCTGAACTTGGGAAGTTACCACTACCATATATCTGATTTCCATAACCTTTCACAGCAAAACCGTCACCTAATAATGCTGTATTGCCAAAAACAAATCCAAATTCGCCCGCATCTCCAAGAGAGAATTTTATTTTGTCAGTTTCAAAAGTTTTATAGCTCTTAGTTGGAAGAAAATTAAACCTAACAAAATCATGATAATTATTTTCAGCTTCAATATCAAGGCGAAACATAACAGTTGTTAAATTTTCTTGTGCAATTATAAATTTAAAATCGCCTATTATTTTATTTTCTTGAGAATTTAAAGTGTTAACAACAACTACACTATCAAGTAATTTAAGACTTGGAATATAAGCAGGGTCATTAACTATACTTAAAGTAAATTTTAATGTATTTGCAGCTCCCAAAAGATTTGTGACATCAATTTTAAGTAAGACAGTATCACCAGCATTAAATCGATCTTGGAGAACATTCTTAGTATCATAATATAAATAATTATTTGGCACTATTGCGGGAATACTCATTGGATTTGTTGATACTATTTTTAACAAATTAACTCTGCCTGGAATAATATTTAAATTTGTCAAACCTATATTTTTTGACTTTATATCATCTGTACATAATCGCACAAATTCTAATGCTTGCATAGGGCTTAAATTAGGATATTTCGAACGTGCCAAAGCAACAGCTCCCGATATGACTGGCGCAGAAAAGGAAGTGCCACCCATTGCATTTATATAATCATTATTATTTCCTGTGCCAAGATTCCCCTGCCCAGGAGCAAAAATTCTCATACAAGTTGCTAAAGATGAACTTGAGACAACATAATCACTACCGTCAACTTCACCAACACCTAAGACACCACGGCAACCTGCAGGATAAAATGTGTCGTACCAACTTGTTCCACTTCCTACATTACCAGCTGCTGCAACAATTGCTACTCCACGAGCTACTGCATAATCTATTGCATTTTGTTCTATTTCTGAAAATGGGCGAACTGAGCCCCAACTCAAATTTAGAACTGAAAATTGATGAACCCCCGCAAAAACAATTGATTCAGTCCCATAAAGTATATCATCAGAGTTATCACTTGCCTTTATTGGAAATATTTTACTTTTTCCTGCAATCCCTGCAATTCCAATACTATTATTAAAAGTCGCTCCAATAATTCCCGCTATTATACTTCCGTGGTCCTTATTCCCCTTAGTATAGCCCCATTTTTCACCTAATAGAATACTCGAAAAATTGAATCCATTATAATCATCTATATAGCCATTATGGTCATCATCAATATTATTATTTGGTATCTCTCCTGTATTGATAAAAAGCGAATTCACTAAATCGGGATGAGTTTGAGGAACACCATTATCTGATATTGCTATCACAATATTTGAATTGCCCTTCTCAATTTCCCATGCTTCTTCGGGTAAAATGCTATCAAGTGTTGATTGCATACTGAATAATGGATCATTTGGCGTGTATTTTAGCAATTTATCAATATAGGAAGGTTCTACCCTTTCAATGCCATTATATAATTTCTGTAAATCATTTATTATTTGCTTTGTATCGACATTATTTGCAAATTCAAGAATATATGTTCGTAGCAGTGGTTCCTCAGCTTTCAGCACTTTTTCGCGGTCATAATTAATTGATTGAAGTTCGTTTTGAATTCCCGGATTATATGTCTCTGCGGATTCACGTGCAAGTAAATGTAAAAGTTGTGAATTTACATAACTTTTTTGAATTTCAGGAATGATTTGCTCTGCGTCTGCTTGCGATTTGAATTTAATAAAAATTCGGTTTTGTGAAATTTGATATTCCGCGAACAAATTTATTGTTGGAAATATCTGAACAATTATTGTAATAATAAATAAATTAATTATTACCCTAATACTTTTCAACATAATAGAATAAAATTAAAAAACTAAATTAAACAAAAATTATTTAATAACAACAGAAATTTGTTTTTGAATCTCGCCAAATTCACTTTCAAAGGCAATTTTGGTAGTGCCTTTCTTTTTTGGTATAAGCTCATTTAGGTTTTGTGAGAAAAATTGGTCATCATAAATTATTTGAATCGAAGGATCTAAGCCATTCTGAATAATTTGTAATTTTGCTGTTAATGGAACAATGACTTTGGATGGCGCTTGTAAGGTATAATCATCATTAATTTTATATTCTAAGGCAACATCCCCTTCCTCAAAATCAATCAGTGGTGTCTTCCGCAATGGAATTGATTTCACACGGTCCTTTTCCCAATAGAGTAAAGAAGTAAATAGGTTCTCAAATTCATAAATTTGATAATTTGTCGCATAGATAAATCCATTTTGTATAGGTGCAGCAGGCTCATAAAGCGTTTTTATTGTGCTGTCTTTATAGCCATAAATTTTATATTCAAAAAAATTACCACTTCCTTCATAAAATCCCACAATTAAAGCGTTAAATATGCTATCAATAAAGTAATTAGCTTTAAAAATCTTTAAATTTGATGGGTCAGGTGCAAAATAAAAGTCATTATAAATATTATTATATTCCCCTCTTGATTGGTTCATTGAGTAAATGCTCATAAATGAAAATTGAACAGATTCGGCGGGTCGTAATCGAAATTTTCCAAGATATATTATGTCTTCTTTATTTTGTTGAGTCAAATTATAATTAAATGATGAGTCAATATTTATGGGCAACCAGTAGATTTCTTGAGTATTCTTTGAAAAAGATATATATATTTTTTTGTTTTTTATATCACAATAACGTATCACTAATTTTTCAATGGTTGGCATTGTTGATGTTGATTGCAAAACTTTTGCATTCTGGATTATAGAATTATCGATGAATTTCAAATTTTGTTGTGGTGAAACTTGTATTTCTTTTTTGCCTGTCCGTCTACAAGAAGTTGTTGATAGTAGTGCTGCAATAGATAAAAAAATGATTAATTTAAAATAAAAATCTTTATTAAAATTGATAGTTATTGCCTCTTATTTATTCCAAAATGATTTCTTTTCTTGCTATTTTGTTTATGGTCTCTACATAAAGCTGATGCTCAAAGGGCAAAATCCTTGCTGCAAGTGTTTCGGGAGTATCATCGGGCAATACTTCAACTTGAACTTGATTTAGTATCCTGCCTTTATCATATTCCTCATTTACAATATGTACAGTCGCTCCTGATACCTTTTCCCCTGCTTCAATTACTGCTTTATGCACGTTCAATCCATACATACCTTTTCCGCCATATTTTGGAAGCAATGCAGGATGTATATTTAGAGTATGATTTTGATATTTTTTGATAATTTCAACGGGAATTCTTTTCATATAACCCGCTAAAATAATCAAATTTACATTATGCTTATTTAAAATATCCATTAACGCTTTCACATATTCTTCATTATTTCCAAACAATTTCTCGCTTATATGATATGCGGGAATATTTGCAACTTTAGCACGACGTAATGCTCCTGAATCAGAGTTGTTCGATATAACACAGACAATTTCTGCAAGCAATCGCCCTTCTGATTGAGCATCAATTAATGCCTGGAGATTTGTTCCTTCGTGAGATGCAAACACTGCTAAACGCAGATTAGCCATAAATTTTGTAATTTGCTTATTTTTAATAATACAAAATTAAATAATTTGTATCATCTATATATAAAATGCAAAATAATCCAATGCTAAATCAATCATTAGCAGGTTTACTAAATATTCCCAAAAATATTGTCCTTGCTTCTTCATCGCCACGACGTAAAAAACTTCTGGAAACTCTTGGCATTACTTTTTGTATTATGCATCCCAAAATTGATGAAAATAACTTCAACACCACAAATCCAATTGAAATTGTTCAAGAGCTTGCATACCGGAAAGCAAAAGAAATTGCATCGCAAATTGAAAATTCCTTAGTAATTGGTGCCGACACAATTGTGGTTTGTGATGGTAAGATATTTAATAAACCCACGGATGAGCAAGAAGCCTATAACTATTTGAAATATTTAAGTAATCGAATCCACACTGTTTATACAGGCATTGCATTATATGATAGCGATACAAATAAGTCCCTTGTTGCAAATGAGCAAACGCAAGTTAGCTTTCGCAAATTGGATGATGACGAAATTTGGGCATATATTAGCACAGGCTCGCCACTTGATAAAGCGGGTGCTTATGGAATTCAAGACGATTTTGGAGCTGTATTCGTTAATAAAATTGTTGGTGATTTTTATAATATTGTTGGATTGCCCTTGACTTTGTTATATTTAAAGTTAAAAGAATTCTCGGATAATTATTACAAAAAATGAAATCGTTCAAAGAATATTTGCAAGAAAATAAATTTGTGGTGGTTGCTCATCGCGGTGCATCAGGCAATTTTCCTGAAAATACAATTTCTGCTTATAGAGAAGCTTTGAAATATGGAATACAAATATTGGAAATTGATGTGCGATTGACCCGCGATAATGAAATTGTCGCTTTCCACGATGAAGCATTGAATAGAATTGCAAATATTAATTCATCAATTGAAGAACTTTCAACAAACGAAATTTCAAATATAGATGCAGGGGAATGGTTCGGCAATAATTTTAAAGAAAAAATTCCAACATTAAGGGAAGTTATTGATATAATTAAGGATAATGCATATTTAATTATCGAATTAAAATCAAATAATAATCGCGAGATATTTTCTCAAAAGTTATTTGAAATTATTGATGAAAAAAATTATAACGATTTCGTTTTGCTTGCTTCATTTGATGCTAATTTAATAAAATTAATCAAACAAAATCATTCATCAATTCTTGCTTGTATTATTAAAGATCCTAATTCAAATAAATCACTTAATGAATTAATTGCCGAAACAAATGCTGATGGTGTAATTTGTTCTATCGAGGAATTGACCGATGATTTTATTACTGATATAAAAAGAAATAATATTTCCCTTGGTGTTTATGATGTTGATACCGAAGAACAATTGATAAGATGCAGAAATGCGGGTGTTGTAGGAATTGGAACAAATTTCCCGCAAAGGATTTTAAAAAATTTGAAAAAATGAAAATAATTTAATGAAATAGATTCCTCGCTATGCTCGGAATGACTCAACATATTCTCTGTCATTCCGAACGAAGTGAGGAATCCAAAATAATTAAAATAAAAAATATAAAATGAACCTAATACCTTTAAAAATCTCAAGACCTAAACCATATCTACTTTATGCGGAATGGGATGATGGATTCAGTGGTACTATAAAAC
>JAGOIG010000123.1 GCA_017995735.1 Candidatus Kapaibacterium sp. | reverse complement strand
ATGTAGCACAAAAAGTAACAGAAGTAGTCAAGAATGTAGAGTAATTGATGCACATATAATGACATAATGAACTGAAATTATATTAACATAAACTTTCTATTTTGTTAGGTATAACTAATCTTTTAACTTCATAAATTTTTATTATTAAAACAATTTTTATTATTAATTTCGTTCTTTTGAAAAATTATCATCAATATGATTGCATTATCAATTGAAGCAAGAGAAAAACGAAATGCTGCATTATCATCAGTAGTTGCAGCGATATTTTTGACTTCCTTCAAATTTATTGTTGGAATTGCAACAGGAAGTCTTGGTATTTTTTCCGAAGCATTACATTCATCACTGGATTTGATAGCAGCATTAATTACGTTTTTTGCTATTTCAATTGCTGATAAGCCCCCTGACGAAGATCATCAATTTGGGCATGGCAAATTTGAAAATTTATCCGCATTCTTTGAGACAATTCTTTTAGTAATTACTTGTGTATGGATTGTTCAAGAAGCTATAAGAAGATTGACAACCGGCGAAACAGAAATAGTTGTAAATGCTTGGAGTTTTATAGTTGTTATTACAGCTATTATTATTGATTTTACACGTAGTAGGATATTATTACGAACTGCAAAAAAATACAATAGTCAAGCACTTGAAGCAGATGGTCTGCACTTTTCAACAGATATACTAAGCTCAAGCGTAGTATTAGTCGGTTTAATTTGTTCCTATTTCGGTTTGTATATTGTGGATTCAATAGCAAGTTTGGGTGTAGCAATTATTGTTTTATATATTTCTTATAATATAGGAAAAAGGGCAATAGATGCTTTACTTGATAGGACATCTACTTCTATTACAAACAAAATTATATCATTAGCAAAGGAAATACCTCAAATATTTCAAATACATTCAATTAAATCGCGTCAATCAGGTGCTTCAACATTAATCGAAGTAACAATTGAAGTTGATCCAAATTTATCAGTCACAGAAGGTCATGAAATTGCAACTAAATATGAAAATTTATTAAATAATAATTTCAATAAGGCTCAAATTAACATCCATATTGAACCATATAAAGAAGAATCGTCAGAAAAAACAAGTTAATCTGTCATTTCTGAAAATCTCTTTCTTGCTTCAGCTAGATCGGTTTCTGTATCAATTGAAACAAGATTCTGGTTTGTTTCGTAGCATAAATATCCAATGCCATCTTCGAGTAATCTTAATTGCTCTAATTTCTCCAATTTTTCAAGATTAGATTGAGGTAGCGAAATAAATCGCTCTAAAATTTCATATTTATATGCATAAATACCGATATGTTTATAAAATGTTCCGATATTCAACCATCTTTCAAATGGATAATCGCGGACGAAGGGAATTGGATTTCGAGAAAAATATAGCGCCTGATTATTTTTATTTATTACAACTTTGACGACTGATGGTGAAATCAGATCCTCAAGATTAGAAATTTCTTTAATGATTGTCCCCACTTGAAAATCGTGATGATTTTCCAAATAATTACAAAAATCATCAATGAGTTTAGGATTTACAAATGGCTCATCACCTTGAATGTTCAATATTACGTCAGCTTCAATATTTTCTTTTTTGATAGCGTACCAAATTCTATCTGTGCCACTTGGCATTTCGGATGGAGTCATAATACAATTAGCGCCAAAATTATTGCAGTGTTCTAATATTTTATTGCTATCTGTTGCAATATATATATCTGATAGTTTTTCAGAATCCTTAATGCCTTCATAAACTCTTTGTATTAGAGATTTTCCTGCAATATCAATAAGAGATTTTGATGGCAAACGAGTTGAAGCAAGTCGTGAAGGGATAACTGCAATAAATTGCATCTTATTCTAACATTTTTGGAACTTTGAAAAATACCTCATTATGTTTGGGTGCGTTTGATAATGCATCATCTTTTGATATTGACGGTTTTGTAATATCATGACGAAAAGCATTTTTCCAACCGTAAAGATTTGTGGTTTCTTCTATCCCTTCAAGTTGAAGGTTTTCAATAATTGATATATATTCAATAATTTGAGAAAACTGGGCTTCAAATTGCTTTATTTCATTTTCATCAAAAGATAATTTAGCAAGTTCAGCAATATGTTTTATTTCTTCGATATTCATTTTCAAAAAAATTAAGAAATATTAAACTATTCAAAATACAAAAATAGAAATAATTTCAATTTAAATTACTTTTTAGCGGCAGGTGGTGTCCAACCTTGTCTCGAATAATATTTAAGTTCGATAAGAATTTTACCAACATAAACATTCATAAGTGCTTTGATAGGGATATGAGCAACATCATCGCTGAACCATCCCTCAAAAGTTCCTGTTAATCCATAAATTCCTTTCCAATTTGCTTTCCCATCAAAATAGATTGTTCGGACGGGGTACGGAATTGCATCAATTTTAATTGTTTCTCTTTTCCCGCTGAAATTCAATTTAGTATCGTATGGTGCATCTATAAATGTAGGGACATAGACTGTTTTTTTTAAATCCACATATTGGCGCGCAAAAAATAAAAGAGAACATCCATCATTTATTTTCCCTTTATATTCAAACTTATCATTTGTAACAAGAGTATCGCCATACCAGTGTTGATTTAAGATATAATTGTTTTTGTAATCAAATGTAATTTTATTATAATCCCAAACATTATCATACAATTGAGTTTGCCCTACAAATTGATATGAAAATGCTAAGGAGGGATCCATCCAGGCATTAAAAATTGAATGAAGGGAAAGAAAAGGTATGCCAGGATTTGAATTTATATATGTTTTTGCGTAATACGTCTGTTTTTTATTTAATTCAACTATACCCACACTTTCAAGTTTTATTGTTCCAAGCTTAATACCAAGGAAAGAAACATCATAAATTAGCACCTCACCTGGTTGAAAGCAACTTGTATAATTTTGAGAATTTGCTGAAATGGTTAAACTTAAGAATATTAAAATTAAAAGAATGAATTTATTTTGATGCATAAATTACAAAGTTTATTTTACTAATGACACATAAAATCAAAAATAATTTTAAGAATTGAAGGGTTTTATTTAGGATTTTATAAAGATGAATTAAGAAATTATTATAATTTTCTAAATATTTAGTATTTTGCAAAAGATATAATTGAAATTTTATAATGAAAATATTAATAGTAGGTGCAGGTGGTAGAGAACATGCAATTGCTGACAAATTAAATGTCCAAAACAATCAATTATTTTGTTTGCCGGGCAATCCTGGGATCTGGCAATTAGCTGGAAGAGTAAATATAAATATAGATGATTTTGAAGGAATTGCATCATTTTGCAAAAAGGAAAAAATCGAATTAGTTATAATTGGGCCTGAGCAGCCTCTTGCAAAAGGTATGACAAATTTTTTAGAAGCAAATAATATCAATGTCTTTGGTCCCTCAAAAGAATCAGCAATGTTGGAGACATCAAAATCATTTGCAAAAGAAATTATGGTTGAAAACAATATTCCAACTGCACGATTTATTACTTTTGACAATAGTAATATTGAAAAAGCAGTAGATTTTATCAAAAATCTTGGCAAGTCAAATAAATCTTATGATAATGATTTTAATTTTCCTATTGTTTTAAAGGCAGATGGATTAGCAGCTGGCAAAGGTGTAGTGATATGTCAAAAGAAAGAAGAAGCTGAGATTGAATTGATTAAAATGCTACAAGGCAAATTTGGAGAAGCAAGTAATAAGATTGTGATTGAAGAATATCTTGAGGGCGAAGAAATTAGCATATTTGCAATTACAGATGGTAATGATTTTATAACATTAAGTCCCGCACAAGATTATAAAAAAGTATTAGACAATGACCAAGGGAAAAATACAGGTGGTATGGGTTCGTATTCACCTGTTCCATTTTTGGATAAAAATACAGAAACAAGTATAGAAAATAAAATTATTCGTCCTATTATTTCAGCAATGTATGAAAAAGGTACTCCTTTTAAAGGTTGCCTTTATGTCGGATTAATTTTGACAAAAGATGGTCCAAAAGTACTTGAATTCAATGCGAGATTTGGCGATCCCGAAACACAAGCTATATTACGGCTGGTTGAAGGAGATTTTACTGAACTATTATATTCTGCGGCGAGAGGCAATATTAATAAGAATGCAATTTCGATTATAAATGAATTTGCTTGTTGCATTGTTTTGGCATCCAAAGGATATCCTGATGATTATCAAACTGGATTTGAAATAACAAATATCGATAAAATAAGTGACCCCGATGTCAAAATATATCAAGCGGGAACAGAGATTCAGAATGGAAAGCTTCTTACTAATGGAGGCAGAGTGCTAAATGTATCTGTGAGAAATGCCGACTATAAAACATCTATCGCAAAGGCATATTTCTATGCGGATTTAATTAATTTCAATAATAAATATTATCGAAAAGATATTGCGAAAAAAGTTATAAATTTTTATAATGAGTATGTACGAAAAGGAAGTTAAAATTGTAAATAGAGCAGGATTGCATACACGTCCTGCATCGATGATTGTAAAGACGGCAGCTAAATATAATTCGGAAATTTATATTAGCAATAATGGTTATAGCGTGAATGCAAAAAGTATAATTGGTGTAATGACATTAGCAGCGAGCATTGGAACAAATTTGCTTATTCATGCAGAAGGTCCCGACGAAGTAGAAGCTGTGGAATCATTAGTGGAACTAATTTCTCAGGGCTTTGGAGAAATGTGAAAAGAAAAGAATATTAATTTTTTTAAAATATAAAATGAAATGGAAAATGTGAATGACTTCCAAATTAGTGGAGAGAAAGTATTAAAGGGTATTCCCGCATCATCTGGAATAGAAATTGGCGAAGCATTTGTGATAAAACCTGATATTTTCATTGAAGAAAATCTTACTATTCCAAGTGATGATATTGAAAATGAAATAAAAAAATTTCTTGACGCAAAAAATAAATATTTAGAAGAAATCTCATTAGCTTTGTCAAAGGTACCATTAGAATCTAAAGAATTGCGTGGTATACTTGCGACAAATCAAATGTTGCTTGAAGATCCAATTTTTACTGATGAAATTATTAAATCTATACGGAATGGACTGTCATCTGAATCTGCAATTTTGCTAAATTTTGAAAAACAAAAACAATTTTTAAGGCAATCATCAGACCAAGTTTTTCGAGATAGGACAATTGAACTTGATAATATAGAAAAGAGATTATATTTTTATCTAAAGCAACCTGAATTTAGTATTAAAATTAAAAACAATACAATATTGGTAGTTCAATCGATAAGCACCACTGATTTAATAAATGCGCATTCACAAGGGATAAAGGCGATTATCACAGAATTTGGTGGAATGACCTCTCATATTGCGATTTTAGCACGTTCATTTAAGATGCCTGCAATAATTAGCGTAAATCATGCAACTTCTATAATACATAACAGTCAAAGATTAATAGTTGATGGTTATACAGGGGAAATATTTATTGAACCAAATGAAGAATTAATTGAAGTATATCAAGAAAAAATAAAAAGGGAAAAAGAATATAA
>JAGOIG010000122.1 GCA_017995735.1 Candidatus Kapaibacterium sp. | reverse complement strand
TATCAATAATAGGATTAATCATTATAATTGGCTTTTCGTTTTTATACTCTTTCGCAGCAGATAGGTCAATTACAATCAGCGATTTGCTTTCCCCAACTTGATTAGCAGCTAGTCCAATACCATTGCCTGTCTTATGCAACGTCTCAAGCATATTATTTGCAAGAGTTATTATTTCATTATCAATTTCATCTATAAATTTTGTTGGTTTGCTTAATATTGGATGAAAGCAATTATAAATAGGTAATACTGCCATAAAGTATATTAATTTTTATTATCAAATGTTTAATTAATATAAACGATAAAAAGGAATGAAAATTTTTAAGTCTTAAAATAAACAAGTACAGCCCTACATCTTTCATAAATTATAAAACCCCAAATTTTGGGGGTTATGAATAAATTTTTAAGAAGTATTATATATGAATTATGTATAAATACAAAATTATGAAGTATATAAAAATAATTAATATTTAATAAAAGAAAATAAATTTATTTAATAATTTTCTGAGCAGTTTATAAAATTTGACGCTAAAACTTATTATAACATAAATTATAACATAAAGAAAATTAAATTACGTCATAGTAGCAAAAAACATTATAGGTTATAAAAAATGGCAAAAAAAACAATAAAGATAATTGGGTTTATAGTAAGCGCATTAGTAATAGTGACGCTTGTGATTGCAATAGTAGATCCCGATTTTATGCATTTATCAGCACAGACAAATACCAAGATTGGCGCTGATAACCCCCCCGTTCAGATTCCCGATATGGTGAAACAATATAATCAAGCAGTGATTGACGCAAGCAATGCAGTTTTACCAACTGTTGTTTCTATTACAGTCGAAACAGAAACAGAAATAAATGATCCATTTGCTGATTATTTCAATGAATTCCACCGTTTTTTCGGTTTTGGCGATAAGAACCAACCTGAGAAAAGACGGCGGGAAGCAGCAGGTTCCGGTGTCATTATTACTTCCGACGGATATATTGTAACAAATCATCATGTAATAGAAAATGCAGTCGAAGATGGAATTAAAGTAACTTTAAATGATAAAACAGAACACGAAGCAAAGCTAATCGGTTCTGATTCACTGACTGATCTTGCCGTAGTGAAAATAGATGCAAAAAACTTAACCCCAGCTTATTTAGGTGACATAGAGAAAGTAAAGATTGGTGATTTTGTCATTGCAGTTGGAAATCCATTGGGATTGAATTCTACAGTCACAAGCGGTATAATAAGTGCGATTGGTAGAGGACCACTTGGATTAAAAAATAATCCATCCGCAATTGAAAATTACATTCAAACAGACGCAGCAATTAATCCAGGTAATAGCGGTGGAGGGCTTTTCGATTTATCGGGAAGTTTAGTTGGTATAAATACCGCAATTGCTACACAAACAGGTGGATTTATTGGGTATGGCTTTGCCATTCCTGTTGATATTGTTAAAAGAGTTGCCCAAGATTTGATTGAACACGGTAAAGTAAATCGTCCGTGGCTTGGTATCCAAATGACAAATGTGGATGAAATTACTGCTAAATCTGTAAAATTACCAAAAGTATATGGTGCAATGGTTCAAGATATTATTAAAAATTCACCCGCTGATAAAGCTGGTATAGAACAAGGCGATGTGATTATAGAAATTGATGGAGAGGAAATCAATTCTACAAATGAATTGCAGTCCATAGTGATTAAACATCGAGTTGGAGATAAAATCACTTTAAAAATATGGCGAAACGGAAAAGAAATTGAAAAGACCGCTACGCTTGCTTCACGTCTTGGATCTGATGAAATGGCAGAATCGAAATCTGATAATGAAAAAGAAATAAATCCAAAAGATGCAAAGCCAATGAAATTGGATAAAATTGGAATCGAAGTAAAACCTTTAACTCCTGAATTAAAAGAAAAATTTGAAGTCAGCAACGGTGTATTAGTATCAAGTGTTGACCCTAATTCTCCAATCCTTAGAAGAGGAATTATGCCAAATACTGTAATTTTAGCAGCAGACCAACAAGATATAAATTCGCCAAACGATTTAAAGAAAATTATTGAATCCAAAAAACCTGGTGATGCTATTTTATTGAAGGTAAAATCTCAGAATTCGACTGTATTGGTTGCGATTGAAATTCCTAAATCGTAAGATAACCCATAGAAATAAAATAATATGCAAAAAGGCAATGCTTAATTATGATTTAATAAGGCATTGCCTTTATTTTTAAATAATCTCGTAAATTTTCTTAAATTTGTAATCTTTTTGATATTAATAAATTTATGTCTACAACTTTTTCAAAAGCATATCAACCAAAGGAAATTGAAGACAAATGGTATGGGCAATGGCTCGCAAATAAATTATTTGATACAGATGACCATTCACAAAAACCCGCATTTAGTATACTTATGCCACCCCCAAATATTACAGGGATTCTGCATTTCGGGCATATATTAAACATAACAATTCAAGATATTTATATTCGATTGAAAAGAATGCAAGGATATGAATCCTGCTGGTTTCCGGGCACTGACCATGCAGGAATTGCGACACAAACTCGTGTGGAAAAAGAACTTGCAAACGAGGGAAAAACACGCTATGATTTGGGTCGCGAAAAATTTGTTGAAAAAGTATGGGAATGGCGTGAAAAATATGGCAATATAATTTTAAGCCAAATGAAAAAGCTTGGAGCATCTGCTGATTGGAAACGTACGTTATTTACAATGGATGCATCTGCAAGCAAAGCTGTGCAAGCTGTATTTATAAAATTGTTTGATGAAGGATTGATATATCGCGGAAAAAGAATAATTAATTGGTCCCCACTTTCTCAAACTGCGCTTTCAGATGAAGAAGTTGAGCATCGAGAAGTTCGTGAGCATTTATATACACTCAAATATTATTTCCCAAATTCTCAAAATTATATTGCTGTGGCTACCGTTCGCCCCGAAACAATATATGGAGATGTTGCGGTGGCAGTCAATCCAAAAGATGAGCGATACAAAAATTTGATTGGCAAGACTGTTATTGTTCCACTGGTAGGGCGTGAAGTTCCGATAATCGCAGATGATTATGTTGATATAGAATTTGGAACAGGATGCCTAAAAATTACCCCCGCACACGATCCTAACGATTTTGAAGTGGGACAAAGGCATAATTTACCAATAATCAATACAATTAATCCCGACGGAACGCTTAATGAATTTGCCGGAGAATTCAAAGGGCTTGATAGATATGATGCACGAAAGAAAATTATAGAAAAATTAAAAGAAAAAGACTTAATTTTAAAAATTGAAGATTATATTCATAATGTTGGATTTTCGCAGCGAGGTGGCGAGGCAGTTGAACCATTTTTAAGCGACCAATGGTTTGTGAAGATGCAACCGCTTGCCGAAAGAGCACTGCAAGTTGTGTTAGACGGCAAAATCAAATTTTATCCTGAACATTGGATAAAAACTTATGAACATTGGATGCGGAACATCCGAGATTGGTGCATCTCACGGCAATTATGGTGGGGACATCGCATTCCTGTTTATTATGCAATAGACGGGAGATATACAGCAGCAAAAAATGAGGACGAAGCTCGTAGAAAACTCAATTTATCCCCTGATGATGAAGTTATTCAAGATCCCGATGTGCTTGATACTTGGTTTTCTTCTTGGCTCTGGCCACTTACAACAATGCGTTGGGACCCTGATATAAATGAAAAAAATGATACAATGAAAAAATTTCTACCCACAGATTTGCTTGTGACGGGACCTGATATTTTATTTTTCTGGGTTGCACGAATGATAATAGCAACAGAGAAATTTGCAGATGAAATACCATTCAAAAATGTATATTTTACAAGTACAATTCGCGATGGCAAGGGCAGAAAGCTCTCAAAATCATTAGGTAATTCTCCTGACCCATTAAATATTATTGACAAATATGGTGCAGACGCTGTGCGATTCACAATGATATATTTATCTCCATTGGGACAAGATGTGAGGCTTGATGTTGATGTAAAATCGCAAGATATACCTTCAATGCAAATTGGTAGAAATTTTGCAAATAAAATATGGAACGCCGCTCGTTTCATTCAATTAAAATATGATGATGTAGATAAAACAGAAATTGATAATGTTAAATTATCATTCGAAAATTTGACATTTGCAGACCATTGGATTTTGTCAAGATTGAATTCTACAATTAAAACAGTAAATCAAAATCTTTCTCAATATAAATTAAATGATTTTTCAAAAAATATATATGATTTTATATGGCGGGACTTTTGCGATTGGTATATTGAGATTATCAAAACGGAATTTACAAATGCAGAGACATCAAAAAGAAAAGCAGAAATAGTAAAATTTGCATTATATATATTTGAGAAAATATTGCAGTTGATTCATCCCGTAATGCCATTTATTACCGAAGAACTTTGGCATTTACTATATAATCATAAAGAAAATGAATCAATTTCAATTGAAAATTACCCCGTTGAAAATGAAAGCTACATATCAATAGAAGAAGAAAATGATTTTGAAATAATTCAATTGATTGTTGATGAAATTCGCAGCTTACGGGCAATGCTTGGAGTTCAACCATCTATATCGCTACCCGTGAATTTTTATATAGAGGATAAAAAATTTGTGCAATATTTAAAAGATTTGCAAGGTCCAATCTCCGATTTGGCAAAAATATCTAATTTGCAAATTAATCCTGATAATAGGCAAAAGCACGCTATCAAAAGCGTAATTCGTGGTATTGAAATAGATGTATTATTAGATTCCAAAATTGATTTACAAAAAGAAATAGCCAGATTGGAGAAGGAAATTGAGCGATTGCAAAAAAATATTGAGGGGAGCATTAGCAAGCTTGAAAATGCAAAATTCCTTGAAAATGCAGCACTCGAAACAGTCGAATATGAAAAAGAAAAGCTCGAAAATATGAAAGATACACTCAGCAAAGTGCAAAAAAATCTTGAAGTTTTAAAAAATATTGAAAAATAAATGAAAAGACCAGATTGGGACCAATTATATATTACTTTGTGCTATTTGATTGGAATGCGAAGCAAGGATGCGATGACGCACGTTGGCTCAGTTGTGACAGATGCGGATAATGTGCTTGTTTCAACAGGTTATAACTCCCTGCCACGCAGTATAGAAGTCGATTCAGAGGAAAAGCGGCTATCCCGACAGGATGATGAAAAATATTATTGGATTGAACACGCGGAACGTAATGCAATATATAACGCAGCAAGGCGTGGGACTGTTCTGAAAGGTTGCAAAATTTACGTTCCATGGATACCATGCGCTGATTGTGCAAGAGCGATAATTCAAACAGGGATTTCGGAAGTTATTATTCATAAAAATGGACAAGATTTCTATTCCGAGCATACAAATGGGAAATGGCAAGAGGCTCATCAACGTACTTTAACAATGTTCGAAGAGGCAAATGTAAAAGTTAGATGGGTCGAATGTGATATTGTTAATCCTGAAATATATATGAATGGGAAAATACTTCCCGCAAATGTGTTTTTAAACAAGGATAAATTTGAAAATTAATTAAGATAATTTTGGAAAATTAATCTATTATTTTAGCATTCTTCATAAATTGATAAAATATAATATTTCCAAATTT
>JAGOIG010000007.1 GCA_017995735.1 Candidatus Kapaibacterium sp. | reverse complement strand
AATATTTTCTGCTTTTTCAAAAATGCCATTGGAATCTATAATCGAATACCATATATCTTGGTCATTTGCTCCTCCTAAATTTCTTGGGTCGCCTTCTCGTGTAAAAAATAATATTTTCCCATCAGGCGAAATTAATGGAGCTAAATCAGAATAATTTGAATTAACATTATCGTTAAGTCGCTCAATATTATTTTGATATTCTGAACTTTTCTCAAGATTAATTTGTGGGAAAATTGTATCCTTTTTTTCTGTGATTCCAACAGCATCAATTTGATAATCATCCCAAAAATTTGATGTATTGAGTTCGATGCGCACTTTTGAAACAATGAAATCATCGTTTTTAAAAATAATATTAAAAAAGCGACCTTTATCTGATTTCATTTTAGGGTCTGGATTTGAAAAAACTATCTTTTGATTATTTTTTTCATCAAATAATATAACTTTTGCAATTGCAGAGTAATTATAATTTTCATTAATAATTACTTGCTGAGCAATAATATTTTTAGCAAACCCCAATTCAATCCATTGATTCCTTCTTTTGGCATAAACAAGTGTCCAAGCGCAAGGTGTTTTTCCAAAATTCGGCATTACATTATATTTCCCAAGTACTTGGATTGGGGAATTTGATTCTTTAGTAATTTCTGATGAACAACTGAAAATTGTATCAGCCCAAAAAACATCTTGAGATTTTAGCGATATAATTTCTGCTAAAAAAAATATTACGATGATAGATACTTGCCTTTTCATAGCCATTCATGTTTTGCCGAACGAGTCATTAATTGATGAATTGCTAAATTTGGGTCAAGATCTTCGAATAATATTTGATAAACTTTTTGGACAATTGGCATATCAACATTATGAAGCCTGGACAGTTCATTTGCAGAAACAGCAGTTTCCACACCTTCAGCGACCATTTTCATATTTGCCAAAATTTGAGATAATTTCAATCCTTTGCCTATCATCTCGCCTACATATCTATTGCGAGAGTGCTTGCTATTGCAAGTTACAAACAAATCGCCGAGTCCCGCAAGCCCAAACAATGTGTAAGGATTGGCGCCCATTGCTATAGCAAGTCGTGATATTTCTGCAAGTCCGCGAGTAATAAGAGCAGCCTTTGTATTATCACCAAGTTCAAGTCCCTCAATTATTCCTGCTGATATTGCAATTACATTTTTTATAGATCCACCAATTTCACAACCTATCACATCTTCATTTGTATATATCCGTAAATAATCACTTGATATTAAATTTTGGATAAACATAGCAAAATCATAATCATCTGAAGCTGAGACAACTGTGGTAGGCATTTGGCGAGCAACTTCCTCAGCATGACTTGGTCCAGTCAATATTGCATAACATTCTGGTTGCAATCCAAGTTCTATGAATATTTGTGAGCATCGCAAAAGAGTGTTTTTTTCAATACCTTTTGCAATATTTAATATATATTTATCCTTGAAATCAAATTTATTATTAATAAATAATGAGCGAATAAATTGAGTTGGAACTGCAGAAATTATGAATTTTTCATCTCGAATATCATCAAAATTGTTTGTGGCAATAATTCTATTACTTAAGGTAATATTTGGTAAAAAAACCGAATTTCTATGATTATAATTTATATCATCTGCTGTTTCTTCTTCAAGTGCCCATATTTTTACATCAAATCCGTTTTTGACTAATACTGTTGATAATGCTGTACCCCATCCACCTGCACCAATAACAGCAATTGTATTATTTTTAATAAGCGTTTCATTAAAATTGGGCTTAATCATTTACTTAAATTTTTAGGCTGAAGGAATTTTACTTTTATTAGCTGGAGCTTTGCAAAATAATTTTCGGTACCTTTTAGCAACCTTATTATATTTTTTCTATGAGTATATATTATAAATACCGCTAAACCAATTGAAGCATAAATAAGAAAATGATATGCGGGGATATGTATATGAAAAATATTATAACGCATAAATAGCGAGGATGGCAAAGCAAGTGCTGCCGAAATTGAGCCAAGCGAAATATATCCCGAAAAAATTACCGCTAATATGAAAATTAATATTGATATGCTCAAATCAATTGGTGCAATTGCAATTAGCATACCTAATGCTGTGTTGATACCCTTACCTCCTTTGAATTGAGCAAATATCGAAAATGCATGACCAAATACTGCGACTAAACCCGCGCAGAATTGAATTATAATAATATCAGAAAATCCTGTAATATTTGGGATTGAAATATTCTTTCCTATCCAACTTGCAATAAGCACAGCTAATACGCCCTTAGAAATATCTAATGCTTGAACTATTATGCCCCACTTTATCCCGAGAATTCGGAATACATTAGTTGAACCAATGTTCCCACTTCCTTTTTTTCGTATATCAAATCCAAAAAATTTCTTGGATATTATTAATCCCCAAGGGATTGAGCCAATTAAATAGCTTGTTATTGCAATTGCAACAAGTCTAAGATATATTAACATTTCTAAATTCCTTAGAAAACAAAATTATGAATATTTAGTAAATTTTGTTAAATTTTTTCATTAACTCCCATTTTTAAGAAATTGATAAATTCAGGATGATCACGAGTAAATGTTTCCGTAGCAACTACTTCCCCGGTCGGTTTCAAAATTACGTACAAAGGTAATTCTATTGAACCGAATTTTTCTTGTTGGAATTTCTTATTAGATAAATATGGTTCCTCATTCCTATCTGTGAAAAGTTTTACTTTGACCATTTGATTGAGGAGATTTTGTACCTCCGGTGATTTAAACATATTTTGTTCCATCCATCTGCAATTTGTGCAAGTAAATCCTGTAAAATCTAAAAACACATATTTATTACTTGCTTTTGCTAATTCTAAACCCTCTTGCAAATTATCAAGCCAGCTTGAATTTTGGGTTATATCATTTGAGTTTGTATTGGAATTTTTATTTACCTGAGTGGGATCAATTTTTGAAATACTTGCGTTTTGATTTCTGCCCGCACTAATAATTTCGTGATATTCTTCAGGAGGCAAGAATGCATCCAACTCGCCCAAATGACGACCAAATAATCCACCAAGCAAAAAGAATGTTATAGAAGCAAAGATTATTGCAAAAGTTATCCTTGATGATGAAACCTTTTCGATAGGTGAATCCATCTCAAATCTGAACACGCCAAGAATATATAATGTAATCAATAACGAAATTCCGACCCATATTGCAAGAAATATATCTTTAGGTAATATTCCCAAGCCCCAAACTAAATCAGCATTGCTAATGAATTTCAGTGCAAATGCCAATTCTAAAAATCCCATAACAACTTTTATGTTATTCATCCATCCGCCTGATTTTGGCATCTTTTTCAAGTATGCGGGGAATAACGAAAGCAAAAAGAATGGTGCAGCAAATACTATTGAAAACCCAAGCATTCCAATTATTGGATAAAACCACTCGCCTGTGCTTGCTGCAATCAAGGCTGAGCCTACAAACGGTACAGTGCAAGTGAATGATGTCAGTGAAAATGTCAGACCCATTAATAAAATGCTTAATACACCTGTGCTTTGTCCACTTTTTGCATTTAAGGTATTGAGTAATTTTGTTGGTAATTGTATTTCAAATGCACCGAATAAATTAAAGGCAAACACAATAAATAATAAGCCAATGGCAGTATTTACCCACGGATTTGATGCGAAATCCCTAATGCCTGTTGCTCCAAATATAATAGCAAGCAAAAATCCAATTGCAGTGAAGGTAAGTATTATACCTAACGCATAAATTGTGGAATCTCTCAACGCCCTGCCAGGATGACTTTCAGCGCGTTTTGTGAAAAATGATACTGTGATAGGTACCATAGGAAATACACAAGGCGTTAGCAATGCCAATGCCCCCGCGGTCATAGCAATCCACAAGAACGAGAAAATACCAGCCTCTTTACTTTCCTGTATGTTTTCTTGAGATTTCGTTATAACTTGTCCTGAGTTGTTTTGTGATATTATTTCGCTTGATTTATTAGCTGTATTATTAATTTCCTCTTGAACTGGGGTGACTTGCGAAGAATTATCAGTGTTGCTTTGCGAAAGCGTATTTTTTGAGGTGTAGACTTCAGGAATTAACCTACCTGTATAAAAATCGGGTGGAATGCATCCTTCCTCGGTGCACAATTGCAAATATGCTTTTGCTATTATCCTATCTTTTTTAAAATCAAGATTCCTCTTTGCAATAACAGGCACTTCAACTGAAATTTTTCCTTTATAACATTCAATATTCATAAAAAAAGCAGAATCATATTTGATATATGGTTTAGGAGCAATCAGATTGCCTGCGATTTTTATATCGCTTTCGGGAGAGAAATGTATTTCAGATTGCGTCGGACCGCCATATTCGCCTTCCTGCAATTTAAATGAATATGTATGATAATTTTTATTGATATTAATGTCAAATTTAATCCAGAATTTTTCATCTTGCTGAACAGTCAATTTTGAAGGATATGCCGATATTTCCACAAGTTTGGGACTTGCAAATAAAGCATTGACATTAAATGATATTATTAATGCAAATAAGCTTACTAAAAATGGAATTCTTTTCATTGGTTAGATTTAATGGATTTTAAAAAACATTTATAAAAAAAACGAATTCTATTTATTAGTATTTTAAATATTAGAAATAAAAATTATGAATTATTCTTAATATTTATAATTTTTTGATAGAAACACTATAATTTTGTAAATTATTTTTAATTGGTTTTAAAAAATGCTAAATAAAATTATTGCTTCTATTATTCCTATTTTTCCAAAAAAATTTATATATATTTTTGCAAAGAAATATATCGCAGGTCCAACTCTCGATGATGCAATTAGAGTTACGCGAGAGTTAATGGCAAAAGGTGGGATGAGCACAATTGATGTGCTTGGCGAATTTGTTACCACAAAAGAAATGGTAGAAAACGAATTGCGTGCTTGCAGTACCGTGCTTGATGCAATTGTTGAAAATCATCTTGATTCAAATTTATCTGTAAAGCCCACATCTCTTGGGCTTGGTATTGACCCTGAATATGGCTATGAAAATATCAAAACATTGCTCAAAAAAGCCAAATCACTTGGATTATTTGTTCGGTTGGATATGGAAAATTCACCTTATACAACCCCAACTATTGAATTATATAAAAAACTCCGTGATAATGGATTTGACAACGTTGGCATAGTTTTGCAAGCATATATGCGTCGTTCAATGGATGATGTTAAAAGCTTGATAGAATATAAGCCTAGCGTACGCCTGTGCAAAGGGATTTATGTTGAACCCAAAGAAATTGCCTATAAAGATAAAGAAGAGATTCGCGAAAATTATCGCCGACTTCTAAAAACAATGCTCGATAATGATTTCTATGTGGGCATTGCAACTCACGATGAACCTTTAATCCTCTATGCAGAAGAATTGATAAAACAAAGAGGAATGACAAGGGAACAATATGAATTTCAAATGCTTCTAGGTGTTAGAAATGAGCGACGCGATCAATTGCTTGCCGAAGGGCATCGATTGAGGGTCTATGTACCATTTGGAACAGATTGGTTTGGCTATTCAACACGGCGATTAAAAGAAAATCCAAAAATGGTGAACGATGTAATCAAATCCATTTTTGGTATGAATAAATGAAATTATTGAAAATTACTAGATCATTTCTTTTATTCTTTGCATTTTCATTTTTCATTTTTGGATGCAATGAGAATAAGAAATTTGTTTATTCGAGCGATCCTAATTATATAACTATCGCCACTCTTAATTGTGAATGGCTGGGTGATGGTATTAATGATAATAATCCTCGCTCTGCAGAAGATTACGAAAATCTTGCAAAAGTAATTGCTGATACAAAGGCTAATTTAATTGCTTTGCAGGAAGTCGAAAACCCCAAAGCATTAAGAAAAATATTGCAATATCTTCCCGATTATAAATATATATGCGGTAAAGGCGAGTCAAAACAAAAACTCGCCTTCCTTTATGGTCCCGATATCAAAATTTTTCAATTCAAAGAATATCCACCATTAAATGTAGAATTTTTAACAACTCGCCCAGGACTGTTAGCTTATTGTCAAAAAGGTAATCTTGATTTTTGGATAATGGATGTGCATCTTAAATCTACTTCAGGGTATGATAGCACATTTGATTTAAAACAGCGAAGCTATCAACTTCGCACTCGTCAAGCTGAAGTTCTCAATCACTGGCTTGATTCTATTCTTTCTTATAATGAAAAGGATATTATAATTCTTGGCGATTTTAATGATAATCCTAAGAAAAAATCTAATCAGACCCTAGATGCATTAGCAAATAACCCAAATATCGAGTTTCAAACAGCGGATTTCAAAAGTTGTAAGAATCATTTTTGGAATTCAATTGATCATATTATTATCTCTAAGAATTTGAAGAAAAGGATACTTGCGGGTTCGCTTATGATGCTTAATACTTATAATTTTTATGGGAAAGAAAACGCTGAAAAAATATCAGATCATTGTCCCGTAATTATGTCTTTTGAAGTTAAATCGCCTGACGATGATTGAGTTACCAGCTTCCACCGATTTTGAGCTTAATTTCCCAATTCTTTTCATTTGGGTCAATTGTTGTAGAATTTGAATTTGTGGAATATGCAATCTGACCAAGCACTTGATTTAAAGCTGAAGAATTTACAGAAAAAGGAATTTCAATTATAATTTGATTATTTCGAGAGAAATTCGAGAGATTACCGCTGAGAGTCCAATTGACATTGCCTAACAATTTGCCTTTCAATTGGACGCGGGTTTGCTCAAAATCCTGACTATTTAATTGTATATCAGCGCTTTCGATAACTCCTGTTTTGGTGAGCAAGTCAGAAAATGAACGTGATGCGACAGATGAAAGTCCCATATTTCCAAGCTGATTGACAATAGCAGGGTCAAGTAAACCGCCACCTGTATTTAAAGATGAACCTGGAATATAACCCAGCAGCAAAAGATAAAGTGCGTTTTCTTGAATAGTAGTCGAATCGCCTTGAGGCACTTCATTATTTATTGTATAATCAAATTTTACAATAGGGGATTGTGCTGTGCCTGTTATTCGTATATATGTTATGTACTTGCCAGGATTTTGTGGGTCATTCACTTTTCCTTCATATTCCCCTGTAATATTTAAAGATGGATTAGTTAAATTCCCTGTTTGGAAAGATATTTCGCCCGATGCTTTCATTTCTTTATAGGATTTTATAGTCGAACCTTCTTCAAGTAGTAAATCGCCATAAAGTTGTCCTGATGGGTTTTGAGGATTTAATACAAACTTCAAAGGAACTGTTGGGTCGCTTGTTCCAATTATGGCATTTACTTGTCCTATTGCGCCTAATTGCAATGTTGCATTAATTTTTTGGGGAATAAAAATACTTAAATCAATATTAAGCTTCTCGGAATTCAATCTTCTTTCTATTGCTTTTTTTGTCGTATCTTTTTTTGTAGAATCCTCGATGATTTTATACGTATATACTTTTTTGTCATCTTTAATTTCATATATAAAGAATGATTGTGCTTTTGAATTTGCTTGTGAAAGGTTTACAATTGTTATATTTGAAGGATTAATTTGCAACGCACCCGCAATTTCTTGAGATTGCAAATCTCCGATAATAGTTACGGGTCCGCTTTTTGTCGATATATCAATTTTGCCATAGATCCCCATATTTGAAGATTTTGAGCTTTCATCTAGCACAATAAAATTTTTCATCGATACTCCAAAATTGAAATATTCAAGCCTGTTTTGTGCTAATATTAACTCGCCATTTGCATCTAATATACCCGGGTACTGCACATTATTCAAAGATAATTTCTCAACTTTTACTAGGTTATTATCAATATTGATTTTTGAATTTAGTTTATAATCGATATTATTATATTTTAGATTAAATTGAACATTATCTATATCAAGGTTTCCTGCAAGCATAATATCATCAATATTGCTTCCAAATAAACGAATCTTGGAATTTATTATACCGGATAAATTAGAAAGAAATGGTAAAAATAAACCTAAATACCTTGCTTGAAGCGAATCCATTGAAATATCTAATGCAAAATCATCATATATTTTGCCAAAATTTTCCATTGACAAATCTATTGGAAATTTAGGAATCTCAATTTTTAAAGGTACATCAACCTTTTTATTCTTATCACCAATTTCGATTTTCCCATCAAGTTTCTTTTCTAAATAAACAAAGTTGCCAATAATATTTCCGAGATATGATTTTTCATATATAATACTATCAATACCAAATTTCAAAGCATAATTGGGATTGTTTAATTTTCCATCAGCATTGAAATTCAAATGTAAATTTTTATAATATAAATCATTTAAATTTTCTTGGAAATCTTTTGAAAGTAAATTTGCATAATCTTTTATATTTATATTATTTATCAGTAAGGATAAATTATCAAAGCCTGTAGTATCCACTCTGCCATTTATTGCAATTGTTTCCTTATTATTCCGTGTCATTTCAAATTCTTTAATGTTGATTGATGAAGGATCTATAGAAATTGACAAAGGATTTGCATTTTGCCAGTGATAACGATTTAGAGCTGTAATTGATAATGTATCAATTTGCAAATTAAAGTATTCTTTTTCGATATTTCCAATCAAATTAGTATGAATATTCAATAAAGTATCATAATTTACAGACAAATCGACATACAATGTGTCAGATTTGTAATTCATTGATAAATCGGGATTTATAATTGTTGTCTGATTGAATGTCAATGCGCTTATATCTTTAATATCCATACTAATTTGAGGGCTTATAAGTTTAATTGAGTCTTTATGAAATCTTGCAAAACTTGTAATCGAAAATGGATCTACTTTGATTTTTGTTCCGTTAGTACTGATGTTTGTAAATCCTATCTCCATTGGATTTATATCAGCAACAAAATTGCTACCGTATGAATTAAGTTTAATATCCGTATTGATTGAACTTACAATATGTAAATCAGGTATAAACACACTTACCAATGAAAAATCATTCAAATTGATTGATAAATCTAAATCACAAAACGGAAATTGATAATCCTTAAATTTTTCAACTAAGGTGCGGTTTAGTGTTGTATCATTTTGCTTTAATATAAAATTGTAATAATAATTTTGTAGATATGAGGATGCAAATTGAATATTTTGCTCCATCGAATTAATAAATTCACTTATCTTTATCTCTCCAATTGCACGGATTTGATTATCGCCCGACAATAATGAAAATTCCTTTTCATTATTATCATTCTTTTTTAGAGAAATATCAATTTTTTGAGGCAACATAGCGAGATTTTTTAAATATAATTCTTCAATTTCTGTAGAAAATTTGAATTGAATTGAATCTAAATCTATCCCGCTACCCTCCAATTCAAAGTTATCACTGAAATTCAAAGGCATATTATTATCATGAGCAACAGCAGCAAGATTAACATTATTGATTCTTCCTTTTAAATAATAACTTGGATTATTAGGATGTCTAAAATCAACAGTGGCATTTAATCGTACAAAAGAGCGGCGAGGTTGAGGAAATCTAACAAAAATTTGCGGAAATGAAGCAATGCCTTGATTTAAAGATCCCCGCACAATAACAGTATCAATGCTATCTCGGTAAATTAGTGAGCGATATGCTGATAAAAATATAGTATCAACCATTTTATCGAGTTCTATACCGCTCCCATTTAAATAAAGATAACCATTTAAATTAGAGGAAAGATTTGCCGAAGCGGTGATATTCTCCAAATTGAGCTTATTAAATTTCAAATTAGCGTAATATTTATAATCTGGATCGAACTGAAAATTAGCATCTCCAACTATATTACCTGCATTAGTCAATAAATCCAATTTTCCATTAATATCTCGGGTGCTTCCTGTCGCTTGCAATTCTTTGATATTAATGTAATTAATATCAGGAATACCTGATAAATTTGCATCAATAAAACCCACAAGGTCAGTTTTAGTAATATATGAATTTTGAATATCAGCTTGATAATTTAAGCTATCATTCATAAAATTAAATAATGAACCTGTTAAATTAATCTGTGAATCGCCAATTTGTGCATTAAATTGATTTATATCAAGCTTATCATTATTGCCATTGGCATTAATTTTAATATGTGCAACTTGATCTTGATTAAAAGGAAGGTCGAAGAATGTAAGCAAATCATTAGAATTTATGGTATCTATATTTGCATTTATATAAAAAATAGCTTTCTCAATATCTGTATATTTTTCAATTGACAATGGCGAATAATTTCCAATATTTCCTGATAGATTTATAGTAGAATTGCTTGTACGCAAATTTAATTTTTCAATATTTATCGAAGTAGAATCTATCTGGAATAAAATTGCTAATGAATTCAAATTAAAATTATTTTTCTGCTCATTAAATGATATATTCTTGATATTTCCCCGAATTTTATTTGTATTTAAGTTCGCATAAGCTGATAAATTAATATTTAAATTTTGTGCAAATAAATCAAGCGGATTGAATTTGCTTGACGTATCTATGGCAGTTGAATCTTTCAACCAAAATGTGATATTTGAGAAATTTAGTCTCTTTATATTAATAATTGGTTGAGTTGTTGATGGCTTAGAAACAGTTTTTGTGGGTGGGGCAATTTTCTCAAAATTCCATAAGGAATCATAATTATTTCTCAATAATTTAACAGTACCATTATGCAGTTCAATATTACGGATTATGTATTTGCTTTGAAATATTGGTGAAATATCAACATTTACTTTGATATTTTCAATATTTGCAAGCGTATCGCCATCAGCAATCATACAAGCTTTCTTAATTTCAAGACTATGAAAAGAAGTAAACTTAAGATCTTCGATACTTATTTTAGCAAGCAGGGCATTATTTGCAATGTTAGTTGCAAATTTTAAAAATGGTTTTCTTAAAAAATCTATTTCATTAATTGCAAACAATGAAATAATAAGGAAAAGAAATAAAAAAATGAGTCCATATCCTAACCACTTAAGAATGGAAAGAAATATGGACTTTCTTTTTTTATTCTCACTCATTACCACGCAAATAAAGGAAATTTACTAGTAAATTCAATAATTTCTCGACGAATAGATTGCAATTTTTCTGTATCTTTATAATTTTTAATCACATTATCAATGAAATCAGCAATAATTTTCATTTCATTTTCTTTCATTCCACGTGTAGTAATTGCGGGGGTGCCAATTCTAATACCAGATGTAACCATCGGCGATTTGTCTTCATTTGGCACTGTATTTTTATTTACTGTAATTCCTGCTAAATCTAATGCTGTTTCGGCATCTTTACCTGTTAATCCCTTATTTCGTAAGTCAATTAGCATTAAATGATTATCAGTGCCACCACTTACAAGTTGATAATCTTTTGAAATCAGTTCATTTGCGAGTGCTTTTGCATTTTTCAAGACTTGCTGGATATAAATATCAAAATTATCAGTCAAATCCTCACCAAAGGCAACAGCTTTTGCAGCAATAACGTGCATCAACGGACCACCTTGTATACCTGGCATCACAGTTGAATCAACTATTTCGCTCATCATCTTCACTCGACCGCTTTTTGGGGCGACAATTCCAAAAGGATTTTGATAATCTTTGCCTATCATCAAAATACCCCCACGAGGACCTCGTAAAGTCTTATGTGTTGTGCTTGATACTATATGGCAATATGGTAATGGACTTGTCAGGTGTCCCTTTGCAATAATACCTGCGGGGTGGGCAATATCAGCAAATAAAAACGCTCCCACGCTATCTGCAATTTCCTTAAATCTCTTAAAATCAATATCACGTGGATATGCACTTGCTCCAACTGTAATCATCTTAGGCTTATGCTGCTTAGCAAGATCCGCTGCATAATCATAATCAATATATCCGGTTTGCTCATTTAATTTATATGGAACAAAATTAAAAAGTATTCCTGAAAAATTTACAGGTGAGCCGTGAGTTAAGTGTCCGCCATGGGCAAGACTTAATCCCATCACTGTATCACCTGGTTTCAGAAATGCCATATATGCTGCTAAATTTGCGCTACTTCCTGAATGAGGTTGCACATTGACATATTCTGCACCAAAAAGCTTTTTCAGTCTCTCTCGAGCTAAATTTTCCGCAACATCCACAAACTCGCATCCGCCGTAATATCGCTTTCCTGGATAACCCTCGGCATATTTATTTGTTAATACTGAGCCTTGCGCTTCCATTACTGAAGGCGAAACAAAATTCTCGCTTGCGATTAATTCGATTTTTTCTTTTTGTCGATTTGCTTCGCTAGTTAATGCTTGATAGATTTCTTGGTCTGTTTCTTTTACAATATCATACATTTTAATTTCCTAAATAATAACTATATATATTTGCAAATTACAAAATATTCACGAAAAGATGATTATTTAGCCATTAAAATAGAAACAATTGTAATTTTGTAGTTTTATAATTGCTGTATTATATAAAATGAAAAATTTAAAAGATTATAAATATTTTATAAATAGAGAAATAAGCTTAATTGATTTTAATGAGCGTGTGCTTCACGAAGCAATGGATGAGCGGCATCCTTTGCTCGAACGGATGAAATTTTGTATAATTTTTAGCTCAAATATTGATGAATTCTTTATGATTCGTGTAGCAGGGTTGAAGGAACAGGCTGACTCTAACATTGCTGAATTATCATATGATGGGAAAACCCCTAAAGAACAATTGATTGAAATAAGACGCAAGCTTATTCCACTTTTTGACCTCCATCGCCAAATATTGATGGAAGATATTTATCCAAAATTTAAGGAGCATCACATTGAATTCCATCAATATAATGAACTTGATAAAGCAGATAAAGCATTTTTGGATGATTATTTTGATAAATATGTTTTCCCCGTATTGACACCATTAAGTTTCGGACCTGCAAATCCTTTTCCAAATTTAATTAATTGCAGTTTGAATATTGCATTTATTCTTTACGATAACATAAAAAAGAGTCAAATTTATTCATTCTTGCAAGTGCCAAATTTTTTGCCCCGATTAGTAAAACTTCCAAATAGAGAAGGGTATCATTACATACTATTTGAGGAAATTATAAAAGCAAATGCATTCAAAATTTTTCCGGGGATGCAAATACTTGGGGCGTATAATTTCCGCGTAACACGTGATGCAGATATTGAAATTGCAGAAGATGAAGCCGAAGATTTGCTGCACGAAATATCGGAGCATATAAGAGAACGCAGGTGGGGTATGCAACCTGTACGTTTGGAATTGAATCCAAATTTTCCAAATGAATTGCTTGATTTTATCTTGGAATATCTTGGTTTATCAGAAGAAGATGTTTATGTTTATAGTAGACCCCTAAATTTACCTGATTTTATGGTACTTTTAAGATTAGACCTTCCTGCTTTGAAAGACCAGCCTTTTACTACACGCATTATTAAGGAATTTCAAGGTGATAATGGAGCAATTTTTGAAGCAATTTCGCAAAAGGATTATTTGGTGCATCATCCATACGATTCATTTTCTAATTCTGTATTGCGTTTTTTAAATATTGCTTCAACTGACCCTGATGTATTATTGATAAAAATTACTCTTTACCGGACAGACTCTAATTCTCCAATTTTAGAGGCATTGAAATTAGCTGCAGAAAATGGAAAGAGCGTTACAGCGTTTGTTGAATTAAAAGCCCGGTTCGATGAGGAAAATAATATCGTCTGGGCAAAAAAATTAGAAAAATCAGGTGTGCACGTCGTCTATGGTGTTCCACATTTGAAGACACATTGCAAAATTGCCTATATTGTTCGCAAAGAGCAAGACATTTTTCGCACTTATGTGCATTTATCAACGGGTAATTATAATCAAACAACGGCAAGAATTTATACTGATATTGGCTTCTTTACTTCCAATCCTGAATTTGGAAAAGATGCTGCATTATTGTTCAATTTTCTTACAAGTTATTCCCATCCGTCCGAATGGAAGCATTTTTCGGTTGCGCCAATAAATTTATATCAAAAAATAAATTATTTAATTGATAGAGAAATTGAAAAATCCACTCCCGACAATCCAGGTTTGATATTTGCAAAAATGAATCAACTTGCTCATCGCGAACTTATTCCAAAATTATACCAAGCTTCAATTGCGGGCGTGAAAATTCAATTGATTGTACGGGGAGTATGTTGCTTGCGTCCTGGGTTGCCTGAGATTAGCGAAAATATTGAGGTGCGCAGCATTTTAGGGAGATTTTTGGAGCATAGCCGCATATTTTATTTTAAAAATGGTGGTGATGGTGAATTCTATTTATCAAGTGCGGATTGGATGAGCCGGAATTTGCATAATCGCATTGAAGTGATGTTTCCAATATATCAAAAAAATTTACAAAATACCCTTTTTAATATTTTAAATACTAATTGGAGAGACAACACTAAATCCTGGAGATTGAACCCTGATGGTACATACACAAAGCTAAAGCCTGCAGAAGGTGAGGAACCTTTTATTGCTCAAGAAAAATTTCTCGAAGAAATCCAAATTTGTCAAAATAAATCAAAAAAGTGAGATATGGATAATCCTGAAAAAAATGAAATAATTAGGCAAAGTCAAGCAATTTTGCAAAAAGTCAAGCCATACCTCGCGATTGATGAAGGCGATGTAGATATTAGCAATTATGAACCTGAAAATAAAACGTTAGTATTGGAATTCAAAGGCAATTGTATCGATTGTCCATTATCCTTGATGACCCTCCGCGCAGGTATTGAAAAATTAATTCTACGCGATATTCCCGCAATAAAAAGAGTAGAAAAATTATAAGAAATTGTGTGGCGAAAGCATCACTGCTTTGGATGTAGGGATTTAAAATTTTGAACCCCCTATATAAAAATGGGTATATTCAATAAACCCCTATAAGAAAAGCCACGTTTAAGGTATTTCCACGCACCAAAGTGTTAGGGGCATCTGTTATAGTGAATCTTGATTTCAAAAAAGTGGTTTTAGCTAATCGCAAAGTTGCTTGTAACAAATAGATACGAATATTTATTCGTCTATATATTAAATTATTTATATATTGTTATTTATTGAAAATATATTAATTTTGTGAAAGTTATTAGGGCAAAAGCCCTTTTTTTTGTAAAAAATTTTTTTAAAGATGGCAAAATTAAGAAAAAAACAACCGATTAATAAGCAGGAAATAATTGAAGCATTTACAGAGATGGCAAAGGCAAAAGGTATCGATAAAGATTTGCTGCAAGGAATAATTGAGGATACATTTTCATTGCTTATAAAAAAGAAATATGGAAATCAAGCAAATTTCGATATTATCGTCAATATGGAAAGGGGAGATATAGAAATATATTTAATAAAAACGGTTGTTGATGAAGTAACTGATCCTGTCACAGAAATAACCCTTGAGGAAGCTAATCAATCTCCAGATGAGCAATATGAGATTGGAGATGAGTATGCAGTTGCCATCACACTTGATACGATAAGTGAGAATTTTGGAAGGAGATTAATTACTCTTGCAACACAAAGTTTAACGCAACGTGTAAAAGAAATTGAAAAAAATAATATATATAATGAGTATGCATCGAAAATAGGAGAGATAGTAATAGGTGAGATTTATCAGATAAGGCGAAACGACTTATTAATTATGCATAACAAAGTGGAAATGCATTTGCCAAAGGAAGAGCAAATACCAAGCGAGGCAATGCGTTATCGAAAAAATCAAACAATTAAAGCCGTGATAAAGGCGGTGAAAAAAACTGGTCCATCGGGCTTACCTGAAATTATTTTATCAAGAGCAAATGAAAAATTTCTCGAACGTCTATTTGAGATTGAAATACCCGAAATTTATGATGGGTTGATACAAATAAAAGGTATTGCACGCGACCCAGGAAGGCGCTCAAAAGTTGCAGTGCAATCATTCGATGAAAGAGTAGACCCAGTGGGTGCGTGTGTTGGAATGAAGGGAGTGAGGATTCACTCAATAGTGCGTGAATTGAATAATGAAAATATAGATTTAATAGAATATAGCGATGATCCTGTGACCTATATTCAGAGGGCAATGCAACCTGCGAGGGTGAAAGAAATTCAAGTATTTCCCGACACAAGATCGGCGAATGTAATTGTCACCGAAGATCAAGTGCCACTTGCAATTGGGATGAATGGACAAAATATAAGATTAGCATCACAATTGACGGGATATTCTTTGACTTTAATAAAAGAAGGCGTGGAAGATATCGATATATCAGAATTTAATGAAGAATTTGGCGATTCCCTTATCAATAAGTTAGTCGAAAATGATATAAAAACTGCTCGTGAATTTCTTGATGCAGAACCAGAAAAATTATTATCAATTGAGGGATTGAATCAAGAAAATATTAAAGAATATAGAAATATAATTTTATCAGAATTTGATGAAGAAGAAGACCCAAGTTATATAGAAAAACTAGAAAATAAAAATTAACAAGAAAATAAATATAAAATATGGCGGTTGAAGAAAAAAATATAAAGCTATTCAAATTGGCAACAGAAATCGGAAGGATCGCCGAGGATATAGTGGAATTTTTGCATTCCAAAGGGTATGATGTACCTAATAAACCAACAGCACAAATACCTGAAGAAATGGCTGAACTTGTTCGAGAAAAATTTAAAAAGGATATAGCAAGCCGCCAAAAAGTTCGTGAAAAAATTGAAAAAAGTAATATTTTACATAATGTAGCTGGTACTGAGCAAAAGCATCTTGAAACTGAAACACAGCAGTCTAAGACTCCCCAGCCACAAGTTCCAACAATTAGCGAAAAAGCTCCTAAACCACAAATTGAGAAAGTGCCAGAGCTGCCTAAAGAAGATTTAGGTTTAAAATCAGAGACAAAACCTACAATTTTACAGCAACCTATTCCAAAAGAAACTCTAACTGAAACCCATAAAGAAGAAAATGTAAAAAAAGAAAAAGTCGAAATACCTGTTATAGAAAATACCTTAAAACCAGAACAAATTATAGAGAAAAAGCCTACTATATCAAAAGAAGAACCAAAGCAGGAACAAGAAAAGAAAATTGAAAAACCGATAGAATCAAAACCTATTGATGTTCCTCAAAAAATTCAAGCAAAGGAAGAAATAAATAAAAAACCTGAAGAGAAAAAAAAGGCGCAAAAATCTATTAAAGAAGCAGAAAAGCAAAAAACGACCGAAACAGTATTACCCGAGAAAGATAATAAAGAACATATTACTTCAAAGCAAGAGCTGAAGGTTGAAGCCAAGAGCGAGCAAAAAGAAATTAAGAGCAAAGAAGAAAGCAGAAGTGAAAGCACTTTAGAAAAACAAAAGAAAAAAAGACAAAAAGTAGTAGAGGTTTCGCCTGGTGAAGCACCTAAATTACGAGGGTTAACAATAGTTGGGAAAATTGATTTAGACAAAGAAAAGAGGGAACGGCAAGCACGTAAGGAACAAGATGAGGCAAGAGGACGAAAGGATGAATTACATAATAGGCAACAAAATGAGGTTAGGAATAGAGGAGAGAAATCCAATTTTAGAAAGGAGGAGAGTTCTAATCAAAAACTTCGACTTACTGATAGGAAAAGCCAAGAAGGGAAAACAACTGCACGGAAACCTTTACAAATAATCTTGCCATCTCAGCAGCATCCAAAAGAGGAAGAGACTGTATTTAGGAAAAAGGAGAGGTCAAAGAGACCTATATTTACAGATGAACCAGAAACTGTTGAAAAAGCACCTCTAAAATTAAGAGTTAAAGATAAAACTAAATTAAAAGAAGAGAAATTTGTTAAGAAGCATAAGAAATCAATTCGAGAACAGATAAGTGAAGAAGATGTACAGCGAGCAATTCGAGAGACTATTGTCGATATTGAATCCATACAGCAACAAACAACAAAAGCACGAATTAGACAAAAGAAGAAAACAGAAAAAGAGGAAAAGGAAATATCTAGGCAATTGCGAGAACAAGAACGAGCAAAAGTACTTGAAATCACAGAATACGCAACAACAGCTGATTTAGCCCGAATGCTTAATATTAATCCTAATCAAATTATATTAAAATGTATTGAAATGGGATTAATGGTGACAATAAATCAGCGATTAGATAAGGATACAATTACTCTTATTGCTGAGGATTTTGGATATAAAGTAGAATTTCAAGGGGCTTTTGAGGAACAAATTGCAGAAGTAGAAGATAGGGAAGAGGATCTTGAACCTCGAGCGCCAATAGTTACAATAATGGGACACGTTGACCACGGCAAAACAACATTACTTGACTATATTCGGCAATCAAATATAGTGGCGGGCGAGGCTGGGGGTATAACTCAACATATAGGTGCTTACCAGGTGAAATTAGATAATGGGAGAAAAATAACATTTTTAGATACTCCAGGTCATGCAGCTTTTACAGCAATGCGGGCAAGAGGAGCACAAATCACTGATATAGTTGTGCTTGTTGTAGCGGCTGATGATAGTGTAATGCCGCAAACACTAGAAGCAATTAGTCATGCGAGGGCAGCGGGAGTTCCAATTGTTGTAGCTATAAATAAAGTAGATAAGCCTGACGCTAATCCAGATAGAATAAAGCAACAGCTTGCCAATCATGGTGTGCTTGTAGAAGAATGGAATGGTAATGTTCAATCAGTAGAAATATCAGCCAAATATGGCATGAATGTAGATATATTACTCGAAAAAATTTTAATCGAAGCAGATTTGCTTGACTTAAAGGCAAATCCCAATAGGGAAGCAATTGGTACAGTTGTAGAAGCAGTAATGAAGAAAGGATTTGGTCCCGTTGCTACAGTAATTATACAAAATGGAACTTTAAAAATATCTGACCCTTTCATTGCGGGTAATTCATTTGGTAAGGTACGTGCATTGCTTGATGAAAGAGAGAATCGTATCGAGAGCGCGGGACCATCCGATCCTGTACTTGTAGTTGGATTTAATACTTTACCACAGGCGGGCGACAATTTCCGGGTAGTCAATAGCGATGCAGAAGCTCGTAATATAGCAATAGAAAGGTCCCGTTTGAAGCGTGAGCAAGAATTACGTCAATCCCGTAATATTTCACTTGACCAAATATCTCAGAGGATTCAAGAAGGAAAAGTTAAAGAATTGAATCTTATTTTAAAGGCAGATGTTTCAGGTTCAGTCGAGGCGTTAAGCGATTCAATTATGAAATTAAGTAATGATGAAGTGCGGGTAAAAATTATCCATAGTGGGGTTGGTTCTATTTCAGAAACTGATGTTATGCTTGCCGCAGCATCAGAAGCTGTGATTATTGGATTTAATGTTAGCACAGATCCAAATGCACGCAAAATCGCTGAAAATGAAAAAGTTGATATACGCCATTATAATATTATTTATGATTGCTTGAATGAAATCCAATTAGCACTCGAGGGCTTGCTTGCACCCGAATATCAAGAAGAAACAACAGGTATAGCAGAAGTTCGACAATTATTTAAAATATCAAGAATTGGCACAATTGCGGGATGCTCAATTCAAATGGGGAAAATTTTAAAGAATGATAAAATTAGAGTACTTCGCGATGGATTGGTAATTTATACAGGCCATATAGCATCACTCAAACGAGGGAAAGATGATGTACGCGAAATAGATACAGGATTTGAATGCGGTATTCAAATTGCTAATTTCAATGATTTCCAGATAGGTGATACAATTGAAGCCTATAAAGTGATCGAAGTAAAAAGAAAATTAAATTAAATGAATAATTATAGAACAGAACGAATTGGCAAAGAAATAAGGAAAATCATTTCGAATGAGCTCCAAAGATCAACTTTTGAATTGGGTGATGGTATAATTAGCGTTTCTTCAGTAGTTGTCTCTAAGGATTTTTCAATTGCTAAGATTTATGTAAGTTCCTATAATTCCAAATTTACTCCTTTGGAAATAATCAACTTATTGAACACGAACAAAAATCATTTCAAAGAGCTAATTGCTAAGAATATGAAATTGCGAATTATCCCCGACCTTAAATTCTTTTTGGATGATACATTAGATGAGATTGAGCATATTCAGTCACTCATTAAGAAAGTCGAAGAAGAGGAGAATGAACATACTCACAAATCAAAATAGTATGGATTTCCCAAAATGGTTTAATGATACTCAATCAGATGGGGGATTTATTTTAATTGATAAATATGAGGGAATTACTTCAAACGATGTATTAGAGATAATTAAATCACGCACCCATTTTAAGAAAATTGGCCACAGCGGAACTCTTGACCCGCTTGCATCGGGATTAATGATTATAGCTTGCAACAAATATACTAAGCTGATTAGTGAATTAATTATTGAAAATAAAGCATATACAGGCACTATCAAACTTGGTGCCACAACTAAATCTTTCGATAGAGAAACAAGAGAAGAATTATATTTCGATATATCATCCCTTACAAATAACCAAATAAACGAATTAACTTCTTATTTTAAAGGTAAAATGGACCAAATTCCACCTCTCCATTCTGCAAAGAGATTACAGGGTAAAAGAGCATACCAATATGCACGAACAAATTCTGAAATTGAGTTGGACCCTCAAACAGTTGAAATTTATGATTTTCAAATTACTGATATCGAACTTCCATTTGTGTCATTTTATATACAAGTTTCAAAAGGCTTTTATTTGCGAAGCTTTGCAAGGGACTTTGGCAAGCAACTTGGTGTCCCTTCGTACCTTTACAGTTTGAGAAGAGTTTCAATTGGTAATTATAGAGTAAATGATGCCGTTTCTATCAATGATTTTACTACAAAATTTAAAAATTTTCAAGAAAATTAATAAGTTAGACAATAAAGGCTTGTTTAATATTTTGTAATATTATAATTTAGTTTTTTTAAATCTTCTTCTTATGAATATTTACGGGTCACTTGAAGAAATTCCTTTTGATTCAGAAACTTATTTAACAATAGGTACTTATGATGGCATACATCTTGGACATCGATTGATACTCGAAAAACTTGTCTCAGAAGCTCAGAAACTAAATAAACGGGATTTAGTAATAACGTTTGACCCTCATCCTCAAATTGTATTAAAAAAAGCGGATAAACCAGAGTTATTTCTGCTGACTACAATAAAAGAAAGACTTTATTTGCTTAAGAAATTAGGGTTAAATAATGTGCTTATTATACCTTTTTCGTGGGAATTTTCACATATTGAAGCTGAGGAATTTATTGAAGAGCTTCTAATTAAAAAAATAGGTTTGGAGAAGATTTTTATAGGCTATGACCATAGTTTTGGCAGAAATCGGCGAGGAAATGCAGAATTATTGCAAAATTTATCTAACGGACGATATGAAGTTGAGCAAATACCTCCATTTACGTTAAATAATGAAATTGTTTCGAGCACAATGATAAGGAATTCATTAAAATCGGGCAATATTGAAAAAGCAAATGCAATGCTTGGCTATGATTATTTTGTGCATGGTAGAGTCATTTTTGGTAGGGGGATGGGTGTAAATCTTGGCTATCCGACGGCAAATATTAAACCTGAGAATATTCATAAGCTATTGCCATCGTACGGAGTATATATAGTCTATTCGATTATTGATGGAGTTAAATATTATGGAATGGCTAATATTGGTGTCAGACCGACATTAACAAATGATGTAAAGCCCACATTGGAAGTAAATTATTTGGATTTTAATGGGGATCTTTACGACCAAGAATTGATTGTTTTCTTTTTGCATCGAATTCGACAAGAAATAAAATTCTCAAATGCAGATCTGCTAATTGAAAGAATGCAAGAAGATGAAAATTATACAAGAAATTATATTTCTGAACATAATTATATTTAATATAGATTTTATAAGGAAAAAATAATGAAAACATTACCTTTATTAGGCGATGAGGCGATAGCACAAGCCGCTATAGATGCTGGAATTAGTGCAATTTATGCTTATCCTGGAACACCCTCTACAGAAATTACTGAATATGTGATGGGCTCAAAGCAAGCACGTTCGAGCAAAATTGTTTCTCAATGGACTTCTAATGAAAAAACAGCAGTTGAGGGAGCTTTAGGCGTTTCTTATGCAGGGAAACGTGCAATGGCATGTATGAAACACGTAGGGCTAAATGTTGCCGCTGATCCTTTTATGAATTCTGCAATAACAGGTGCAAATGGGGGAATTATCATCGTCGCAGCGGACGATCCTTCAATGCATTCCTCGCAAAATGAACAGGATTCGCGTTATTATGGTGATTTTGCTTTGGTGCCTATACTTGAACCACACGACCAACAAGAAGCTTATGATATGGTGCATTTTGGTTATGATTTTTCTGAAAAATACCAAATTCCAATATTAATGAGATTAACAACACGATTGGCACATTCCCGTGCAGGCGTAACTTTAAAGGACCAGAGACATCAAAATGAATTACATTTGCCCGACGACCTCCATCAATATGTTTTGCTTCCTGCAATTGCAAAAAAACGTTATCAAGTGCTTTTATCAAAACAAAGTAATTTTGAAGAAGAATCTGAAAATTCTGCTTATAATTATATTATTGAGGGCACAGACCGTTCATTAGGAGTTATAGCTGCGGGAATTTCATATAATTATTTGATGGAAAATTACAAAAAAAACAATCTCAAATATCCAATATTAAAAATCGGGCAATATCCATTGCCAAAACAAATGATTCGAAAATTTGCTAATATGTGCGATGAAGTTCTTGTGTTAGAAGATGGCTATCCATTTATCGAAGGAAGGATAAACGGGATATTTGAAAAGCCAATACCAATTCATGGTAGGTTAGATGGAAATTTGCCTAGAACTGGCGAACTAAATCCAACAATCGTTGCAAAAGCGTTGAAGCTGCCTGCAAAAAAGGTGTATGAAATCCCTCCTATTACTGTTGCTAGACCTCCTGAGCTATGTCCAGGATGTGCTCATATTGATACATATAGAGCTTTAAACGAAGCAATGCAGGATTACCCCAAGGGGCATGTGATGTCGGATATTGGATGCTATACACTTGGTGCTTTGCCACCATTTGAAGCAATAAATTCCTGTGTTGATATGGGAGCATCGATTACAATGGCAAAAGGTCTTGCGGATTCAGGCGCTTTCCCTGCTGTTGCTGTAATTGGTGATTCCACTTTTACTCATTCAGGAATTACTGGATTACTTGATTGTGTGACATATCATTCGGATGTTGTAATTATTATATTAGATAACGAAATTACAGGTATGACAGGTGGGCAACGCTCGCTTGCTTTAGGTAAATTGGAGCAAATTGTAATGGGATTGGGTGTGCACCCAAATCATATGCATGTGATTGACCCACGCAAACGGAATCATAAAGAAAATGTGGAAATTCTTAAGAACGAAATTGAATATGATGGAGTTAGTGTTATTATTTCGCGTCGTGAATGTATTGTTGCTATTGATGATATTCGTGAAATGAAAAAAGAATTAGAATTACAATCAATATAAAAGTGAATTATGAAAAAAGATATTATTATAGCTGGTGTAGGCGGGCAAGGTATTATTTCTATTGCGTCCGCAATTGGGTTTGCTTCGATTGAAGCAGGATTATTATTTAAACAAAATGAAGTCCATGGTATGAGCCAACGTGGTGGTGAAGTTGTTAGTCATTTTAGGATTTCCGATAGCCCGATATTTTCCGATTTAATTCCTGAGGGAGAGGCAGATTTAATCATTAGTATGGAACCTCTCGAAACCCTTCGATATGTTAATTTCTTGTCTCCTGATGGTTGGATTATTGCTAATAATAATCCATTTGTGAATATGTCCAATTATCCCGATAAAAATTTAATTCTTGAAAATTTGGAGAAATTTAAGAATTCAATTATACTGAATGCGGATGACATTGCACGGAAACTCGGCAATTCTAAAGCAACGAATATGGTCTTGCTTGGTGCCTCGTCGCCCTTTATAGGCATTGATTTTGAAATTTTGAAAAATAGTATACGCACAATTTTTGCCCGTAAGGGTGATAAGATAATTGATTTAAATATTCAAGCAATGGAGAAGGGTAGGGAATTAGCATTGCAAAAAGTATAATTTAATAAATTTGCAAATATTATAATTTTTTTTATCTATATTTTCTTAAAATTTTATTATTTTTGTAGAAATAAGGAGAGATTATTGTGAAGAAAAATTTATTTCTTATTTCATTGATATTATTTTCGTATAATTTTTGCAAAGCACAAAAAGAACTTGAAATAGGTAGAGAGTTTGGAATTTTTACTTCAAAAAATCTCTCAGGCTATGTCAAACCCTTTGTTACTACTTTGAGCCAAAGTTTTAATAGTGATTTATGGACAGTGTCTAATTATAATAATGGATGGAGCTTTGGATTAGATTTTTCTGTTATGGGTATGTATATTCCACATTCACAAAAAACTTATAATGCAGAGCTGCCAGGAAGTTTTGGCAATACAAATGTCGTTATTACGGCTTTAAAAAATGGTCAAGAGATTATTTTAAACACTAAAGGGACGGTACCTGAACCTACTCTTTATGGTGGTATTTCAACCCCCGTTTTTGCTGCCCCTCAGAACCCATTTCCACCTGATTCTTTTTATAAAACTGTAGCTTTTGTCGAGGGAAATAATATCTCATTTATGTCGGGACTACCAATTGTTCAAGCCTTTTTAGGACTTCCCACTCGAACTCAATTGAGATTCAGATTTTTTACCTATCCCATTGATGATGTATCAACTACTTATTTTACAGTTGCATTAAATCAAAATATCGATAAACTATTTCATTTATTCAAAGATCCATTTTCTCCATATTCTATTGCTTTGCACGGTGCATACCACTCAATTTCTCGCAATCCTGGCATTGATGTGCAATCATATTCAGTTGGTCCAAGTTTTTCTGCTGTTTATCCCTCTGGAATAGGGTTCTATATCGGGGCACAGTATGAAAATTTGACGGGTTCTGTCAAAGTTGTGCGAAAGCAATCAAATGCCAGCGAGATTGTAAACAACCCTTATGAAGAAGTTCGACTTGGGCTTCCATTAGATGTGAAATTAGAAACGTTTTCTAATTATCGTATACTTGGTGGCGTTTCTGCTCGATTTGGAATTGTCGAACTACACGGCGATTTTGCTTATGCTTCTCAGCCTCAGTTATCAGCAGGTATCTCTCTATGGCTCTTTGATACGGGCGAACAAGTTAAAATTAGAGAGGATATAATTATACCTGAAAAAGAAATAATCGATAAACCTTATATAGCATATTTCAAAGATAAACCAATAGAAGAAATCAATCCTCCATATATTTCTAAATTGATAAAACCATTAACAATACATTTATCTATTGTGAATGATGATAGCTCTCCAATTGATACAATAGTAATTGAGTCTTACCGCTCGAGACAATTGAGACCTTTTCTTACCTATATTTTCTTTGACGAAAATTCCGCTGAAATACCCCAAAGGTATGTACAATTCACTCGTGAACAGGCTCAGAATTTTTCCCTCAAAGATTTGCTCGGAAGAAGTTCGCTTGAATCATATTATTATGTTCTTAATATTTTGGGCCAAAGACTTAATGAGCATAAAAACGCCACAATCACAATAACAGGTTGCAATACAAATCTAAAGAAAGAACGAAATAACAAAAAATTATCGACACAAAGAGCCAATGCTGTTAAGGATTATCTTGTAAATGTATGGAATATCGACCCATCGAGAATTAAAGTAGTTTCAAGGAACTTACCCGAAAAACCATCCAACCAAAAAGATCCTGATGCAATAGCAGAAAATCGCAGAGCTGAAATTTCTTCTGATACTTGGGAGATAGTCGCTCCAATTGTCATAGAGGATACTTTAAGATTTGTAACACCCGGAGAGGTTGTAATTAAAAGTAGGGTAGAAAGTGAATACCCAATCAAATCCTGGGAGCTAATTGCAAATACAGGAAATGAAAATGTGGCTTATTTTAGCGGAAAGGAAACATTGCAAGATCGATTTACAATTAATTTTGCAAATAGTGAGCTTTTAAAATCTAAATTGAAGCAAGATCTACAAGCATATATGCGAGTGGAAAATCCCGAAGAAACAGCTGTTTCGGATTTAGTGAAAGTCCCCGTAAAAATAATACCAAAAGATTCGAGTATTAATATCTATAACTTGATTTTATTCGACTTCAATAGATCAGACTTAAACTCAACAAACAGAAGGATTGCAGAATTTATAGATAGCGATATTAGTGATGAAGCATCTGTTCAGGTCATTGGGCATACTGACCGAATTGGTGATGATATTTATAATCAAAAATTATCCGATGCACGTGCTAAATCAACGGCTGCTGTATTAAAAAACAAAAATGTCCAAGCTTATGGGGTTGGTGAGCAAAATTTACTTTATGATAATACAACCCCGGAAGGAAGATTCTATTGCAGAACTGTTCAAGTTATTGTAAGACAAAAAAATTAGGGTGAATTAAATGAAAAAATATAGCAAAATAGGTATCTTCTTATGTATGAGTGTATTATTGACATCTTGCTATACACAAACTGTTAGCGATTTTAGCCAATTTACTGTGCAAATACCAATTAATTTTTACGATAAAAGCACTGATCGGAAAGTACCAGATGTTGGATTGAATTTCTCAAATTTATATCAATATGATGAATATACATCAAACAAAGATAGAATTGATAGGGCAGAAGTATATCAATTTAGTATTTGGGTTGATTCATTAGTATTGCCTGGCAATCCACCAAAACCCTTTGTTCCAAATGTAGATGAGATTATTTTTGAGCATGTGAGATACACAATTGTTTTTGCTAAACCCAAAATTCCAGGAAATGAACAATCCCTGAATGCAGATGATTTTGAGATTGATAACACAATTCAGCCATTCACGCTTGCGGATTTTTATAATGTTAGTGTTTCAGATTATTATAAGAATCCAAAGCATATTTATTCTGTCCCGCAAGAAGAAGCAATTGTAATATCCGATTTATTGAAAACCAGACCTTATTTCTATGTCTTAGCGGAATATAGCAAATATCTAAATCAACCTGCTGATACAATTGTTTTCCCTTATTCGGAGTATCATGGGGACCTTGTTGTAAGATTGAAAATTAAATTATAATTTATGCTAAAACCATTCTTTGAATGGTGGAAACCAAATAATACCAAAACGTGGAATAGAATAAAACGTTGTGTTATCGCTTGACCGATAATAATTTGGATCGGGTGGATTGAACCTTGGGTCGTAGGGTCGTTTTGTATGACTTAACATAAAGTTTAGCCTCCATTCAGCATTTAAGCAAAATAGACCTGCATTTTTGGTCGGAATATTTACAAAAAAGCCCAAACCAGTAATAATTCCAATTTTATTTATGGCATCTCGTTGCTGAAGGGGATATCTGTCTGGAACATATTGGGAAAAAATACTTGTAATATTAGATACTCCTGTAATCAAATAAAAATTAACGCGGCTATTTGGATTAACTATCCAATCTAATGAAAATTCGGAATAATAATGTTCATTAGCTGGAAGTGG
>JAGOIG010000121.1 GCA_017995735.1 Candidatus Kapaibacterium sp. | reverse complement strand
TCAATTTCATATCAATTTAGAATATGGAATTTAGATTGGGAGTGCAGTGTGTATTTGCGCAATATCTTCGATAAAACTTATATGGCATTTACTGAACCTGACCCTGACGGTAATTCACATCAACCTGGCCCAGGTCGTGAAATATTTGGCAATCTTAAAATCAGATTATAAAAATCTGATGAGGCTAGAGATGCCCTCAGTTGGTTAGAGCAACGGACTCATAATCCGTCGGTCGGGGGTTCAAGTCCCTCCGGGCCCACAAAGGGGGGAAGTATAATTTTAAGATATTCTATGTGAAATAATTATAATATCTTAAATTAAATTTTTATTGAGTAATTCTTTACCAAGAATAATACCAATCATCAGGATTCAGTTCGGAATCATCAATTCTATTTTCTTAAAGATTTTTTTGAGTTATAGTAATTATAATCTTGTCTGCGCCATATATAAGTTAAATTTTATTATTATAAAATTAAATAAAAGTTTAGCAGGAATTCAAAATTATGAACTTATATAAATTTGTGTTAAAAGCATTTCTGCTTAAATTATAAAACTTAAACAAAACACCAACTACCGAGTAATCGCCATAGAGAGCAGAGCCCATTATTGCATATTTATCCCTCTATTTTCAATCCCAAATCACGCAATTGGTTAATATCAACCTCTGAAGGCGAATTGTCCATTAACGATAAGCCTGATGTTGTTTTGGGGAATGCTATAACATCGCGGATATTATCCGTGGCTGTCATAAGCATCACGAGGCGATCCAAACCTAATGCAATACCTCCGTGGGGTGGTGCTCCATATTTCAAGGCTTGTAATAAGAAGCCGAATTTATCATTAGCTTGTTTTTCGGTTAAACCAAGCAAATCGAACATTTTCTTTTGAATTTGCTCATTATGAATACGAATACTCCCACCCCCAATTTCAACGCCATTCAATACAATATCGTGAGCAATTGCACGAGCTTCGCCGGGATTAGTGTCAAGCAATTCCAAATCCTCCATTTTTGGCGAAGTAAAAGGGTGGTGCATTGCTACCCAGCGGTGTTCACCTTCGTCAAATTCAAATAATGGAAAATCAATCACCCATAGAAAATTGAATTGTCCTCTAACTTGTTCCATTATTTCACTGCGTCTTGCAATTTCCAGACGTAATGCACCAAGCGCAGTATAGGCCGTCTTCCAATTATCTGAAATGATTAAAATTAGGTCACCATCTGTTGCTGAAAATGTATCTTTTATATTATTGATTTCTTCATCATTCATAAATTTTGCAATAGGTGATGAAACTGTACCATCCACGAATTTTATGTAAGATAAACCCTTGGCGCCATATTTTTTTGCAAATTCTGTAAGCTCATCGATTTGCTTACGGGAATAATGAGCTAATTGCTGAGCATTAAAACCTGCAATTATTCCATTTGAGGTAATTGTATTTGCAAATACTTGAAATTGAGAATTCTTGAATATATGATTTAATTTTTTCAATTTCATTTCAAAGCGCGTATCGGGTTTATCTGATCCATAATTTTCCATCGCATCTTTATAAGTCATTCGACAAAATGGAATTTCTATATTAATATTGAGTACTTCTTTCCAGAGCGTTTTGAAAAATTTTTCAAATAGCTCAATAATATCATTTTGCTCAATAAAGCTCATTTCTGCATCAATTTGTGTAAATTCAGGTTGGCGGTCACTCCGCAAATCTTCATCGCGGAAGCATTTTACTATCTGCACATATCGGTCAAATCCCGATACCATTAGCAATTGCTTATAAATTTGAGGAGATTGAGGCAATGCATAAAATTTTCCTTTATGAATTCTACTTGGAACAAGGAAATCGCGAGCACCTTCGGGGGTGGATTTCATTAAAAAAGGCGTTTCAATTTCAATGAAATTATTTTGATAAAAAAATTGATGTGTTGCTTGAGCAATTTGATTACGTATAATAAAATTCTTCTGTAAAGCGGGACGCCGCAAATCAAGATAGCGATATTTTAATCGCAGTTCCTCGGAAACATCAAGTTCATCGAGAATCTCAAAAGGTGGCACTTCTGCGGGATTTATTATTTCCAAATCATCGAGCAGTACTTCAATATTGCCTGTTGGAATTCGTGGATTTACACTCTCTCGTTGTCTAACTATACCCTTAGCAGCAAGCACAAATTCACTACGAATTGGTTTAGCTTTCTCAACAACCGTGGGCGTTAAATCAGGTTTAATAACGAGTTGAGTGATTCCATATCTATCACGTAAGTCAATAAAAATCAATCCACCGAGATCGCGACGGGAGTGAACCCATCCATTTAATATCACTGATTCACCGACATTTTCGATGCGCAATTCACCGCAATTTTTTGAGCGTTTGAGAAATGACATATTTGATTATTTACGAATATTAAAAACTTCAAAATTAAGAAAATAGTAAGGAAATTAACCAGAAAGAAAGTTAATAGAAATTAAATAAATAATTAAGAAAAATAATATTTAAAAAAGGATAATATTGAAAAAGGTTGCTATAATAGAATGAATTTTATAATTAATAAATATAAATTCAATAATTTTTAATAATTTGCATTTTTTTTACATAACAATATTGATTTTTAAGAAAAAAATAAAGAAATCCCAAAATTTTCTTGATATGACGCCAATCCCGAAAGTTGGATATGAGCAGAAGGATGACGGTACAATATCATTGCTTATTCCGCGCTTTAAAAATGAGTGGGCAAAAAGATTATTCATCTCGAAGAATAAGAGTCCCTTTATAAAAGCAAATCTTGATGAATTAGGAAGTCGAACATTTAAGCTCGCAAATGGTGAGCGAACAATTTACGAAATTTCTAAATTATTAGAGGATCAATCAAGCGAGGAAATTGCGGATGCAATGATGCGTGTTTCAAAATTTTTTGGAGCATTATATACAAATCATTTAATCGAAATTAAAGAAATCACAAAAATAGAAGTTAACAATAAGGAGAATAATAATGGCAAAAACTAGTTTATCGCAAATGGAGCCCAAAGCAGTTTGGGAAAATTTTGAGCAATTAACAAAAGTACCACGTCCATCAAAAAAAGAAGGCAAAGTGCTTGCATATCTTATAGATTGGGCAAAAAAGCACAATCTTGAATATAAGCAAGATGCTGCAGGAAATATAGTAATTAAAAAACCCGCCACAAAAGGTATGGAAAATCGCGCGACAGTGGCATTACAGGGCCATGTTGATATGGTATGCGAAAAAAATAGCGGTGTCAAAATCGATTTTGATAATGATCCGATAGATGCTTATGTGGATGGTGATTATGTAAAAGCTAATGGAACAACACTTGGTGCCGATAATGGAATAGGTGTTTCAATGGCACTAGCTGTGCTCGAATCGAAGGATATACCACATCCCGCAATTGAAGCACTTTTTACAATAGATGAAGAAACAGGACTTACAGGTGCAAATAGGCTTGGTACTGATATGCTTAAAGCAAAAATTTTACTTAATCTTGATTCAGAAAATGAAGCTGAATTTACAATCGGTTGCGCAGGTGGTATTAATACACGAGGTGAATATGATTATATTGCTGATGCAGTACCTATCGAAAGCAAAACATTCCAAATTACTGTAACGGGATGTCGTGGTGGACATTCTGGTCTTGAAATTGGGTCCGACAGAGCAAATGCAGTAGTTATGCTTTCGAGAATACTTCTACGTTTGACAAGAAAAGTAAATGCACGCCTTGTGTCATTTGATGCCCCTGGCAAGCACAATGCAATCCCAAGAGAAGCTAAAGCCACTGTTGTGATAAAAAATGTCGCTCTTGATGATTTTAAATCTTATCTCGATGATTGCAATAATGTAATTATTATGGAATATATAGCAACTGAACCCGATTTACGAATATCATACGAAGAAGTGCCAACTCCCAAACGTGTTATGACAATTGACTCTCAAAAAAAATTCATTGATTCCTTATTTGTAATTCCACACGGTGTGTTCCGCTGGAGCCCCGAGATTCCAGGATTAGTGCAAACTTCAACAAATCTTGCTGTTATCGAAACAAATGACGAAAAAATTTCTATACTAACATCACAGCGAAGCTCTGTTGAATCCGAGAAGATATATCTTTCTTCAAAAGTCAGGATATCAATGGAATTAGGTAATGCCTTTACAACATTTAGTGAAGGCTACCCTGCATGGACACCAAATGTTAATTCCAAAATCTTAAAAATTGCAAAAGATGTTTATAAGAAAACCTACAATAAAGATCCAAAAATTGTAGCAATTCATGCGGGTTTGGAATGCGGAATTATTGGCGAAAAATATCCAGGTATGGAAATGCTTTCGTTTGGACCAAATTTGTTCGACGTTCATTCACCAAGCGAGCGAGTACAAATCTCATCTGTTAAAAATGTTTGGAAATTCTTATTAGAGCTTTTGAAAAATATTCCTGAGAATGGAGAATAGCTGATAGAGCCGATATATAAAATAAAAACCTTCCTGATTATAACACTTAGGAAGGTTTTTTATTTTTGGGAAAAATAAATTACTTATCTTTCATAAAAACTTTTAAAAAATCAATAGGTACAGGGAACACAATTGTGGAATTCTTTTCGGTTGCAATGTCAGTTAGAGTTTGTAGGAAACGTAATTGCAAAGCAATGGGATGAGTTTCAATAGTTTGAGCAGCATCTGTCAATCTTTGAGCGGCTTGATATTCTCCATCAGCGTGTATTATCTTTGAGCGTCGCTCACGTTCAGCTTCTGCCTGCCTTGCCATTGCTCTTTGCATTTCGAGGGGTAAATCAATTTGTTTAATTTCAACAGATGTGACTTTAATTCCCCAAGGTTCTGTGTTTTCATCAATAATTTGTTGCAATCGGCGATTGAGTTTTTCTCGCTCGCTCAGAATTTCATCCAAGTCTGATTGCCCCATTATGCTACGTAATGTCGTTTGGGCGATTTGATTTGTTGCATATAAGTAATTTTCCACTTCTACAATTGCCTTATCGGGATAAATCACACGAAAATATAATACAGCGTTGACCTTAATTGAAACATTATCTTTCGTAATGATGTCCTGGGGTTGAATATCCATTGTAATAGTCCGCAAGCTGACTTTGACCATTCTATCAATGAATGGAATAAGTATAAATAATCCCGGACCTTTGAATCCTATCAGTCGACCAAGTCGAAAGATAACAGCTCGCTCATATTCAGCTATAACTCGAATGGACGCGAGAAGTAGAAATAGAACGATTAATATGAGAATAATAACACCTGTCATATTTACACCGTTTTTAATTTATAAAAATACAAATATATGGAAAAGTAATTATAAAATTGTGAATTTATATGAAATTCAATAATTTATTTTGATTTCTTGAAGTATTTCTTGGGAATTTCGTAGAATAATAATTTCCCGGGTTTCTCTTCAATGGCTTTCCAGGTACTTATATCGAACTCTATTCCCACAATACCGGTTGTTGGAATATTATCGAAATACTCACCTGTGAAATAATTTGCCAATGTTGTAATATCGGGATTATGGCCTATTAGCATTACTGAATCAATGTCATCATTTAATTTTTCCAATAATTGAATGATATATTTTGAGCCGCGGTCATAAATGCCTTCGTCACTAATAACATTATCATCATCAACATCAAAGGCATCTGCAAAAAATTCTGCCGTACG
>JAGOIG010000120.1:2505-5709 GCA_017995735.1 Candidatus Kapaibacterium sp. | reverse complement strand
CCGTAATGGTTCCTGTGGTTGTTGAAAAGTCTGTATCGTCGTAATAGTCACGTCCATATATCTGTGCTACAATAAGATTTCCATCAGCACCAATACCAATTGGGTTGTTAAACTCGGAAGTAAAATTACTCAGAACTGTGGTTTTTGCTTCGCAGTCCGCAGGTTGGGAGGCAAGCGCGGACATATAATCGGTGGATATCGTACCACCCGAAATGGGTTGCAAAAGCTGCAAGACTTCATATAAGCTGCTATTACCATACCCCGCTTCAACCATTTGGTCGATCAGCCCGCCTTCCTCGTTGCTCAAAACTACAGTCGTCCACGGCCCGCCATACCATAGTTGTAACGATATGCCCGTAGAAGCCTGAGCACCTGATTCGGTGACGGCACTGCCCTTGATAATTGCCGTAATCGTTTTGTCAGATGAAAGTGCAATGTTTGCTTTGCCTGTAAGAGTGATAACGATAGAGTTAACCGTACCTTTGGCAACCGTATAGTCAAGCCCCGACGGAAGCCCAGAAAGCGTTATGTCGGTTTTAGTAACATTCGCCTTGACCGTTCCGGCAGTTACGTTGATTTCCCAGGTACTATTCCGATAGGAAGGAGTTTTGTTGTCTATCTGCAATATCGCGATATCGTCCGTGGCAGTCCCCGCAACGGTAAAGGTATCGGAGGGCGACCACGCGACAGCAAAAGCTTTGTATTGAATTTCGATTTCCACACCTCCATCATCAAAAATATTAGATCCTATATAGATACAGTCCTGCGAGAAATCCAAGGGATAAGTATACTTTGCGTTGCCGTCGTATGTCGTGTATTTCTCTCCGGAATAGTCAGAGACAGAGAAATCGGCTCGAATATATGTCCCATCGGCGTTGATACCTACCGGACTGTTGCCTCCTGTGAAATCATTCAAAGAAGCGGTGTATACTTCACTGCTTAAATCGCAGGATTCTATTGTTTTAATCAGGCTATCCATGCGTATAGATAAATCAGTCGGAGCTCCAGCGGGTAAATGATCGTATAAATAGGTCAATGCACCATATAAGTTTGTACATCCTGAGTCTATTAGCGATTGAATAAAATTGCTCTCGCCCTCGTCGGTAATTACAAAACTATTTACCGTGTAAATGAACCGCAACTTGAGTGTTATGCCCGTAGAAGCCTGAGCACCTGATTCGGTGACGGCGCTGCCCTTGATGGTAGCCGTAATCGGCTTGTCAGATGAAAGTGCAGCGTTTGCAGTACCAGTGAGTGTGATAACAATGGTGTTCCCCGTACCTTTTGCAGCAGTATAGTCAAGCCCCGACGGGAGCCCAGAAAGCGTTATGTCAGTTTTAGTAACATTATCCTTGACCGTTCCGGCAGTTACGTTGATTTCCCAAGAGTTATTCCTTACCGATGGAGTTCTGTTGTCTATCTGCAATATAGCGATATAGTCCGTGGCAGTCCCCGCAACGGTAAGTTGGTCAATCAGTTCCTTTTTTTCATTGGAGAGGCCAGAATTTGTGATGTGGTTCTGTCCAAATAACAAATTTGAACACAGTAAGAATGCAAAAACAAAGTAAAATAAAAGACGTTTCATAATTCTTTATTTCCTAAATAAGTGTAACTAATTAGTTCAAAATTAATAAATTAATATTGAATAAAGCATAAATTGTTTTTAAAAACAAAATAATAATTGAAAATAATTGCGCTATTTAAAATTGCATTTATTAATACAGTTCTAATTTAAAATGGAAATATACATTATATATCTTCAATTAGAAATTTGCAAATGGGAGAACCGTCTATTATAATTTATTTTAACAAAAAAAATTTAACTTATGAATAATTTCTCTTTTTATAATCCAACGCGGATTGAATTCGGACGTGGAAAAGAAAATAATATCGGGAAATATATATCCCAGTATGGCGTATCCAATCTTTTGCTTGTTTATGGTTCGGAACGAATTAAGCAAGACGGTCTTTTTGATAAAGTTGCAAAATCCCTTACGGAATTTGATATTAAATTTGTCGAGTTGGGTGGTGTACAAAGCAATCCTGTGTTAAGCAAAGTAAATGAGGGCATAGAATTAGCAAAATCGAATAATGTTAAAGGGGTTCTTGCTGTTGGTGGTGGCTCTGTGCTTGATTCAGCCAAAGCAATTGCTGCGGGAGTAAAATATGATGGTGATGTGTGGGATTTCTTTATAAAAAATAAATCAGCAGATGATGCTTTGAAAATATTTGATATAATGACACTTGCAGCAACAGGTAGCGAGATGAATAATTTTGCTGTTATAACAAACGAAAATACTAAAGAAAAATTCGGAATGCACGGGCGAGCAACTTATCCAACGGTATCAGTCATAAATCCCGAATTACAAGCGACTGTACCAAATAATTATTTGGCATATTCAGCCGCAGACATATTTGCTCATTGTTTAGATTTATATTTTTCTGCGACTTATTTGCCACAATATAATGCAGGATATATTGAGAATATACAGCGAACGGTAATTCGCACAACCGAGATTTTGCTAAACAATCCTAATGATTATAATGCGCGAGCTGAATTTGCCTGGTCAGCAACACAAGCTTTGAATTTCACAACATTCTGTGGAGTAGAGAATAATAGAACAGATACTCATTTTATTGAGCATAAACTTTCGGCTGAATATGGGATCGCCCACGGTGCAGGTTTGTCGATTGTTGTTCCTGCTTGGATGCGATGGCAAAAGCAATATTATCCTGAACGATTAGAACGCTTTGCAAAAAATGTATTCAATATTGATGGTGCAGATAATGGAATTGAAGCACTTAAGCAATGGTATCAGAAAATTGGGACGCCTGTGACTCTTTCGCAAGGCAATATACCCGAACAAGATATACCTTACTTAGTTGATAATCTTTCCGAAATAGCAAAGAAATTTGGCACAAACGGTGTATATACCAAAGAGATGATAAGAACAGTTTTGGAATATGCCAAGTAATATTGTGTAGCGTAGAGATCCCATTTACGGTAGCTTTACTTATGTTATTGAGCCATCTTGGTGAAGAATAAATTCTTGTAGATGCACTCTTGCAGAGGGCTTAAGCCCTCTGTTGCATTCCGTAGAGACAGGTGCGCGTGTCTCTGCGTAGGGGCAATTCATGAATTGCCCCTACAGAATTGCCCTTACATTACAGGTTGAACCTACGACTTAAGTCGTAGGTTCAAAA
>JAGOIG010000120.1:0-2405 GCA_017995735.1 Candidatus Kapaibacterium sp. | reverse complement strand
TTCAAATTTTCTATTTATATACTATCTCATCCCTGCCAGGGCCAGTGGAAATCAAGCAAACTCGCTTGCCAAGATATTGCTCAATGAACTCAATATATTGCTTCATTTCGAATGGCAATTCTTCGTATTGAGTAATATTCTTTGGAATGGATTTCCAAGATGGCATTTCAATATATTGACATTCGACTTGCTCAAGTGTTTGATTATCAGCAGGATAGCTTTTTAAATCTTTTCCTTGATATTTATATCCTGTACAAACTTTGATTGTGTCAAAATTTGTCAATACATCAATTTTCGTTAATGCAATATCATCGAACCCATTAATCATTGCCGAATATTTTAATGCAAATAAATCAAGCCACCCACAACGTCTTGGTCTGCCTGTGGTTGAACCAAATTCATCACCGTACTTTCGCAATTTATCCCCATTTTCATCACATTGCTCAGTTGGGAAAGGACCATTACCTACACGAGTAGAATATGCTTTTACAACTCCAATAATTCGATTAATAGCAGTTGGGGGTATTCCCAACCCTGTACAAGCACCTCCTACTGTAGGATTAGAACTTGTCACGAATGGATATGTTCCGTGATCGACATCGAGCATTGCACCTTGAGCTCCTTCTGCAAGTATGTTCTTCCCGTCAGCAATTGCTTGATTTAAATATGTTGTTGTATCTTTTATATATGGGTCAATAATTTTGTCAAATTCAAGATATTTATCAATTATTTCATCAATATTGAGTTCATCGCTATGATACAATGTTTTTAATATATTATTTTTTTCATTGATATTAAAACGCAATTTTGCAGCAAATTCTTCTTTATTAAGTAAATCCACAATACGAATGCCAACACGTGTAAATTTATCAATATAAGCTGGCCCGATACCACGTCCTGTTGTGCCAATTGCCTTCTGCGAGCGTGAAGATTCGGATAATGTATCAATCAGCTTATGATAAGGCATAATCAGATGAGCCTTATGAGAAATGAGCAAACGGTTCTTAACTTCAATACCTTCTTGCTCAAGAGTATTAATTTCATTTATTAAAGCATCAGGGTCAATTACGGTACCATTACCAATTACACAAATTGTATTTGGGTGCAAAATACCTGATGGAATAAGATGCAATATAAATTTCTTTCCATTAATTACAACTGTATGGCCTGCATTAGCACCGCCTTGATAACGTGCAACTATATCATAACTATCGCTAAGAAGATCGACAATTTTGCCCTTGCCTTCGTCTCCCCATTGCGTTCCCAAAATAACTGTAACAGACATAATTTTATTTATTTATTATAAAAAAGAAAATTCAAAATATTGAATAAATAAGATAATTGTGTATTATTATATTGCAGAATAATCATTTGCAAAATTAAATACCTTATCGAGATGAGTAATAGATAAAATTTCTCGAACTTTATTAGAAGGATTTACTATAATAAATTTAATATTTTTTGCAGTAAGAATGCGATTTGCAGCAATCAAGCTGCCAAGCCCTGAGCTATTAATAGCAGTAACATTGCTCAAGTCAAGAGCAAATATATGGATGATTTGATTATTTATTCCATCTATGATTGTTGATAATTCGAAATTGCTTTCTCCGCCTAATAAATTCTCAGGGGCTTGCATCGCTGCAATACCCCTATTTGAATCAATTATCTCTAAATTCGAGAATTTATCACTCATTTTGCAAGGCTTGCTTTTAATTGTTTTTCTTTTAATTTATCTTCACGCCAGCCTGTTTCGAGATCTTGCTTTTGCACTTTTTCCATATACCAAATCACAAAGTTTGTTGCTATATAAACTGAGGAATATGTCCCTGTTAAAATACCAACCAACATAGTAAAAGCAAATCCTTCGAGTACAGGACCACCAAATATCAAAAGAACAGTCAATGTTAAAACAACAGTTAGCACAGTATTTACAGTTCTACTTAATGTTTCATTGATACTCATATTTACTAATTTGATAAAGTTCATACCTTTATGTAGCTCACGATTTTCTCGGACTCTATCGAAAATAATCACCGTATCATTAATAGAATAGCCGATAACAGTTAAAATACCTGCCAGAATATTCTGTGTAATTTCGAGGTCCATTATTCCAAGTGCATCGAAAATTATAATGAACGAGATAACCACAAACACATCATGGATTAGAGCGATAATAGCGCCCATACCAAAAATGAACTCGAATCGGAAGCCTATATAGATAAGCATTGCAACAACAGCAAGTAATACAGCAAGGAAGGCTCCCAAACGCATTTCAGCCCCGATCTTTGCACCAATTTTATCAACTTTCAGAACTGTGATATTATTATCTGGATAATCCTTTTGCAATTCTGTAAGCAATTTTGTTTGAACATCCCCAAAATCCTGAACCCTTATTAGAAATTGAT
>JAGOIG010000006.1 GCA_017995735.1 Candidatus Kapaibacterium sp. | reverse complement strand
CTATATAGCCGAGTTGATGTTTCTTCATATTCAAAATTTAATGAGCTCATTAATTCAATAAGCACCCTGTTCATTTTTTGAACATCGCCCTTTTTATTAGCAAGAAGAAATAAATCATACATTTTCAAAATAATCTTTTCCTTGCTCCACGACATTACTTCTTGCTCTAAATAAGCAGGAATCTTCCCCTCAGTCGGATTCCCAGCATATAATTTTTGAGCTGCAAGCTTTTGAGATGCATCTGCCATTTCCTCACCTTTATTTTTTTATAATCTAATCAAAAAATGCCACCTCAATTTTCTTATCGGCACTTTTTTAAAATTGTTTAATTTTATTCAAATTATTTTTTTTATTTGATATAAACAAATATTATACCATTTTCTAACTTATTTATTAAAATACGTCTTCCCTTTCTCAATTACTTGCTTTGCTAATTTATTTGCGTAATTTAAATCTGTCTGCCCTTCAACCGTTATAGATAATAAATATCTATCATTCAAACTATAGTTCACATTTGTGATTTTATCAACTTTATTTATTTCTTCATAAATCCAACTATCTTTAATATCGTCAAATTTAGAAACTTTTTGATATCGCTCATTATTATCCGATTCCAATCCATAATTTTTCCACATTGTTGAACTGGTCAGCATTCCCAAAGATGTGTTATAATCATATAATTCGATTGTAATTTCTTCACCTTTTGAATTTTTAAATGTCTTACTTGCAAGTGAATATTGTGTTCCGTTAACATTTAGATTTGAACCTTCAGGCTTCTCGGCTTGCCATCCCGCTACATCAGGTATGAAAGATAAAAGTATATTATAATCAGTTGCTATTGTATCGCCTTTTTTCTTCCTTTGTTCGATTTTTGCTTCTACTGCTTGCATTTGCTTATCTATGTTTTGACCCTTCTCAATGATTTCATCCATTGAAATTTCGTCCAAATTCTCTTCCTCTTCTTTTTTCCCGCAGCTTGTAATAAAAATAGTAAGTATTAAAGGCAATAAAATAATAAATAAATTTCTTTTCATTTATAACCTCCTCCAAAAAAAAATTAAAAATAGGATTGATTCAAATTATATTTATATTCAATTTTTTTTGGATTCTCTCCTCTCAATATTATTAATAGAGAGGAAAGAATCATTATATTTACATTTCAGTATCTATTTGTGCTCGTTGTAACTTATCAGAAAAATCAACGTATATACTTTTCCATTCAGTAAATATATCGAATACTGTCCATCCACCTTCACGATGTCCGTTACCTGTCCCTTTTACTCCACCAAATGGCATATGCACTTCCGCGCCAATTGTCGGTGCATTGATGTATGCAATTCCTGCCTCAATTTGATGCATAAATTGGAATGCGTCATTGATATTTCGTGTGTAAATCGATGATGACAATCCGTAATTTACAGAATTAGCCAAATCAATTGCATCCTCAAATGATTCCGCTTTTGAAATTGATAGAATTGGACCAAATATTTCCTCTTGAAAAATTCTCATATTTTTCGTTACATTTATAAATATAGTAGGCTCGAAGAAATATCCATTTGCTAACTCTCCTTCTTTTGCAACATTTCCTCCTAGCACAAGCTTTGCACCTTCTTTCTTGCCAATTTCCACGTACTCGACGCAAGTATCTAATTGCTGTTTATGAATTACAGGGCCAACATCTGTGCCTTCTTTCAATCCATCGCCTAATTTTAATTTCTTGGTTCGTTCGACCAATTTTTCGATGAATTCATCATAAATATCTTTATGCAAAATCAAGCGGGATGTTGCAGTGCATCGTTGCCCTGTAGTACCAAATGCACCCCATAGCACACCATCCAATGCTAAATCCATATTTGCATCAGGCATTACAATTTGTGGATTTTTCCCACCCATTTCGAGGGAAATCCGTTTATTCAATCTCCCACAAATCTCCCCAAGCTTCGTTCCCACATCTGTTGAGCCTGTAAAACCAATCACTTTGACATCGGGATGTTCTACAATCATATTTCCCATATATCCTTTGCCAAGCACAACATTGAATACACCGGCGGGGATTCCTGCTTCTTCAAGCACTTCTGCAAACATTACACCTGCGTGGGGGACATCCTTTGATGGTTTGAATACAACGGTATTTCCAGCTGCAAGTGCGGGAATAATTTTCCACGATGGAACAGCAATTGGGAAATTGAACGCTGTAATAACTCCAACCACCCCAATTGGTACACGGATAGACATATTCATTTTATTACGCAACTCGCTTGGTGCATTATATCCAAACAATCGTCGAGTTTCGCTTGCTGCATAATATGCAGTATCGATTGCTTCTTGAATATCGCCTTTTGTTTCAACAACAGGTTTGCCCATCTCGCGTGTCATTTTGCGGGCAATTTCATCTTTGCGGCGTGCAAATATATCCCCTGCACGCTTAATATATTCACCTCTGATTGGGGCGGGAACTTTGCTCCATTTTTCATAAGCAGCTTTGGCAGCAGCAACTGCATCATTGACGTCTTCTTGTCCCGATTCAGGAAATTCCCCAACTATATCATTAATATTTGCAGGATTAATATTTTGAAAATACTTATTCGATTTGGGTTCGACCCATTTTCCATTGATATAATTCTTAAATCTTTCCATATCTTATATTGATTTATTATAAAATTCAAAATTAATAAATTTGAATATTCATTTATATATACAAAATGATTAGTTGCATTATAAATTCCTCATAATTAAAAGGAGCTAGAGTGTTATTACTTTTTGAACCTACGACTTAAGTCGTAGGTTCAATTATCATAAGCCGTTAGTCCATTTCAGGCATAATCGAATGCGCTCCTAATGAGACACGTACAACGTGTCTCATTAGAATTACAATTCCTGCAATAGCTTATTATTTATATACTCCCTGATTTGTGATACGTTGATGCGGTCTTGGAGCATTGAATCACGGTCGCGGATGGTGACGGTATGGTCTTGCAATGTTAATCCATCGACTGTCACACAAAATGGGGTACCGACTTCGTCTTGGCGACGATAACGTCTCCCGATTGCTCCTGATGTATCATAAAATGTTGGAAAGTACTTCTGCAAATCTTTATAAATTTTATGGGCATATTCAGGCATTCCATCTTTATTGACTAATGGAAAAACTGCAAGTGTGATTGGCGCTAATTTGGGATTGAATTTTAACACAACACGAGTATCTTCTTTGCCTTCTTCATTAACAATTTTCTCTTCATTATAAGCATTGCATAAAAGTGCCATAAATACACGCGATACACCGCCCGAGGTTTCTATGACATACGGTATATATCGTTCATTATTCACAGTATCTACATACTCTAATTTTTTTCCGCTTGCATTTTGATGATTTGTTAAATCAAAATCCGTGCGGGAATGAATCCCCTCAATCTCGCCAAAACCAAATGGAAAATCATATTCAATATCAACAGCAAAATTTGCATAATGAGCAAGCTTCTCGTGAGGTTTCCACCGCAATTTGCTTTCGTTCATTCCTATATTTTTATACCATTGCCATCGTTCTGATTTCCAATAATCAAACCATTCTTTTTCGCTCCCAGGCTTAATAAAGAATTGCATTTCCATTTGCTCAAATTCGCGAGTGCGAAAAAGAAAATTTTTTGTATTTATCTCATTACGAAAAGCTTTACCAATTTGTGCAATACCGAAAGGAATTTTCAAACGTGAGCTATCCAGCACATTTTTGAAATTAACAAATATACCTTGTGCTGATTCAGGACGAAGAAACACTGTGCTTGAAGCATCTTCGACAGGACCAACGTAAGTTTTGAACATTAAATTAAAATTGCGAACCTCAGTCCATTCGGTTGTTCCCGAAACAGGATCGGGAATTGAATAATCTATAATTATTTGATAATAATCTTCATTTGTTTGCGCTGCGTTATATTTTGTTTCGATTTCATTAGCAAGGTCGCTTTTACCTTTTTTCCGAATTCGGTCGATATACTCTTCAATCAAATTATCTGCTCTATATCGAGCTTTGCTAATTTTATTATCAATCATTGGATCTGTAAATTTCGATAAATGGCCGCTGGCTTCCCAAGTTTTAGGATGCATAATAATAGCAGCATCAATGCCCACAATGTTATCGCGAAAAGTCATTGATTGCCACCATACTTTCTTGATATTATTCAACAATTCCACACCAAGAGGACCATAATCCCAAAATCCATTAAGTCCGCCATATATCTCTGATGATTGAAATACAAAACCGCGTCGCCGTGCAAGTGAGATAATTGTATCTAGATTTAGCATAATTTTATAGAATTCAAAAGTATAAAAAATTCAAAATTAGCAATTTCTAAAAAATTTAGGGATTTGTTAGTAATTGGTTCGCGACATTTTCTCTATGTAATCAAAGAAAAATTTAATAATTTATTCATAATTTTGGAAATATTAATAAACACAAAACGATGCTCATTGGAGAAATAGCTGCATTAGCAACTGCAATATTTTGGTCATTTTCGACAATATTTTTCACGCGAGGGATTGATAAAGTCGGCGTTATGCAAATTAATATAGATAGACTCTTTTTGTCAGCGATATTAGTATGGATAACTTTATTTATAGCAAGGATATATCCTGCTATGTCAATTATGCAATTGGTGTTATTAGTATTGAGCGCAATCTCAGGGCTTGTATTTGGCGATACCTTTTTATTTATGGCATTTGATGAAATCGGGCCAAGATTAGCACAATTAATTATGGCATTTGCACCTCCTCTATCTGCAATTTTGGCATTCATTTTTCTTAAAGAATCGTTAAATTTATTTGGTATAATTGGAATTATTATAACAACAATTGGCATTTTCCTTGTTATACTTGAACATGATGAAAATTCAAATAAAATTGTTATCAAAAACAAATTAGGTATATTGTGGGCAACATTTGGTATGATTGGCCAAGCGGGTGGATTGATTTTAGCAAAGCAAGCATTAAGAAGTGGCGGAATTCACCCTGTCGTAGCAAGTGGAGTGAGGTTAATTTCAGCATTTATTTTGCTTATACCAATTGGTTATCTAACAAAGCGTTATCATTTTGGAATTAAACCATACAAAGGAAATATAAAATGGTTAATAAATCCAATAATGGGCTCGATTCTTGGACCATATTTTGGAATGACGCTAAGTATGGTCGCAATCGCTTATGCAAAGGTAGGCATCGCATCGACAATTATGGCTATAACGCCTATTTTAATGCTTCCTATATCTCATTATGTATTTAAAGAAAAACTCTCTTGGAGACCTATCGTGGGAGCTATAATTGCTGTTTTTGGAATTGGAATTTTATTTTTAAAATAAAATATTGATAAATTGTCCGTATTTATCAAAACTTTTCTTAATTTTATGTTATTAAGTAATAGCAAAAAATAAAATGTTCAAGAAAATATTAATTGCCGTTTTAGCTGTTATGCTCGCAGCTTGCTCAAGCGAGAAATTGATTGATGAATCAAGTTCTAATCAAAAATTGATTGTAGCAAGCTTTGATGGAGCAAATTCACATATATTAAGCACAGATTTAAAAAGCACCCTAACAGAATCAAATGATTTATTTTCACAAGCAAATTCCAATTATATCGCTAATTCGCCAATAACCCGATTGCAAGCTTATTTAAATTATATTTTTGCATTTGTACCTGATGAAAATAAAATTATAGTATTTAATAAAAATACTTTTAAATACGTTGCGCAAATTAATTTCTCAAGTCAAGGATTAAGACCATTAAAACTTGCTTTTGCGAATGCAACTGATGCGTATTTAATTTGTGAAAATTATAATAAATTGATTTTAGTTGATATTTATTATTTTAAAGCAGCACGGGAAATCGATTTGCCTGCATCTGCAACCGATATTTTATCGCTAGGAAATCAAGTGTTCATTGCATTACCATTTGCAAATCAAATAGCAATCGTAGATAGCCGTACCCACACAATTGCATCATCAATCGCAGTCGATAACAGACCTTATATTTTTGCTCTAACTAGTGAGGTTACAAATTTGATTGTTTTATCCGCCGGAGCGGGAAAGCTTAATTTGGATCATATGGGAACTCTTTCAGCACCTTCAGTTACTAATATTAATTTATCATCCAATAGCGTGACAGGATCAAATCCCTTAACTATTCCATATTATGATATAACAAATAAGTACCCTTTGCAATTTGCAATAACGAATAATGATTGGGCATTTATTGCATTGGATAGTATGCTTATTAAAATGGATGCACGCGATATTACTTTTGCAATTAATCTTTATAACGCACAAATATTTAGCTTTACGCAAAATTACATTGCTAATGACCTTTTTGCTTTAGAAAAAACGGATAATGGAACGATGATAGAAAAACTTGACCCAATTTCTGGCTCTCTTATTAACAATTTACAAACTCAGTTGAATATTACATCATTTGTTTCACTTTAAAATTGCTGATGAACGAAAACCAATCGATTATTAATCTCGATTCATTGCTAAATTTAAGCGCCCAATTAAATGGATCTTTTGATTGCAATTCAATTTTAAAAGCAGCAATGCTCAGCTTGATGGGTAAATTGAAAATTCCATTTTCACAAGCTTTTATATTAAAAAATGACAATGTGATTGAAATACACAGCGGAAAAAAAATATCTCGAAAATTTGCCGAGAAATTATTTCCTTATTTAAATAATATTCAATCTTGCGATATAATTGAAATTAATAATGATGCGAATTTGTCTGATTCCTCCAATTTAGATGGCAAATATCATTATATAATAAATTTGAAAAATTTTGAGCAAAATATTGGATTGATTTTGCTTGGTGAGAAAATTGATAAATCTATTTTATCAGAAGAAGAAAAATACTATGCCAAAATTGTTGCGCAAATTACTTCAATTGCTTTATCGAATGCCATAAATTTTCAAAATATTGAAAATCATTTGCGCGAAATTGAGTGGCGCAATTTGCTTTTTCAAAACTTGCTCAATATCAGCAATGATTTCCTTTCGTTTGGTTCTGAGGAAAATATTATCAAAACATTTTCGCTAAACTTGATGGGGCAACTCAAACTCAATCATTATGCTTTATTTTTAAAAAGCAAGTCAAGCTTTGCACAAATTATAAATAAATTCAATTTCGACTTCCAAGACAAATTAATTAATGAATTTGCATATAATTTTGATGAAACAGCTTCAAAAATACAAAGCCATTACACTGAGGTAAATTATATTTTTCCATTGTATTATCAATCGGAATTGAGAGGAGTGCTTTTATTAGGTGATAAAATGAATAGCAATGAATTTAGCAATGAAGATTTTTTATTTACAGAGATGCTCTCAAACACATTTATTACTGCATTAGAAAATTATAGGTTGATGCAAGAAGAAATAAAAAAACAAGAAATTGAGCGTGATTTGGCTCTAGCAAAAGGAATACAGGAGCGATTACTTCCCAAATCATTTCCCCAAAAAAGGGACTGGGATTTTTATGGGGTGATGAAGCCATCACAAATGGTGGGTGGCGATTATTTTGATTATATTGAGCTTAACGAAAATGAAATACTTGTAATTGTGGCTGATGTCTCGGGAAAGGGAATCGCTGCCTCACTTTTGATGGCAAATCTTCAAGCATCATTACATAGCTTTTCTTTGCTAAATCTTAATGTTAATGATATTGTCAAAAATATTAATCAATTGCTATATCAAAATACTGCTGAAGATAAATTTATTACTTTATTTATTGGCAAACTTAATTGCAACGCAGCAACTTTATCATATATCAATGCAGGCCACAATCCTCCAATTTTAATATCCGGGAATAATGTAATCGAATTAAGCAAAGGTTGCCTTCCATTAGGAATTGAAAAGGAAATTAATGAAATTGAAATTGGCAATGTGACTTTCCATAATGGTGATATTCTTGCAATTTATACTGATGGAATTGTAGAAGCAACAAATTCGCAAAAGATTGAATATGGTAAAGAGAAATTAATTGAAAATCTTTTTAGATTTATTAATTCGTCTATAAATGAAATGTCTGAAAAAATTCTAATTGATCTATTCAAATTTATCAATGGCGATATGACTGAGAGTAATGAAATGGTTTTTAAAGATGACATCACTTTGAATATTATAAAACGGAAATAAGGAGATTTAATGCTTGTTAGAATTATGCGGCTAAATGAAAAGTTTAATGATATACCATTACCAAAATATATAACACCTGGGTCAGCAGGATTGGATGTATGCGCTGCAATTAATGAACCAATAACAATTGAGCCACTATCGACAGCGCTTATACCAACAAATCTAGCGATTGAATTAGAGCCTGGTTATGAATGTCAGGTACGGACTCGCAGCGGTTTGGCATTAAACTATGGAATATTTGCATTGAATGCACCGGGAACTATTGATAGCGATTATCGTGGTGAAATTAAAATTATACTTTCAAATTTTAGTAAAATGCCTTACACAATTAATCGTGGAGATAGAGTTGCCCAGCTTGTTTTTGCAAAATATGAGCAAGCCTCGCTTGTTGAAGTAAAGAAAATTGAGGATACTCAACGCGGAGCAGACGGCTTCGGTAGTAGTGGTATATAATTTATTAACTTATTATTTAATTAAACTAATTCAACATTATGTTTGAAGGTAATATTCCAAAACTGAGAAAAGATATTGATTTGCAAATCATTGATGATGGAGAAGATAGAGGCATATTGCTTTATGATAAAAGGCAATTTGCTGAAGTTCCCCTACTTTTAAAGTCCGAATTCTTTTTAATCTTGAGTGTTATCGAGGAAGGTATCACCGAGGATGAATTGCGTAATTTGTTTCTTAAGGAAGCAGGTATTAGCGACATAAGTCCAATACTTGAAACCCTTAAAGTGCTAAATGATAACTTATTTTTAGAGAGTGACCGGTATTTTCAAAAACTACGTGAAGATAACCAAGCATATAATATGCTTCCCTCTCGTCCTTTGATTACAGCGGGGCGTTCATATCCTGAAGACCCTGATGAGTTCAATAAATTTATGTGGGACTTATTCGACACAAGGAAAACAAAAGATTTAAATAGAAATGCTACGGCAATCATTGTTCCACATATCGACCTATCATTAAAGGGATATTGTCATCACGTATATTCAATGGGCTATGATGCAATAGCAGAAACAAATTTCGATACAATCGTAATATTAGGCACATCGCATTATACATTTTCGGATTATTTTATGCTGACAAAAAAGCCATACAATACCCCCCTTGGTATGATAGAAAATGACGATGAGGTTCTGGATTATCTTGAGAAAAATTATCCTCATACTTTTACATTTGACGACCAAGCTCACAGATTTGAGCATTCGATTGAGTACCAAGCTGTGCTGTCAAGATATTATTTTAGAAATAGAAATTTCAAAATAGTCCCAATACTTGTTGGTACATTCCAACAATTTGTGCAGGATAAAAAGCAACCAATTTCTGATGATATAATTAGCCAATTTATCGAAGGATTAAAAGAATCTTTGCATAAAGCAAATCGACATCCAATTTTTATTGCAAGTGTAGATTTTTCGCATATCGGGATGAAATTTGGAGATGAATTTGATGCAAAAGATAAGCTTGAACAATGCAAATTTGAAGATTATAAATTGCTCGATTCGATTAGGAATATGAATAAGGAAGAATTTTTTAATGAAATTATCGCGACACAAGATGCATGGAAAGTCTGCGGTGTGTCGCCAATTTATACATTATTATCATTAATTGATGCAAAATCAGGATCTTTTCTTGAATATAATCAGTGGTATGAAGAAGCAACTAAATCTTCAGTCTCTTTTTCAAGCATGGCATTTTATAGCTAATAATTAGCAATTAAATGGGTTAATCGCTATTTTTATGGGCATAATCTGTGACATAAAATCCCGAGCCTTTAAAAATCAACCCAATATCTTTGCTAATGATTCTTTCGACTTCTCCTTTGCCTGCGGGCTGATATTCGCAAATATCTTCAGGGCAAAATTTTAATGGTTCGTCATTAATTTTTTGCTCATATTCAAAAACTTTATTGCATTTTTTGCATTTATATGTGTATATTGGCATTTTGTCTGCTCTTAAAATTGAACAAAACCTATTTTATTATAAACTTCTCTAAGTGTTTGATGAGCGATAATACTTGCTTGCTCATCACCGATTTTTATAATTTTATATAGACGTTCGGAATCTTTAATTATTTCTTCATATTTATCTCTAATTGGTGAAATATAATTTGCAACGGCATTTGCTACTTCTTCTTTAAATTCTCCATAACGTGATGAAGCAAATTGCTGCTGAATTTCTTCAATAGATTTATTTGTTGCAATATGAAAGAGCGTCATTAAATTAGAAATACCGGGTTTTTCTTGTTCATTATAATATATCTCACTGCCGGAATCAGTGACGGCACGCTTAATTTTTGTTCGAATAGTTTTGTCATTATCGGTAAGGAAAATGATACCGCTTGAATTTTCATCAGATTTAGACATCTTTTTGGTCGGATCTTGCAAATTCATAATTCTCGCGCCAATTTTTGGAATGTAAGGTTCGGGAATTGGAAAAGTTTGCGAAAACAAGTTATTAAATCGTTGGGCGATATTGCGAGTAATTTCGAGGTGTTGCTTTTGATCTTCACCGACAGGCACAGCATTTGCCTTATAAAGCAAAATATCGGAAGCCATTAATACGGGATAAATAAATAAGCCCGCATTAATATTTTCGGGATATTTTTCTGATTTATCTTTGAACTGCGTCATTCTGCCAAGCTCACCAAAGCCAGTCAAAGTTGATAGTACCCAGGTAAGTTGAGCGTGTTCAGGGATGTGCGATTGAATAAATACTACAGATTTTTCAGGGTCAATACCACAGGCAAGGAACAAAGCTGCAATTTCAAGCGAGCGTTGACGCAAAACTTTTGGATCTTGGCGAATTGTGATTGAATGCATATCAGCAACCATATAAAAACAATGGAAATTGTCTTGCATAGCAACCCAATTTTTCAATGCACCTGCAAGATGGCCAATTGTGAGCATACCTGATGGTGTGATTCCACTTAGAATGACTTTTTTTTGAATATTATTTTCCATAAAGTTGAGTTAATTTACAATTTTTTTCGTCTAAAAATGTTAATAAACTTTTTAAAATATTATTTTTATAAAGTTAACAAAATTACTAAAAGATTATTTTTTAAATGGAAAATAACGCAATTGAAGAAGTAATTGGCAAAGAATATAAATGCTTAGACAAAGGATTTGTGCGATTAGTAGATGTGATGGGCGATGACAATTCGATAGTGCAAGCAGCACGCGTGAGTTATGGCAAAGGGACAAAAACATATAACGAGGATAGAAGTCTTATTCGTTATTTAATGCGGCATTCACATACGTCCCCATTTGAGATGGTAGAATTAAAATTTCACATAAAATTACCAATATTTGTTGCCCGGCAATGGATACGCCATCGTACTGCAAATGTCAATGAATATAGCGGGCGGTATTCGGAAATGCGCGATGAATTCTATTTGCCTGAAGCGAGTGAGATTCGTTCGCAAAGTTCTGAAAATAAGCAAGGACGCAGCGATAATGAATTGTCGCAACTTGTAATAAATCAAATATTACAAAAAATGCAAAATTTGCAAAAAGCAAGCTATTCTGATTATATTTATTATTTAGAGAATGATTTAGCAAGGGAATTAGCTCGTATTAATTTGCCACTTTCTACATATACAGAATGGTATTGGAAAATTGATTTGCATAATCTATTCCATTTCTTAAAATTGCGAATGGATACCCATGCACAATATGAAATTAGAGTTTATGCCAATACTATTGCTGATATTCTAAAGCAAATTTTGCCAATTTCCTACGAAGCTTTTGAAGATTATGAGCTTAGCGCAATCCGGTTTAGCAAAAATGAATTAGATGTGCTTGCCGATATAATTAATAAAGAAAAATTAAAAAATATTCAAGCATCAGATTATGGATTTAATAAATCTGAATGGAAAGAATTAGAAGAAAAATTTAATAAATTTATAAAAAACAAGGATTAATTTATGAAAAGGTACATTACGTTGCTATTTTCATTTCTTATTATCGGCAATTTAGCGTATGCACAAACAACCGAGGAATTTTTGCAGAAATATTTTGAACATACAGGCTTACAAAAATTAGATTCAGTGAAAGCTTTCGAGATTGAAGGTACAACGGACGCTGTAAAAATGCTCGTTGCATTTCGTTTGCAATTTATGAAACCCAATTTTTATAGAATGAAAGAAAGGAGCAATAACGATATAGTAGTATATAAAATAGATAATGGGAAGGATAATGTAGTAATGCTGCGAGATACAACAATTCCATTTCCAGTATTTGATAATTTTATAATGAAAAGCATTGTGGATTTGCTATCAGGTGGAATATACAATTATCAAAAAAATGGTATAAATATCGAATTTCAGGGTACAGATACAATGCGAGGAAATAAATATTATAAATTAGAGCTAACTGATAAAATTGGTTTGAAGTTCATCGCAATGCTTGACACCACAACATTTGATATTAAATATTTATCGGGAAATCCTTTAAGCGGGCCTATGCAATTTTCACCGATTTTTCTTGATAATTATCGGAAAGTGGATGGTATATCTTTCCCCTTCAAAATTGATTTCGCTGATAGAGCAATGGAGATACTAATACGAATTGATTCTATCAAACTTAATCCTGTTCTTCCAAAAGAGATTTTTACAATTGACTATCCTGAAAATAAAAATTTTGATTAAATTTATATGGTATAAATATGAAGATAGATGTAATAATGCCCAAAATGGGCGAATCCCTCCAAGAAGGGACAATTATACGATGGACAAAAAACATTGGTGATAATGTAGAACGCGATGAAACAATTTTGGAAATTTCAACTGATAAAGTCGATACTGAGGTACCTTCACCTGTTGATGGAGTGCTTAGTGAAATTCTCGCTCAAGAGAATGAGACAGTGGAAGTTGGAAAAGTTATTGCTCGTATTTCTACAGATGGAGACGAGGTAGCCCCATCCACACCAAAAGCGGAAGCAAAAGGAGCAATTGAAGAGACAGCAACTGCGGAAAATATTGCAACACCCATAAAAGCAGAAGAAAAACAAACAATTTCAGCGAGCAAGCAATCAAGCGAAACTATTGCAACTCTGCAAACGACAGAACAAATAGTATCCTCTAAACCGCAACCAATTGTTGAACCACAAGGAAATGCTCCGAAGCCAAACGGGCATTCAAACGGTGCAACTTATGAAATTCCCGCACGCGATAATGATAAATTTTATTCTCCAATTGTAAGAGAAATTGCAAAACAATATAATATCTCACTTGAAGAATTGCGAACAATACAGGGAACTGGTGCAGATAATCGTATAACAAAAAATGACATTTTAGGATATATTGAAAGCAAATCCAAGGTTGCACCAACTATTCAACCTACCGAGAAGCCACAGCCAGATGTGATACCATCAATTAAATCTCAAATTTCTCAACCAGAATACACAGGAGAAATAAATCCAATATTTAAAGCAGCAGGCGATTATGAAGTTATTCCTATGGACAGGGTGCGTCAATTGATAGCTGAGCATATGGTACGTTCAAAAACAACTTCCCCACACGTCACAAGTGTTGCAGAAGCGGATGTTACAGAAATAGTAAAACTACGTGAGAAGAATAAAGCAGATTTCCAGGCTCGTGAAGGATTCAAATTGACTTATACACCATTTTTTGCTCTCGCTGCAATTGAAGCAATCAAGCAATTTCCAAATATCAATGTCAGTGTTGATGGCACTAATATAATACGATTTAAACATATCAACCTGGGTATAGCAACTGCATTAGAAGACGGCAATTTGATAGTGCCTGTAATTAAGGATGCTGAGGAATTGAATATTACAGGATTGGCAAGAAAAATTTATGATCTTTCTACTCGCGCAAGAACAAAAAAATTGAATCCTGATGAAATTCAAGGAGGCACATTCTCAATCACGAATGTTGGTACGTTTGGAACGCTATTTGGAACACCAATTATAAATCAACCGCAAACGGGAATTATGGGAATTGGAGCAATCCAAAAGCGAGCGGTTGTGCGTGAGGTAATGGGAAATGATATGATAGTGATTCGGAATATGGCTTACGTTTCGATTACTTACGACCATCGCGTTATTGATGGTCAGCTTGCAGGCAAAGCACTCGAAGCAATTGTTGCATCGCTAGAAAATATGAACGAGAACACAATTAAAATATAAAAGAAAAGATGTATTTTAATAAAGAAACTACCGAAGGTGAGAGTGCCTGAGGTAGTTTTTTTTATTTGGATTATAATAACTATTATAAAGCTTTAAAGAATTCAATTGCCAACATTAATAGCAAAATAACTATCCCGATAAGCGTGATAATCACTAGGATATTTAGGATTATTTGTTGAATTTTTTATCAATATATACAATTATCCAAGATATTTTTACGAAATTAAGAAATATTAATTTGAAGGAATAACATAATATTATTGAATTATAAATGGATCCCTGTACTCCGGAATATCACGCTATTAAAATTATAATGATGATATAAAATTTTTCCCCTATAAAAAACATTTTTCTAAAATAATCGTATAAACTATTTTTTATAGTTTCAGTTTTATTAGTTTTATAAATGAACGTAGATTTAAAAGACAGAATCATCCAAAATTCAATTGGGCTATTTTGCCAAAATGGATTGAAAAATGTTAATACTGACCTAATTGCGCAGGAAGTTGGCATCAGCAAGCGCACGCTTTATGAAGTGTTCCCGAGCAAGGAGCAATTAATTAGAGAAGTGCTGCTGAATTTAATGAATACAATTCAGCAAGAAGTACAAAAATTAAACAAAGTAATAGATGATGGCTCATCAGACAATTTTATATTAGTATTTCAACATTTAATGAAAGTAATTAGCGATGTGCTGAACAATTTTACAAAGCAAATAATGACTGATTTGAAGCGATATTATCCAGTTATTTGGGAAGAGATACGAGCATTTAGAGTAGTAGGAATGAGAGATGAATTTTTAAAAATTTGTAGATATGGTCAATCAAAGGGATTTATTCGCGATGATATCAACGTGGATTTAATATACTATATATTTTTGTTTTCAATTGATAATATAATGACTCCCGAAATTATATCAGAATTACCAATGAGTACGAATAACACATTGAAGAGCATATTTGATATATTTTTAAAAGGTATAACAACAGACAATTATCGAAAGGAGTTGTGTAGCGAAAATTTTGACTCATTTTAAATAAAATATATTTGGTTATGATAGAAATAATAACAAAAACTGTAAAGTTTGCTATAATTCCTGTTATCGCAATGGCTTTGCAATTTTCTATAAGCACTGCGCGAGAGTTGACGCTCGATTCTGCAATTTCAATTGCAATAAAGAATAATGCGGATATAAAAATTGCAAAGTTAGAAGTAGACCGTGCCAAGCAAGCAATACTTGAAGCATATGGGTATGCATATCCAAGCATAGATTTCTCAGGTTCATTCACACACTTTTTAGAAAAGCCTATGATGCCATTTCCCGACTTCAATGCAATGCTGAATAATTCAGTCTATGGCGTATTATTCAAAGAGAATGTCATTCCGACTGATAATGCTAAATATCTGCCAATGACTACAAAATTGCAATCTTTTTCGCTTGCAAATAATTATAGCGCCACGTTTCAACTCACACAAATTTTATTCAACTATTCAGTAATTCAAGGAATTAGCACATCAGGCATATACCGCAATTTGGCAGAAGAGCAACTCAAAGGCAAAATCGCAAGCACAACTTTAAATACCCAAAAGGCATTTTATAGTGTATTGCTTAGTCAGGAAGTATTGAATATAACACGCCAAAGCTTGCAAAATGCTATGGACAATTTAAGGAATGTGCAAGCTCTTCGGGCGCAGGGAATGGTCTCTGAATTTGATGCTTTGCGCGCCGAGGTACAGGTTGAAAACATAAGACCTGTAGTTTTGCAGATGGAGAGCAATTTGGAATCGATAAAGAACAACTTCAAATTACTTATAGGAATTCCTCAGACAGATGACATTACATTGCAAGGCGAAATACAATATAATCCATCCGAGTTGAAAAGCGAGCAGGAATATATCGATATTGCGATGAAGAACAATTTTGATTTGAACACTTTAAATATCAAAAGAGAATTTGACAATGCAATGATTGATATTGAAAGAGCAAATTATTATCCGACGCTTGCATTTTTTGCAAATTATGGCTTTCAGGGAGCAGCAAACGATTTAAATTTTATGAATTATCGGCAATCTGTTGTGGGCATAAGTCTTTCTATTAATCTTTTCAATGGATTAAGAAAAGAGCGCCGTATTGAGCAACAGACAATTAATGTAGAAAAAACGGATGAAACAATTAATCAATATAAAGATTATATTGCATCTCAGATAAAAAGCAAGTTAATTGAAATTAGAAAGATACAGACAAATATTGATGCACAAAATCGAAATATACAACTCGCACAGCGAGCCTATGAGATTTCAGAAATCAGATATAAAGAAGGTACAGGCAATCAGCTAGAAATTGAAAATGCTGATTTAGCCTTGCGTCAAGCAAAAACAAATTATATGCAATCGGTCTATCAGTTTATCACAATTATTAATGATTTAGATAACTTGACAGGGACGATTGACACTAAATATTTAAATATTAACGAATAAAAATAGAGGTTATAAAATAATGAAGAGAAGAATTATATCAATCACTGTTATAACGCTTATTGCATTAAGTTTAATGATTTCGTTGCAATCCTGTGGAAATAATGAGAAAAGTAAAGTTGGCGAAAAAGAAAGTATTGAATCAATTCATAATAAAGAAGGAGTACCCGTAACAATTCAAGAAATTCAACCTGAAGAGCTAACAATAACATTAAGTTATCTTTCCACATTAATGGGATCTAAGCAAGCAACAGTCACGTCGATGGTAGCTGATAAGATAGAGAAAATCAAAGCCCGTGTTGGCAGTCGAGTTGCCGAAAATCAAGTTGTGGTGCAATTTCCCTTGGATAACCCTACATTGCAATATCAACAAGCAAAGGTTTCTTATGAAAATTACAAGAAAACATACGAACGAATGAAAACATTACTTGCAGCAGGTGAAACATCACAGCAGAATTTCGATAATATCGAGACTCAATATCTTGTTGCTAAACGAAATTATGAATCAATACAACAGATGTTATTTGTTGAATCACCAATTTCAGGAACAATTGTGGAAATACCTTATGAAGAAGGCGAGAAAGTAAGAGCAGGTGATAAGCTATTCACAGTTGCACAAATTGACAGGATGAAAGCTGTATTTTGGGTTACAGATCAAGATATGACGCATATAAAAAATGGTATGACAGTAACTATCGAAAAGAACGGAAAAGTGTATTCAGGGCGGATTAGTGAAATCTCCCTGGCTCAGGACCAAACAAGGAAAGCTTTCAAGGTGGAAGCAGAATTTCCCAATAAAAACCGCGAATTATATGTGGGAATGACAATGGACGTATTAATTCCATATTATAACAATCCTAGTGCAATTGTAGTCCCAAGAAGTGCATTAGTGCAGCAAGGTGGCAAATATTATGTATATTTGGCAATGGACAATACAGCAAAAATGCAAGAAATAAAAATCGGGCAATCCCAAGGTGATAAAGTAGAGGTATTTAAGGGATTAAATCCAGGAGATAAAGTAATCACTGAGGGTGTCAATTTGCTCAGTGATGGAAGCAAAATTTCGTATCAAAATTAGGAGAAAAGGATGAAAATTGCTGATTTATCAGTAGAAAGACCTGTGATGATTACAGTCATTTTGATTGTTCTAATTATATTCGGTTTTCTTGCATTCAGAGGATTGAAATCTAATTTGACGCCCGATGTTAAAATTCCATACGTAACAATACAGGTTGTATATCCAGGAGCCACTCCAAAGGAAGTAGAAACATTAGTGACAGATAAAATCGAGGATGTAGTTTCGACAATTGAAGGAATAAAAACAATAAATTCATATTGCTTGGATAATGTATCCCTTACAATGATTGAATTTGTGCTTAATAAAAATATTGATGTAGCAAATCAGGAAGTAAAGGACAAAGTTGATCAGATTTTAAATGATTTACCTGACGATGCAGAAAAGCCAATTATTCAAAAAGTAGATATTCGAGCTCAATCAGTAGCGGACCTTGTTCTTAGTGGGGATATAGACTCACGCGATCTTTATGATATAGCAAATAATCAAGTAAAGGATATGCTATCGCAGATTTCAGGCGTTGCAGATGTAGAAATCAATGGAGGACAACAACGGGAAATTCGTGTAGTAATGAACAAGCAGGCAATGTACGAAAATATGCTTTCCTTACCTGCCTTGATGCAAATTCTGGGAGCACAAAATATGGATATACCAGGCGGTACCTATAATATTGGGAATCAAGAATATTCAATCAGATTAAAGGGACAATATGATTATGATTCTATAAAAACAATTGAAGAAACAGTATTACCTACTCCAACAGGTGCAAAGAGATTACGCGAGATTGCTCGAGTTGAGGATGCAGGCAAAGATATAACTCAAAGATCAGTATTTTTCGATAATGGGAAAAAAATCCTTTATGATAATGCAATTAGAATTGGTGTTATAAAAAGTCCTGATGGTAATGTTGTTGATGTTGTTGATGAAATTGTTAAAAGGCTTCCTACAATTAAAGCTGCTCTTCCGCCGGGTGTAAGTATCGATGTTATTAGAGAGAGTGCAAAGTTTGTCAGAAACACACAAAGTGATACACTATCAAATATTTATCTTGGTATTCTGATTACAGCATTGGTTATATTCTTCTTCTTGCACGATTGGAGAACTACATTAATTGCAGCTGTCACGATGCCTGCATCTATTATTTCATCATTTCTATTTTATCCAATGTTTGGAATGGATTTAAATATATTAACTTTAATGGGAATTTCGGTCACAACTGGGGTTTTGGTGGCTAATTCTATTGTTATTATAGAAAATATCTTTCGATATAAAGATATGGGCTATAAAACTGCAGATGCAACAAAAATTGGTACTAACGAGGTATTTGTTGCAGTATTAGCTTCCACATTAACTAACCTCGTTGTCTTTATTCCTCTTGCAAATATCACAAGTATAGCTGGCCAATTTTTGAAAGCATTAGCATTGTCTGCAACATTTACTACAATTTTCTCCCTACTTTATTCATTTACATTGACACCTATGCTTAGTGCTTTATTAATACCTGACAAGGAGATAAAGAAAGGAAAAATCAGGATTTCACTTGACAAAATGGACCAATTTTTCACTAATCTTTTCGAGAAAACCTTAAGACCTATACTTAAGACAAAAAGCGCATCTTGGATCACTGTTGGTGTGACAGTTGCATTGTTTGTATTAGTAGTATTTGGATTAGGTTCTCAGCTGCAATTTGAGTTTATGCCTGATATGGATAATGGACGTATTGCTGTAACAGCTGAACTCCCTACAGGATATAATCTTGACGCTACAGCAAAAACTGTAGATCAAATTCAAAATATTGTTGCCAAGCATCCTGAAGTTGTAAATATTGTATCTGATCTTGGCAAGTCCAGTCGTACCAATCTTGGTTCAAATCTTGCAATTATAAATGTGCAATTGAGCGATAAAGCGGACCGAAAGATAAGCCAATCTGAGTTGCAAGAAATACTAAATAAAGAACTTGCAAAAGTTAAAAATGCGAAAATAACAGTCAATGCTGGTATGGGTGTTGAGCAAGGCACTTCACCTCTTGAATTTTATATAATGGGACAGAATGAATATGAAGTGCAAAAGATTTCTGACCAAGTTTATAATAAAGTCAAAGATGTGCCAGGATTAATCAATTTCGACCAATCTACTCGCACGGGACGCCCTGAGATGACAGTATATCCAAAGCGTGATGTTATTGGAGATATAGGTTTATCAGTGACCGAGCTTGCATTGTCCTTGCGGTCATCTGTTGAAGGAATGTCCTCAACTAAGATTCGCCGTGAAAAGGATGAATATGATATTACTATCATAATGGATAGCACAGAAATTAATTCTCCTGAAAAAATTAAAGATATGCCAATCATTACACGAGCAGGCACATTTAGACTTGGCGATTTAGCAGATGTGAAGTTTACCCCTGGTCCTACACAAATTCTCCATAAAGATAAATATACTGCTGTTAGATTTTCAGGCGCCCCTGCTCCTGGTGTCCCACTTGGGACTGTCACAACAGGAATACAAGAAAAAATCAATCAAGTTCGTTTCCCACTCGGTTATAGCTTTGCGTGGAGTGGCACATCTCAAATGTTTCAAGAACTTATGGCTGACTTTATTTTTGCATTTTTGCTTGGAATTGTTCTGACTTATTTACTGATGGCTGCAATTCTCGAAAGTTTTGTAGAGCCATTATACATTATGTTTACTATACCATTAGGGTTAATTGGTGTTATTTTCGCTTCTTGGATTACGGGAACTAATTTAGGTATAACTTCATTAATGGGCATTATTATGCTTACAGGAATTGTTGTAAATAACGCTATTCTTATGCTTGATTTTGCGAATCAATTAATTCGTCAGGAAGCGTTGTCTATACACGATGCATTAATTGAAGCAGCTGTGACGAAATTGAAACCTATCATTATGTCAAACGCCGCTCTTGCGTTAAGCACATTACCAATGGCATTGAGTATCGGCGCATCAGGTGCAGAAATGCGTGCTCCACTAGGTATTGTAACAATTGGCGGAATAGCAGTATCCACACTTTTGACTCTATATGTAATTCCTGCACTTTATTTTATATTTGCCAGGGAGAAACATAAGGTCAAAGAAATTGAAGATAATACAGCAATAGAATAAGTAGTTATTTATTATAAATATTTAATATAAAAAAGAGGATTGTATGATAATGCAGTCCTCTTTTTTTTATTTATTACTCATTACTAAGTATCATAATATAGTAATTTATAACATATTATTATCTCAATTATTCTAAGAGCAACTTACCATCTTCCATAATTATTTTATCATCAAAATAAACGGTGGGTTTGGATATAATTCCATCAATATGAAAAGGCACATCAATTGTCCCACCAAATGAAATATTATTGCCAAATGCAAAATGTACTGTGCCCAAGACTTTTTCATCTTCAAGTATTTCGCCGCAAACTTTAGCATAAGGATTTGTACCAATACCAAATTCACCGATTGTTTTGCTTTTTTCACCATACCGATTAACTAATTTTCCAAAAAGCCGAGCATCTCCACCACGGCCTGAGATTTTCTTTATAACTCCATTTTTTACTTCTATATAAACAGGGTGAGTCAAAACTCCAAGATTTGCAATTGAAGCATCAAAAGCAATGACACCATTAACGCTATTTTCGATTGGTGCAATATAGACCTCACCTGAGGGCAAATTACCACTCTCTCCAATATTTCGTAAGATTCCTGTACTTGCAACGCTTTTTCGATTTGTGGCATCAAAAGTGACATTTGTCCCATGTTTTGCCAAGACTTTGACTTTTGACACATTTTGAAAAGCATCATGAACCCTTTTTGTTATATTAAGGACTTTATCAATGTTCCCATTCAAACATCTGATCATTGTTTCTTCGGTTATTCCAGGCATAGTTCCAACACGAACGCCAATTTTTGAAGCTTCACGCCTTGCATTAGTGTGCGTTATTGATTTGCTTGTGACAGCAACAACTACATCCACTGCTTTCATTAGGTCAGCAATTTGCTCGGGTGGTTCCTCGCCATTGACCTCACGTTCTCTCATTTCTATATAAAAAGCCTCTTTTGCAATAATAACCCCCGCTTCATAAATTGCAATAGCAATTTCTCGCATTTTAGGATCGGCAATAACAAGCAAGGTCTCGGATTCTTCTAATCCCATATAATCTTTCAAAGCAAGCCGCGCTGCTTTTTGAATTTTTAATAGTGGCATATTTACCTTTTATTTTATTTTTAATATTCTTTCTAATCTCAATAATTACAAAGATAAGAAAAATCGAATTAATAATATAACTTACTCAATATTATTAAATTTTATTGAATTCTATTTTATAATATGAGATATTATTTATTTAAAAGAAATTTATTTAAATATTTTTTTTTTATATTCGTTAATATTTTATTCTATAATATTTATAAAATAAAAGAATAAAAGCAAACGAAATATTAAATTTTCATTTAATTTATATTTCAACAAATACTTGGGAAATTGACTGAATCATTTATTATGAATTTTGAAAAAGTAAATAACAAAATAATTAAAGACAATTATTGAAGTAAAGAATTCAAATAGAAATAAATAGAAAATTAACAAATAAATTATATTGATATTTTAAATTATGTAAAATAATTAAATAGGAAACACAAATGGCAAAAATTATTGAATTCGATGTCGATGCTCGTACCCACCTTAAATCGGGTGTGGATCAGCTTGCAAATGCTGTAAAAGTTACGTTAGGACCAAAGGGTCGTAATGTTATTATTGATAAGAAATTCGGTGCACCAACTGTTACGAAAGATGGTGTAACTGTGGCAAAAGAAATCGAACTCGAGGACCCAATTGAGAATTTAGGGGCAAATATGGTACGTGAAGTAGCCTCCAAGACAAGTGATGTAGCGGGCGATGGAACAACTACGGCAACTGTCCTTGCTCAAGCAATTTATCGTGAAGGATTGAAAAACGTTACAGCAGGTGCTAATCCAATGGACATTAAGCGTGGTATCGACCTTGCTGTTGCAAAAATAAATGAAGGATTAAAGGAAATATCACGCAATGTGGAAGGAAAACGAGAAATCACACAAGTCGGTGCAATTTCTGCAAATAATGATATTACAATAGGTGAATTAATTGCAGAAGCAATGGATAGAGTTGGGAAAGATGGCGTTATTACAATAGAAGAAGCAAAATCAATCGATACAACTCTCGAAACAGTTGAAGGAATGCAATTCGATCGTGGCTATATTTCACCATATTTTGTCACTGATACCGAAACAATGGAATGCGTTTTTGAAAATCCCTACATTTTAATTCATGACAAAAAGATTTCCACTATCAAAGAGATATTGCCTGTATTAGAAAAAGTTTCGCAAACAGGTAGGGCACTTCTAATAATTGCTGAGGAAGTTGAAGGCGAAGCTCTTGCAACATTAGTATTGAACAAATTACGTGGGGTTTTGAAGGTAGCCGCCGTAAAAGCTCCTGGTTTTGGCGATAGAAGAAAAGCAATGCTCGAAGATATTGCCATTCTTACAGGTGGTACTGTTATTTCTGAAGAACAAGGCTACAAACTTGATATGACGGGTTTAGAACATCTTGGCATTGCAAAGAAAGTTGTAATTGATAAGGATAATACTACAATTGTTGAGGGCGCAGGGAAGCCTGAGGACTTAAAGAGAAGAATCAATGAAATCAAGGCGCAAATTGAAAAAACTACTTCCGATTATGATAAAGAAAAATTGCAAGAAAGATTAGCTAAATTAAGTGGTGGCGTTGCTGTATTAAAAATTGGAGCTTCGACAGAAGTTGAAATGAAAGAAAAGAAAGCTCGCGTTGAAGATGCACTTCACGCAACTCGTGCTGCTGTCGAAGAAGGTATTGTGCCAGGTGGTGGAGTCGCTTATCTTCGGGCAATTCACAAACTTAATGAAATTCAATGTGATAATGAAGACCAGAAAATCGGTATTGAAATAATTAAGAAAGCAATTGAAGAGCCAGTTCGTCAAATTGTCACTAATGCGGGTCTTGAGGCATCAGTAATTGTCAATAAAATAAAAGAGCATGATGGTAATTACGGTTTCAATGCTGCAACAGAACAATTTTGCGATATGTTCGAAGATGGAGTAATCGACCCAACTAAAGTTACCCGTGTAGCATTGGAAAACGCTGCATCTGTTGCAGGATTACTTATCACAACAGAAGCCTTAATAGTTGAAAAACCTGAAAAGAATCCTCCTATGCCCCCTATGCCACAAGGCGGAATGGGTGATATGTATTAATCAAAATTCAGCAATTTTAAATTTTACAAGGAGCATTCAAAATATGAATGCTCCTTTTTTATTGAATCATTGAGTAATTGCCGAATCTAATACAATATTATATATTAAAAAATAAAAATATTTCGTATTTTTGTATTCTTTCATTTTGCACAAATTTGCAATGACTCGGTAGCTCAGATGGTAGAGCATTAGACTTTTAATCTAAGGGCCATGGGTTCGATCCCCGTCCGAGTCACAAGATAGAAACATATTATATACCACCATCCTAATTATATACTCAGCAAATTATATCAAGAATTTAAGGATATTAACAAGTAGTAATCCCTATTTATTATTAAATAATGAACCCTTCCATGATGGAATTAATTGAAAATTTAAAAATAAATAGCTAAGTTCTCCAGGTTTTATACTTTTATAAGAGTATTCCTTTTAAAAATAATGTTGCTGTGTTGAAGTAAATTGCAACTCCTGTGACATCAACCAAAGTTGCCACAAAGGGCGTTGATGATGCAGCAGGGTCGAAACCTAAACTTTTAAAAATCAAGGGTAATAGTGAGCCAACTAATGTTCCCCACGTGACAACACCCACAATTGAAATGCTTACAGCCAAGCCAATCAGTACCCAATAGGGACCATAGATACCTGATGATGCTTGCCAAATTGAAATTCGCAGAAAACCAATAATTGCAAGAATAGCACCAAGCATTAAACCTGATAAAAATTCACGTCTTACGACAAACCACCAGTCTTTAATCGATAGTTCGCCTAATGATAGTGCGCGAATAATCAATGTAGCCGCCTGCGACCCAGAGTTCCCACCCGATGAAACAATTAATGGTATGAAAAGAGCTAAAACAACTGCTTTGGCAATTGCATTTTCATAATATCCCATTACAGTTGCCGTCAGCATTTCTCCAATAAATAATACACTCAGCCATCCGACGCGTTTTTTTACCATTTTAAATAAAGAAGTAGATGTATATGGTTCTTCCAACGCAGCAACAGCACCAATTTTTTGAATATCCTCAGTTGTTTCTTCTATTGCGACATCAATGATATCATCAACCGTGACAATGCCTATTAATACGCCATTTGAACCTGTTACAGGCAAGGCAATCCTATCGTATTTTTTAAATACTTCAAATGCTTCTTCCTGGTCATCATCCACATTCAGCGATATATAACTCCCATCCATTATATCGCTAACTTTTTGGTCGGGTTCTGAAAGTAAAATCTCACGCAGTTGAAGATCATCAATCAATCTACCTTTATCATCTATTACGTATATATTATTAAATGTTTCTGTCTCTTTTCCATGTTTTCTAATATAATCAAGCACTTGATTAATAGTCCAATCGGGATGAACGGCAATGTAATCGGGTGTCATCAATCTGCCAACACTATTCTCAGGATAGCCAAGCAGCTTTTGAGCAATTGCACGTTCCTGAGGAGTCAAAAGCGAAATTAATTGTTTTGCAATCTCGGGAGGCAATTCTTCGAACAATGCTGTTCTATCATCGGGCGACATATCATTAAGTATAAATACAACATCTTCGTTTGCCATTGCTTTAAGCAAATCGATTTGTGAGTCTACGTCAAGATACTCAAAAACATCGGTAGCTATTTCTTTTGGAAGTATCCGAAATATTATTGCCCGTTCATTTAGGGGTAAATCGTTCAATAAATCTGCAATATCGATTGGAGACCAATCTTGGAGTACTGATTTTAAAGTAGGCAAATCCCTCTTCTCAATCAAATCTAAAATTTCGGGTTGCATAAGTTGCCCAAACATATTCCCTCCTATTTTATGAGGTATAATTTTATATCTTCTATTGACTTTTCAATAGGCACATTATCTATTTTCCAATAATATGAAATTATTCGAGTCCCTGGTTTAAGCTCCTTTCTAAATTTTTCCCATAATCTTTCATTAACATTATTATATTGAAAAATAAAAATTACATCAGCATCGCTTAAATCCAGCGAAAAGAAATCTCTTAAAAGAACTTTTGCCTTTTTTGCTCGCATTTTTGCAACGAACCATCGTAGTGGGTCTATCTCCACACCAATTGCTTTTTTTGCTCTCTTTGCTGCTTCTTTCAAAACATCACCAAAACCGCAGCCTAAATCATAGAATACGTCATTTCCATTTAATTCTGCTAAGTCCAATGACTTATGAATTTTATCAATAGGTGTTGGGGTAAATCCCGCACCTCCAATCAAAATAGGCCAAAATTGCCAAAAAAATATAACAAAAATACCAATTACAATAATTGCAAGAACATAAAATATCATTTGTTTAATTTAAACTTTTTCTTTCTTCTTTTTTTCAGCCAATGCTGTTTTGATAAAATCAATAAAAAGCGGATGCCCCGTAATTGCCCGTGATTTTAGCTCGGGATGAAATTGAACGCCTAAAAACCATGGATGCCCTTTTAATTCTGCAATTTCCACTAACTGACCATCGGGCGATTTACCACTAAAAATCATACCTTTTGCTGAAAGTAAATCTCTATATTGATTGTTTATTTCATACCTGTGACGATGCCGTTCAGAAATTGCTTCTTGATTATATGCCCTATATGCTATTGTTCCTTTCTCTAAAATCGCGGGGTAAGCACCAAGCCGCATTGTTCCACCTTTTTCGGTAATTTTCTTTTGATTTTCCATTAAATCAATCACATTATTCTTTGTTTTTTCAAATTCTGTGGAATTTGCATCCTCCAAGCCGCATACATCTCGAGCAAATTCAATTACAGCACATTGCAATCCAAGGCAAATACCGAAAAAGGGCAAATTATTTTCCCTTGCATATTTTATGGCTTGGATCTTGCCTTCGATACCGCGTTTTCCAAATCCAGGACCCACAAGTATACCATCAAGCAAACCAATTTTTCCCTCTACATTTTCAGAATTAATTTCTTCAGAATTCACAAGTTGCACATTAACACGCGTGTTATTTATTGAACCTGCATGAATAAATGCCTCAATTATGCTTTTATATGAATCGCGGTATTGTGTATATTTTCCCACAAGCCCAATATTTAAAGTGTATACAGGATGCTTTATTCTATCTACAAATTTCTTAAAATCATCAATTTTAGGATCTCTTGGGGCAATGCCCAATTTTTCAAAAATTCTATTCTGCAATCCTTGTTGTTTAAACATTAATGGCACTTCATAAACCGTATATGGCACATCGGGAACATCAAATACAGATTTAACTTCAACATTGCAAAATAGAGCTATCTTTTCTTTAATTTCCCGACTTAATTTATTCTCTGCTCGGCAAAGCAATATGTCAGGCCTAATTCCATACTCCATAAGAGTCTTAACAGAGTGTTGAGTGGGCTTTGTTTTTAATTCATCAGATGATTTTATATAAGGAACATAAGTCAGGTGTATATTCAACGTTTTGCTGTGACCATATTCAAGTCCTATTTGGCGTTGTGCTTCCATAAACGGTAAAGATTCAATATCGCCAACTGTTCCGCCAATTTCAATAATTACGAAATCCTTTTCACCATCGAATGAGCGCATTCGCTTTTTGATTTCATCTGTAATATGAGGGATTACCTGGACAGTTTTTCCTAAATACTCTCCACGCCTCTCCTTTGTAATAACTTCATAATATACCTGTCCTGTTGTATGATTATTTCTTTTGCTTAGTGATTCGCCCAAAAATCGTTCGTAATGTCCCAAATCTAAATCAGTTTCTGCTCCGTCATCGGTGACAAATACTTCGCCGTGTTGGAAAGGATTCATTGTTCCAGGATCAACATTAATATAAGGGTCCAATTTCATAAGCGTCACATCGAACCCCGCACGTTTCAACAGGAATCCAATCGATGCCGACGAAATTCCTTTACCTAAAGATGATAGCACTCCGCCTGTAATAAAAATATATCTTGTTTCCTTAGCTTTATTATTATTTGATGTCATAATACAAAAAATAAAATATTAAATTATTAAAATTTGCAAATTAAAATATTTTTAGAGATTTTATTGTTTAAATTTTAAAATTATATTATGTAGCACAATCATCCTTGATTGTGCTTTGAAC
>JAGOIG010000119.1 GCA_017995735.1 Candidatus Kapaibacterium sp. | reverse complement strand
CGTCGGATATCATTCCAACTAATTTTCGCTTGATGCCTTCTGCCTTGATTTTGACAAGTGCATCTTTGCCAATGAAATTGTCTTTATTAAGTTTTGTTATCCAGCCAAGTCCTGCTTCCAATGGATTCGTTGTTTGGTCAATATCATTTCCATAAAGGCAGTAGCCTTTCTCGAGCCTTAATGTATCTCTTGCACCAAGTCCAATGGGTTCGATTCCAAATTCTGCACCCGCGTTGAAAATTGCATCCCATACATCTTTTGCAACTTTTTCATCGCCTCGGAAATATATTTCAAAACCTAACTCGCCTGTATAACCCGTGCGGGATATTATCATCTCATAATTTGCAATTTTACCGATTTTGCAATGATAATATTCAATTTGTGATAAATCCGTATCTGTTAATTTTTGCAATGTTTCAAGCGATTTCGGACCCTGGATTGCTAATAAATTTATATCGTCCGTAGCATTTACTAGATCAACTTCAAATCCCGCTTTATTTTTATTGCACCATTCCCAATCCTTATCAATATTGGCACCATTGACAACGAGCATATAATAATCGCCAAGATTATAAACAATCATATCATCAACCATTCCTCCATCAGGGTAGCACATTGAAGAATACTGTGCTTGATAAGGTATAAGCTTCGACGCATCATTTGTGGAAATATATTGTATAAAATTCAATGCGTCCTTGCCACGCACTTCAAACTCACCCATATGGGAGACATCAAACACACCCACTGAATTGCGAACTGTCAAATGTTCGTGAATTATACCTTTCGGATATTGAACAGGCATTTCATATCCTGCGAATTCAACCATTTTGCCACCAAAGGCTTTATGGAAAGCATTAAAACGTGTAATTTTCATATTCTTAAATTCATTTTTTTCAAAATTAAGTCTTTTATGACAAATTATCCTAAAGATTTATATATATCGGTATAAATTTTATATCTCATTTGGGGAATTTTGCCTTTCTTAACTGCTTTTATAACAGCGCAATTTGGCTCATGGATATGGCTACAATCAATATACTCGCATTTTTTTTGATACAGTGCAAATTCGTCAAAATAGAATTTCAAATCCCTTGGCTCTAATCCCCATATATCGAATTCATTTATACCGGGCGCATCTATAATTTTAAATTCATTTTTATAATCGAACATTTTTATAAAAGTAGTTGTGTGCATTCCTTTTGTTTTTATCTCATTAAGTTGATTTATCTTTTGCACTTGTTCTTTAAATAGATAATTGATAAATGTGGATTTGCCAACACCCGATTGGCCGAGTAGCAATGTTTCTTTATTTTTTAGAAATTCAATTAATTCCTCAACATTTTGATGATTTTTTAATGAAATATAAAATATAGGCAAATTATATTGCTTATATATTTCAAAATCTTCCAAAAAATTATGCTCGGGATTTAAATCAATTTTATTTATACAAATAAAAGCGTCCAAGCCATTTAATTTTGCGGTGATGCGAATTTTATCGATTAATTCAATATCATAATCGGGTTGCATTGGAGATGCCATTATCAAGACACTATCGATATTGCTTGCAATTACTTGCTCAAAAGGCTCCCTCCCAATTGCTTTGCGAGAAAATATATTTTGCCGCTTCTCAATTTTTTGAATCCTGCATTCCTTCAATTTTGATTTTGGATTTGTATAATTAGTCTCGCTATATTGTATCCAATCCCCCACAGCAACTAGCGATGAACTTGTGTTCTCAGAATCAATCACCCCGCGAATATGAGCTTCATAAATTTGATTATTATCACCCCGAACAAGAATCATTTTGCTAATAATAGCAACGATTCTTCCTTTTAGCAAATTTGATTTTTTATTATCCGAACGAGATTTAAAGATTACTCTTTTAGATGATTTATCCTTGCGAATTGGTGCGGATTTCTCACTTTCTGAATAATCCTTTTGCACCATTTTATAATGCCATCAATTTTGAATATTCAATTGCTTTTTCCCGCACGGCTTTAAAATAATCTTCCTTTGCATCAGGGAAAATTATATCGCGTGAAACATTGAAAATCGCAGGCATTATTTTCTTAGTGTTAATTTGCTTCAAATCCCCGCCTTGCGCTCCAATACCAGGAATTAATAATATATAATTTGGCGCCAAAAGCCTCACATTCATAGTTTCTTCAGGTTTAATTCCTGCTGCAACAAATCCCAAATTTTTTTCAGAATATAATTCTGTAAATTTCCTAATTATTTCTCTAAAAAGATTCGGGAAGAAGTTATAATTATTCAAAAAGTCCTTTGCACCTGGATTTGAAGTCAAGGCAAGCACAAAATTCAATTTATCTGTATATTTAAAAAAAGGTTCAACCGAATCAGCACCCATCAAAGGATTTAGCGTAGCTGCATCAAATCCAAAATGCTTATAAACGGATTCTGCATAAAATTTCGAAGAATTCCCAATATCTGAACGCTTTACATCTGCGATTGTGAATTTATCAGCGGGAATTTTGGGTAGAATTTTTTCAATTATCTCAATTCCCTTTGAGCCAAATACTTCGTAAAATGCAAAATTGATTTTGTAAGCAATTGCTATATCTTTTGTTGCATTGATAATTTCGACAAGAAAATTGTAAATCCCGTCGGGATTTTGCTCAAATCCCTGGGGTAATTTTGTATAATCAGGGTCAAGCCCTACACAAAGATTATTTTTTTGATTAATAAATAATTGATTAAGCTTATCATAAGAATTCATATTAAACCTCCATTTTTACGGTAAAGAATTTTTAAATTGTTGATAAGATATTGAAAATAAATTATTTTCTGTTGGAGACGCAAGATTTGCTTTTTTAATTAAATCATCAATTTGTGCAATTCTTTTTGCATCAAGAGGATGTGTTGAAAGTATTTCCTCGAAATCACTGGGTTTGCTTTGCTGTTGTGATTGGATTTTTTCTAAAAAGTATTTAATAGCACCTGGGTACCATTTTGTATCCTGCAAGTATTTAAATGAGTATTCATCAGCCTCGTATTCGTCATCTCTCGAATTTTTAAGCAGTCCAAGCCCCGCAATAAGATTGGCACCAATTTGCTCAAGTGCCGATGGATTATTGCCAAGTACAAGACTTGCCAAAATGCTTATACCATACTGCTTGGTCATTCTTTGTGTTGCGTGGCGTCTTTCAGCGTGAGCAATTTCATGAGCAAGCACCCCTGCGATAGTTGCTTCATTATCAGCAAATTTCAAAAGTCCTTTATAAACATAAATGAACCCACCGGGTGTTGCGAATGCATTAATAATATTTGTATCAAGTATTTGTACTTTATAGGCAAATATGCCTCTATATTTAATTTGCTTAGATGCAATAATTTGATCGACAATTGATTGCAAATATGCATTTGCTTGCGCATTGTTAAGCATTGGATATTCTGCGGGATTAGCCCTAATTTCTGAATCCAATTGCAAACCAAGTTTATAATCATCGCTTGGTGCAAATAAATTGAAATCAGAAATACTCGTCGAATTGCTGCACCCTGTATTGGTCAATGGTAAAGCAATACAAAGAATTAAAAATGTGATAATAGAAATAAGATTCTTTTTCATTTTAATACTTCTCTAATTTTTTATATACATATTTTTTGAAAGAGCCCTTTCTTTTCTTATCGCCATTATATATTCAATTAATGTCCATACTGTAATTATCGTTAAGACAAGCATAATGAAATATATAATATCCGAATATATAAACGCATTTATTGAATTATAAATTGAATCGGAGATTCGTAAATCGCGAATAAAAATTAAACCTAAAATTACCGATATAAAGGTCATTTGTAATGTGGTCTTGATTTTTGCCGATGTTGATGTTTTGAATTCTTTATTCCAAATAATACGCATTACAGTTGTTCCAAAATCCCTGATTATAATAATAATCACCATCCATAGAGGCACAATTTTCAACATAACAAATGCAATAAAAGCCGCTGCTGTAAGTAATTTATCTGCAAATGGATCAATGAATTTACCAAGTGAACTAACATAACCATATTTTCTTGCAATATAACCATCCGCGGAATCTGTCAGCGATGCAATAACAAACAAAAAGGGTGAAATTTGCTGTAACAATATATCACTCGAAATAAAAAAGAAAAAAAATACAGGCGTAATTGCTATTCTAAAAAAACTCAGAAAGTTCGGAATATACTTTTTATCCATTTAATTAATTGAATTTGCGATAGTAATAATTGAATAAAATGATGGAACTTTTAATGATGCGCCACCAATCAATGCACCATCTACATCCGAAATATTAAGAATCTCAACTGCATTGTTTTCATTAAAACTGCCACCGTATAGAATATTTGTTGCTCGTTCAGGAAAATAATGCTCCTTTATCCAATGATGAACTTCATAAATTTGGAAATTAGATGCGGTCAATCCTGTCCCAATTGCCCAAACGGGCTCATAAGCGATAATTAAGCGATTTAAATCTTTTGTGGGTATGCCATCCAATCCTTCATCAAGCTGCTTTGATAGAACATCAAATGTTTTGCCGCTATCTCTCTCAAGTAAAGTTTCACCAATACACATAATTGGAGTTAGAGAATTATCGAGTGCAGCACGTATCTTCTTTTGAACCATATCATTTGTCTCGCCAAAATATTGCCGACGTTCAGAATGCCCTATAATTACATAATCACAACCTATTTCATTAAGCATTAAAGGAGAAATTTCACCCGTGAAGGCACCCGAATTTTTATGATACATATTTTGAGCACCAAGCTTGATTTTTGTGTGAGAAATGCAATCCTTTGCTGTCATTAATGATGTAAATGGTGGACAGATAATAATTTCAATATTATTTATAAATTCATAGTTGCTAATTTTAATTTTTAATTCATCAAGAAAAGCCTTTGTTTCGGTATTATTCATATTCATTTTCCAATTTCCCGCAATAATAAAATTTCTCATAGTTGTCTCCCTTTTATTTTGTAAATTTTATAATGAGTTAAATTAATATCAGATTCAAAACCATAACCCTCGAGCAATTCTGTTGGTGTTGTAATTTTTACATAATCATCAGTATGAATCAATTCTTTTTTAGCATCCCAGGCAAGAAAATTTGTTTCTAAACGCACTTGCGATGAATCGACGAATAAAACGACATTGCCTTTTGCAAACATATCCTTTGTAATGTCATCAATCCACCCCTCACGTGACGTAAGGATGCCAAGTCTCTTACCCGAACTTTTTGAAAAATATTCAACTTGCAGTCCATCTTTAATATCCGTGCGATTTTTCGAATAATATACCTCCGCTCGCTTACCTTTCAATATAGCTGTTATCTTTGCACTTTCATAAAATCGAATTGTAATATTATTTGCAACTTGGTCAGGCAGAACCTCAGTTTGCTCCTTTACCATTTGGTTATAAAATTCATCTTCATTTCTACAAGAAAATAGAAATAAAGATAAAATGACAAATAATATATATATTATACTTTTTTGCATAAATTTACAATTCTTGAATTAGGTTGTTTATTTTTAATAAATCAGAAATAAATTTTCTCGCATATTTCAAATTTAATTGTGTATCACGGTCGCTTTTTGCATTTACGGGGTCAGGATGTGTCTCAAAAAATACACCTTGAATACCCACAGCGACTGCTGCGCGGGCAAGGTAAGGAATAAGTTCCGGTGTACCACTGGATTGCTTGCCAATTGATGGTTTTTGCAATGAATGTGTTGCATCATAAACTACGGGATAGCCATATTCCTGCATTCTTTTTAATGAACGGAAATCTACCACCAAATCATTATATCCGAAAAATGTCCCACGTTCAGTGAGCAAAATTTTATTATTTCCTGTTGAAGCAACCTTTTCAGCAGCAAGTCCTATTGCATCAGG
>JAGOIG010000118.1 GCA_017995735.1 Candidatus Kapaibacterium sp. | reverse complement strand
TTTGATGAAATTAATACAAAAATTAACCTTGTATCGAGGAATTTTTTAGGACAAAGTTTTGAGACAATTGGTTATTTACCTTACGATAGAGAAATTCACAAATCTATTATCCATCAGGAACTCTTTCCAAATTCAACAAATAAACAATTAAAGGAATATATGGAAAATCTGGCACAATATTTTATAGAATATTACAAGTATAATAATTTGGAAATAATTAAATAAAAAATGGCTAAAACAAGTCAGAGTGAACAGAAAGAAAATATAAATAGTCAAAAAAGAATAGACGAGGAAAAAACCAAGCTTGAAAAGGAGCGTCAAAAGCAGCAGGAGGAGCGCAAAAAGCGGGCTCTTGCCCGGCAAAAACGCGAGATGCAACGAATTAAAATGCTTGTCGAACTTCCATTAAAAATGATACTTAATATTAGTATTGTTTCTGCGCTAGTTGCTTTTGTTGTTTCTTATTTTCTATTGAATAACGATCCTATTTCGACTATTGTAAAATCATTTCTTGTATTTTGCATATTATATTTTGTATTTGGATTGATTATTGTCGGTATTTTCTTGTTTGTATCATATCAAAAAGAGCGGCAAGAGAAAGAACAAAAAGAACAAGAGAGATTAAAGCAAATTGAATTAGAAAAGCAACGTCAAAATGAAGAAATGAAAGAGTTGGAAGCAATTGAAAAAGAAATTGCATCTACTTCTATGAATACAGAGCGTGCAAAAAAATATATGGAGACAAATGGAAATGGAAAAAATAAATCGTCTCAACAAACACAAAATAAAAATGAGAGCGATAGCCAAAATCCAACTAATGAAAATGATTATCTCAATGAAATGTTGAAGTAAAAATGATAAAGCAAGAAACTGAAATAGACGCGATATGGAGCGAATACAAGCAAACAAGCAATCTTAATTTGCGCAATCAAATTATTGAGCATTATAGCTGGCTTGTAAATTATGCTATTTCACAGATGAATTTGCCAAAAAATATTATCATAGATAGTGAAGATTTTCGTTCATTTGGGATGATTGCGTTGATAGATTCTATTGAAAAATACGATATTACATTAGGGACTAAATTTGAAACGTATGCATTAATTAGAATCAAAGGGAAAATTAAAGATGAGCTACGCAATCTTGATTTGCTTTCCCGTACAGCTCGAAAAAAAGTTTCTGAAATTTATCAAGCGAAGGAATCCTTGACAAAAGAAAACAACCGAGAGGTAACAATTGATGAAATACGTCAAAAATTGAATCTTTCTCAGGAGCAATTTCAATCATATCTTGCTGCATTAGACACATCACGTGCATATTCATCAGCAAGCGATATTTCTCAATTTGCAACCGAGCCAGAAAATGAAGAAATAGAAAGTGAGGTCGAAGATATTCCTGATGAAAGTCAAGATAGCGGATTAGATGCTTTAACTAAAATAGAACGAAAAGATTTTATCCAAAATTATCTCGCACATTTGCCTCGAAATAAGCGATTGGTTATAGTATTATATTATTATGAAGAATTAAATTTTAAGCAAATTAGTCAAGTGCTTTCAATATCCGAGGGACGCGTGAGTCAAATACATACGGAAGTCATCAAAAATTTAAAAAATGAATTAATTAACAAAGGCTATGCTTGAACAAAGAGTCCTCGACAAACTCGAAAGGGTAAATAAAGTAGTTGCAATGCCTGCAATTGCAATGCAGATTATTCAGCAACTGGATAATCCTAATTTCAGCGTTGCTCAAATCGCCAAAATGATAGAACAAGACCAAAGTATTGTTGCTCGAATACTTAGAGTTGCTAATTCTCCATTTTATGGATTCCAAAAGAAGATTTCGACAGTTGAATTAGCGATCATAGTATTAGGAACAAATGCAATTAAGGAAATACTTTATGGATTTTCAGTAAAGAGAATTTTTAATAAAATTGTGGCGGTAGGATTTGATATCGAGAAATTTTGGGAGTATTCACTATATTGTGCAGCAGCATCAAAAGTGATTGCAAGGCGGCTGGGTTATAAACTTGCGGGAGAAGCATTTATTGCAGGTTTAATGCATGACTTGGGTATATTGATTATCGTTCAATATTTTGCCCAAGATTATAAAAAAATAAATCAATTGCTTTTAATAAATAATATGACATTGATTGAAGCAGAAGGAAAAATATTACATACAAATCATACTGAAATTGGGGCTTGGATTGCGCAAAGATGGAATTTACCTGATAGATTGACAACTTCAATTCTTAATCATCATACTACATTTGACCATTTTGTTGAAAATATTCAAGAGGGCAAATCTCCCGAAATTGACCAACCTTTGACTGCAATTGTATCGATTGCAGAATGGTTTGCACAGCAATATCCTTTCTATAGCTGGAATATAGAAAAAAGACGTTCGCCACTTTATATTGCAAACGAAATATTTGAAGATTTCTCCGATGATGTTATGGAGCCTCAGAGTTCTCTCAATCTTTTGAAAAATGAGATATATGAAGAATACCAAAATGCAGAGATATTTACGGAGATATGATATGAGCAATATTAATGAAAAATATCCAACATCAATTAAGGAAGAATCTAAGTGCTTCAAAGATTTGCTTGCTATTTATTCTCAAGATTTGGATTATAATTCTACCGTTTCGATGATACAATCGTTTTATTCAGAGAAATTTTCACTTACAGAAAATCAATTCTTTACTATAGACCAAAATGAAATGCGTTTTGAAAAAGAATTTAATTCATCGCAGGATTTTTTAACTGCTGTTAAAAATTTGGAGGAGAATGGTATTATTGACTGGATATCAGAAAATCCTGATGTTAGAATTTTGCCAAATCTTGATGTATTAACATATAAACTCTTCCCAAAGTTTGTGGTCATTCCAATTATTCTTGGTGGTAAAACACGAAGTATTTATATCGGTTCCTTAAACAGTAAAGAAGCTGAAAAAGTTATATATAAGTTCAAAGATCTACAGAATTTAATCACACTCTCTTTTCTTATTTTAAATCAAGCAAAATCTAAATCTGTTCAACCCAATAAGCAATCTTTAGATGTCTTTCGCGGAAAAGATAGCTTAATTGCCTTTTCCAAAATTATTCGGAATTCTTTTATCAGATATGCTATTGACCAATATTCTATGCAATTGAAACTTATCAAAGTACAAATGCTAATGCTTGAAAATAATACAGAAAATTTAAGTCAAAGATTGAAAGTTATATTAAATTCTCTTGATGATAATATAAAATTGAATGAAACATTGATTTCACCATTTATTCATACAAATAATTTTAATCATAAAGAGCGATTTGAACTTGGTGAATTCATTGATAATTTTCTGAATAAAATTGATTTTATTTTTAAAAAAAGCAATATCCAAGTCGAGAAACATTTTGATTCTAAAAATTCAATGGTTTTGTTCAATCCATATATGTTTGAGACCACTTTATTCGCTATTTTACAAAATGCTATCGAATCTTTTCAAAGTGATGGAAAAATTAATGTTCTCCTTTATGATGGGGATAAACGGCACACTATTTTAAGTTTTCAGGATAATGGATGCGGCATAAGTGAAGATATTATCTCCAAAATTGGAAATTTGTTTCTGACTACAAAAAAAGATTTGGATCATATTGGTGTTGGTCTGTATTTTGTTAATAGTTACTCCCGAACTCAACATTGGAAATTTTCAATTACAAGCGAGGAGCAAATCGGCACTACTGTTAAACTAACATTTCCTAAATTGCAGAAATAGGATTTGCAATTATAAATGAGATATGTTAAAAAAAGTCTATCATAAGCTTATTTTTTACAATTGTATGAGAAAAGTACTTTATAAGTGGCTTTTATTTTTTGTACTAACATTTTTGATTTCTGCTTCTAATATTTCTGCAAAACCTATATTACAAAAAATTGAAATTGATTCTTTAAATCATATAATTTGTTGCTTCGACCAAGTTCCATTATATGTTTCTAAACTGGATTCAACAAAATATAGCTTAACTATTGAGTTTAAAAATACTTTTATCAGCAATCAAGTAAGCCCAATTGAAAATAGAGGGATAATTCAAAGATTATATTTTGCAAGTAAAGATTCAAATTTGATATTAAGTATTCAATTTAAAGATAAATCTGGTTATACAACATTAATCGAACCCTATTCGCAAAGGATAGTAATTAATATTTTCAATTGGTTGAATTTGTCAAAAAGTGAAGATTTATTCCATACTGGTCTGCTTGCACTTGAAGATTCATTATATAATATTGCAGAAGGTTATCTTCGCGAATCTGCATTGCTTGGCAATCCAAAAGCAGCAGCAATATTGGCAATGATTTATTCAAATCAAAGAAAAATAAATCGAGCTACAAAATATAGCGAACTTGGTAAATATGAAGCGAATTATTTCCCCGATATTAATAATATTCTCGCTAATATTTATAAATATAAATCAGATACATTAAATTTTGCTAAATACAAAAATGAATTTGAAAAGCGAGCAGGAAAGCAATTTGTTCCCTTATATTTTGCCTCAAATATTGCAACAGATACTCTTTCGATGATAGAAGCTAAAAATCTTGATTCACTTATTTATTATTATCAGTCGCAAGCAAGAACTGATTCAGCAAATCCTGAATTTTCAAGGTTCAACAAGCTTTTCGATAGCAGCTATAAAGCAAATACGACTTCTACAGATGCTCAGAAATCAAGATTATCATCTTTTCCGTTGTGGCTTAAAGCAGTCATCGGTGTTGTTCTTGCTTTTGTAATTGTACTTATTTCCCAATATATTCGATGGAGAAATATTCAAACAAAAGTCAAGCAATCAAAACAAAAAGAGCAAACTAAAAAGGAAAATCAGCCACCCACAAGTGCAGGGCAGCAATCAACTAAATTTCCAACAGTTCCTCCACAAATCTTCTCGACATATTTACAAAATCAATCTACGCCTCAAGAATCAACTTCTGATATTCAACAAAACATAAGTAAACAAACACAAGAATCATCATTTGATATTACAGAAGAAAAAGTTAAGCAAATCTCCGATGTACTTGAAAATATTAAAGCAACAAAAGAAGAACAGCAAATTAAACCAAAATTTACTCAGCCTCCACTTTCAGCAAAATTAGAGCTTGCTTTGAATTTGGCTGAAGAACAAAAGCGTATTAAACAACAGAAAATCGAAGAAACAAAATTGGATTTAACAGCGACGGCCGATAAGCTTAAATCGACAGCCAAAAAATTAGGGCTCGAAGAAAATACAATCGAAATAAAGCAAGCAATTGCAAATCTTATTACCGATAAATCCAAACTCGAAGAGTTACAATCAAAATTTGAATTCCGAACTCAAAAGAAATAAAATCTAAAACTATCATTTTCTGTATTTTTGTAAATATTAAAATTGATAATTATGATACCACGTTATACACGTCCGGAAATGGGCAAGATTTGGAGCGATGAAAATAAATATAATATCTGGCTCGAAATTGAATTGCTTGCTTGCGATGCAAATTCTGAAATTGGCATAATTCCCAAAGATATTGCCGATACTATTCGACAAAAAGCAAAGATTGATGCAAAGCGAATTGCAGAAGTTGAGGAAACTACAAAACACGATGTAATTGCCTTTCTTACAAATCTCGAGGAATCGATTGGAGATTTATCAGCTTATGTTCATATCGGTATGACCTCAAGCGATGTTCTTGACACATCCTTTGCTGTGCAAATCAAACAAGCAGGTAAAATATTACTTGATGATTTAGAAAAATTATCTAGTGTATTGAAACGCCGCGCAAATGAATTTAAATACTTGCCCGCTATTGGCCGTACACATGGCGTTCACGCAGAACCAATTACATTTGGGTTGAAATTTGCTTTATGGTATGATGAGTGTATGCGTAATAT
>JAGOIG010000005.1 GCA_017995735.1 Candidatus Kapaibacterium sp. | reverse complement strand
ACAATTGTCAGTATAATAAATATAGAAAAAATAATTAGCAGAATAGATATTATTCTTAATTGTGTTTTAAAAGGACGAGAGGGTGAATTTGGTCTTCCCTCATCATTATTCCTTGAGTTTTGATCATCCCTTTTTAAATGAGAATTTTTGAAATTATCTGGGTTGGCAGATATTTCTTTTTTTTCTGATTTCATTTCACAATTTTCTTTATGCTGCAATTACAAATATAGTAAAAAAATTTAAATATTTGATTTTTTTATGCTTAATCCTTCCATAATTGGTAATACTGGGAAAAGATTCCATGTAAAGCATATATCGAGGTCGTCATATAGATTATTTTGAATTAATTTTTGTGCATGGTCGCAAGTCCTCAAAAATCCAAATAAATCATTTCTATGATAAAGATACAAATTCCGCGACGCCCTTGCTGAATCGTTTAATTTGAAATTATCATTTTTTTGTGTGATATGCTCGACTATTCCCCCCAGACACAGAGCATCTTCATAAGAAAATGATTCCGAATTTCCCGCACATATTAAATCAATACTTTGGTATTCCTGAGTAGTTTCGTTCTGCTTAATTAGGTTGTCAATTTTATCGAGAACAATATTAAAATTTACAAACCCTGCGATAATCTTCATTTTTGAGGATTTTGCTTTTGTGAATAATGGAGTTCCATTGGTAGTTGTTAATATTATTGTCTTTCCCGATACTTTATCGTGAGTATATTCAGTGGGCGAATTTCCCGCATCAAATCCTGCGGGTTTATGTAAATTTTGTTCTCCTCCTATAAAGCGACTTGCCCTATCTAAACTTGTATATATATTCATTGCTTGCTCGGAGTTGATTGTTGGTATAATCTCCTTTGCACCGTTATAAAGCGCAGCACATATTGTGGAACTTGCCCGCAAAACATCACACATTATAACAATTGATTTCTCAAATTGGTTCTCATTTTCCTTGAATGTATGAGTAAAAAACAGATTTATATCCATAGATTATATTTTATGTTATTTGCAAAATTACAAAAATCAGGCTATTATTATTCTAGATTATCCTCCTCATCAATTTCAAAGCGGATTACGACTCTTTCTCCATCCGAACAAAATACTTCAATACTCTCTATCTCGCCATTATCATTTCTATTGACAACCACCGATGACTCGCCTGAATGAATTTCCTTAAATTCAGCGTGGGATACAATATCATTCATAACATTAGCGTTTTCCGAAGAATGTGTGTGAATTACCCTGGTACGGTTTAAAGAATCGGGGTCGCTAGTACTAGGTAGAACAAGAAAATCCTTAAAATTTCTTATTAAATATTCTTGTGTAGATTGTCCCGGATTATCTTCCGATATGTTGGTTGTTTCTTTGATATTTTCACTTAAATATTCTTCATATTTTGGATACTCTTTTTGTGCATCCTTTGATTTGATAATCTTTGATGAAATTTTTGATGACTTCTCTTTTGTAAGTTCTTGTGCCAAATCATTAAATTCTTCGGGTGTTATTAATTTTTCAATTTTAATATGTTCGTTTTCATCATCTGCCTTCTTTTGATTTTTATCTTCCATTTAAACCTCTATTAATATTATTAATTTTTTCATAAATGTGTAATTTTGATTTTTTTAAATTAATCAATATGAATGAAATTATCGAAAAAATTGAATATTTCAATCAATTTGACGAAATTCCAAAGGACAAATTAAGCGAATTTAATGATTATGTGAATTCATTTTTAGATCTTTTAAATAAAGGCAAAATAAGAGCAGCAGAAAAAAATGAAGCAGGTAAATGGATTGTCAATAATTGGGTAAAGAAAGGTATTTTGCTACTGTTTAAATTCGGCAGATTGATGGATTATTCACCCGACGTAATGTACAAATACTATGATAAGTCAACATTGCCTCTGCATTATTTTACTTTAAATGATAGAGTGAGGATTGTCCCGGGCGGAACTAGCATTCGTTCCGGATCTTATATCGCCCCAACTGTTATCATTATGCCACCTGCTTATGTTAACATTGGCGCCTATATTGATAGTGGGACATTGATTGATTCCCATGCTCTTGTCGGCAGCTGCGCTCAATTAGGAAAAAATATACATTTAAGTGCTGCTTCTCAGATTGGTGGTGTGCTTGAACCATTGAATGCAATTCCTGTTATTATCGAAGATGATGTAATGATTGGAGGAAATTGTGGTGTATATGAAGGCGTGATTGTTCACAAAGGTGCAGTTCTTGGAACGGGTGTAATACTCAATTCATCAATGAAAGTTTATGATGTTGTAAATAATCGAATTTTACAAGCAAGCGATACATCTCCACTTGAAATTCCCGAAAATGCTGTGGTTATTTCAGGCTCACGTGGTATTAATACAGAATTTGCAATTGAAAATAAGCTTTCTCTTTATACACCATTAATTATAAAGTATAAAGATGATAAGACGACTTCCAAAATTACTCTGAATGATTTACTCCGTAAGGAATTTTAATGGCTAATACCAAAGTAGTCATCAAAAATATATTTAGCCTTACAGTAGCCGAAGCTGTAAGCCGTATCTTGACATTTATTTATACACTCTATCTTGCACGTATTCTATCTCCATCAGGCTTTGGAATGATAGGATTTTCAAAATATGTTATCGCCATATTTCTTATCATTGCTGCACTCGGACTTGATTCCATTGGGACGCGTGAAATTGCTAAAGACAAATCAAATATAAAGCCAATTGTAAATAATATATTCACAATCAGGTTGTTTTCTTCTCTTTTGGTATATTTTCTTCTGTTATTTTTTATCGCCTTAATGGATTTTCCAATTAATGAAAAGATCGCAATAATGATAATGGGTGTAAATATCTTTTCGAATTCATTGCTTCTGAATTGGACATTTCAAGGACTTCAGCGTATGGAAGTTTTTGCTATGCGCTCAATTATTGTAAATGTGCTTAATTTTTGCGGTATATTCCTTTTGATAAAAAATCCCGGAGATACTCTTATTGCTATTGTAATCATTGTTGCAAGCTCTTTAATAAATATGTTATGGCTTTTATTTTATTATTCTCATCAGTATGGAAAAATTTCATTAGAATTTGATTTAGAATTATGGAAAAAGCTTCTGAAAAGTTCAACTCCAATTCTTTTATCTCTTGCGTTTGTTGCAATTTATGATAATATTGGTATGATTCTATTGAGATTGGAAAAATCAAATTATGAAGTTGGCATTTTTACAGCAGGATATAATATTCTGCAAGTTGCTATGTTAGCATCCACAATTTTGCAAAATGTATTCTTTCCAATATTTCCCGAGAAAAAGACAAAACCCGATAGATTAAAAATAGTCAAAAATTTTTCTCGATTAAATTTTGCGGTTGGCACTTATGTTTCGCTCTTTATTTTTGTATTCGCAGAATATATTGCTATGCTTTTTGGTGAAAAATATATAAGTAGTATTAGTGTAATAAGAATTCTAATGATTTCAAATTTAATAGTCTTCTATACTTTAACATTATATTCTCCATTAATTGCCTGGGATAAAGAGCGACAGGTTTTCTTTTCAAATTTGGCGGGTTTAATTGTAGGAATTACTGCAAATATTATATTAGTACCCATATTTAGTGAAAATGGAGTGGCAATTTCTTCTGTTCTGTGCGAATTCGCTGTATTAATCGTTGTCAGCATTCTTTTCTATAAAGAATTTCACACAATATTGCTTCTCGATTTTCTCAAATACTTCATTATTGCAGCAATTGCTACTATACCGTTCTTTTTCTTGCAATCTAATATATATCAAGCAATTGTATCAATTTTATTGTCAATTGGTTTATTCATTTTGCTTAATTTCATATTTAAAACAATTACAGTTTCAGAAATTAAAATGTTATTAAAAAAATGAAATATGATTATCTTATTGTCGGGGCAGGCTTTGCAGGATCAGTTTTAGCAGAACGCCTTACAAATAATTTACATAAAAATATCCTTTTGATTGATAGACGCAGCCATATTGGTGGTAATTGCTATGATTATCAAAATGAATTTGCTATTACAATTCAAAAATATGGTCCCCATATTTTCCATACTAATTCTAAAAAAATTTGGGATTATATTTCGCAATTTACTGATTGGCACTATTATTTTCATAAAGTGCTTGCATCGATTGATGGAGAGCTTGTGCCAATTCCATTTAATTTTAACTCGCTTTATCAGCTTTTTCCATCAAATTATGCCCAAAAAATTGAGAAGAAATTGCTCGAAAATTATCAATTTGGTTCAAAAATTCCAATTTTTAATCTTCTGCAATCCAATGATAATGATTTGAAATTGCTTGCTGATTATATCTATAAAAACGTATTTCTTGGCTATAATTTAAAGCAGTGGGGTATTAAACCTGAGGAACTTGATCCTTCCGTTGCAAATCGTGTCCCAATTTTGCTGAATCGAGATGATCGTTATTTCCAAGATAAATACCAGGCTATCCCCGCTGAGGGTTATACCAAAATCTTTGAGCGAATGCTTGATAATCCAAATATTGAATTGCGATTAAATACAGACTACAAAGATATATTACATAACACACAGTATGATAATCTAATTTATACGGGTGCTATTGATGAATTTTTTGATTATGAATATGGTGAGTTGCCTTATCGGAGCTTGCGATTTGCAAATAAAAATTTAAGCATTGAACAATATCAGCCTCTTGCTATTATTAATTATCCAAATAATTATGATTTTACCCGTATTACTGAATATAAATATTTCCTTAACGAAAAATCAAATTCAACAACAATTTCTATTGAGTATCCGGAAGTATTTGAAATAGGGAAGAACGAAAGATATTATCCAATTCCGAAAGAAGGAAATCAAAATGCTTTTGAAAATTATGTCAGAAAAGCACAATCTTTACAAAATGTGAGATTTATAGGCCGCTTAGCTCAATATAGATATTATAATATAGACCAAGTAATTGGAGCGTCTCTTAAAGAATTTGAAAAAATTCTACAAGAAATTAAAATTTAAAATTCGCGCCGAAAATAGCGCCAACTTTCTTTGATGATAACCATTTGCCCTGGTCCGAATATAGGAGAAATCCTCCCTCAATACCACAATAAATACCCAAATATTTAATGCCGTTGTATTCTAACTGCATATTCAATCGAGTTAATGGTCCGAGCGATGAACCACCTGCAAATAGTTGAGCAACGGGATGAATATTCAATATCTTCCATTGATTTGCATCATACCTTGCAGCAACTCCAAAATATGTTACATTTGGAGTTTGAGTATATTCTGTTGAATTTGCACTATTTAAATATATTTGCGAAAAAGGTTCATTCCCAAATTCTGCACCAAAACTAATATTTGGAAATGTTTCCAAAAATACAGAAACACAATAATTTCCAAATATTGACGAGTTTTTTTGCATATTTTTGACAGGATTTGTAATTGCTGAATTTATATGGTACTGTATTAAAACAGGTGGTAAATCGCGCTTCGATACTTTGAAATTTTGCAAATCAAATTTATTAGAATTGATATTTCCAATTTCTTGATTTCTTTTAATTTGAAAGCTCACTTGCTGCAAATTATCCATATTTGCAAATGCAATATCCTGTAGATTATTATTTATTGAAAGTTCTGTATTTACCGTTTGTGGGATTACTCTTTCAACAGAAATTGGAGTATTGGGTAAAGAATTCAGATTTACAACTTGATTGGCAATGATGGGCTTAGCTGTTAAATTCTTTAAAATAGGCTTTTGTGTGATAGAATTCAAATTCTTTCTACTATATTCTTTATTTCCAATTTTCTTTTGTTCATCATTTTCAAAATTATTTGTAATTTTATTTTGATTTGTTGAAATATTATTCAGAGAACTAATTTGCTGTGGTGATTTTGAGTGTTTATAATCAGATTGACTATTTTGTTTCCCATTATTAAATCCCAAAAATAGAGGTAAAAGCATAAGCAAAGCAAAAATACCTGTCATTACAGTGTGTTTTAGAGATTCAAGAAATTTTCCAGGTAAGGGTTGCATAGTTTCAGCTTTTGCAAATATTTTATTTGTATATTCAATAGGTACAGTCACTTGGCTTGCATCAACATCGATTGCCTTATTAATGCTAATATAATCGAGGAAATCCTCTTGCAAATTTGGATTATAAGCAAGTTTCTGAAATGCAACCTGACGGGATTCCTCGTCAAGATTGCCTTCAAGCAATTCCAGTATTAGCTTCTCATCTTCATTCAATTCATATATTTCCATATCTACACCATTTTTCTAATTTTTTTTGATTTATTTGTCATTATTTGTTTTAGTTTTTTCTTTGCTCTAAAGATTCTTATTTTAACATTTTCCATTGTTTCGTCTGTGATTTTAGCGATTTCCAAATAACTTAAATGATTATACTCTCGCAGGATTAAAATTTCTTTCAATTGTGGCGGCAGTTGCTCAAGCGCATCCTGTAAATTTTTGATGGTATCTTCTCTATTGCTCTCACTTATAGAATCAGTTTCTTCACTTGAATCTTTATAAGAATCAATATAATTTCTTTGCTTCTCATCATTTTTGAGCTTGTTCAATGCTAGATTATGCGCCATCCTATATAAGTATCCTTTGAAATTATCAATATTGTCCAATTTCCCTTCAACTCCGAGCTCATATATTTTCAAAAACAAATCCTGATATAAATCTTTTATAAAAAAACTATCCTTTAAAAATTTATAAAAATATAAATACAAAGATGGAGAATATCGACTATACAAAGTCTCAAAAGCTTGAATACTCGCATTGCTCTTTTCTTTGAACAACTTTATGAGTTCCTCATCACTTATATTTTCAAAATTTGCATTCATACTTTACTATAAGACAATCGAAAACGCAAAAAGTTACACTTTTTTTAACAATTTTTAAATTTTTTTATAATATTTTTAATTTCATTAATCAAATTATTAGCTGAAGTTTCATCTTTTGCTTCAGCAATTATTCGAATAATAGGTTCAGTATTGGATTTTCGAATTTGTATCCACGAATTATCTAGAAAAATCTTTAATCCATCCTCATTATTTATTTTATAATTTTTATAATTTAAACGAATTTGTCCGAAAATTTGTTCAAAATCTCCCTCTAATTGCATCTTTGTTTTAACCATTGCATATTTTGGTAACATTGCTTTTAATTCACTTAATTTTTTATTTAATTTCCACATTAAAGCAAGCACAAGTGAAGTGCCTATAAGTGAATCCCTGCCATAATGTAAATGTGCATAAATCACACCACCACTTCCCTCTCCACCAATGCTAGCTCCCGTATCTTGCATCTTGTTTACAACATTAAGTTCCCCAACAGGTGAACGGTACACTTTTGCACCGTATCTTGATGCAATATCCTCAACTGATTGAGTTGTAGAATGATTTACAACAATAGATATTTCCGATGGATTTGGTGATAGCTCTAATACTGACCAAACTGCAAGCACAATAGTATTTTCTTCTCCAATTGGAATACCATTCTCATCAATAAGTACAAGTCTATCAGCATCAGGGTCTACTGCAATTCCTATTTGTGAATTTGACTTGCGAACTGCATTGCATAGATCAATTAAATTTGCAGGTAATGGTTCAGGAATATGTGGAAAATCGCCACTTCTATCACAATATAATTTATCGACACTACATCCTAATCTTTCAAGCAACATTGGAATTGCATGTGATCCTGAAGCATTTACTGCATCGACTGCTGCTATTAAAGAAGAATTTTTTATTGATTCCCAAAATGGCAATTCCATTATTTTATCAATATGGAAATCTATTGCATCATTTTTTATAATAACTTTACCTTTTTGATCTGAAACGCGATTTGTTATATACAAAGTTTCAGGATCATATCCATTATCAACATAATACCATAGCTTTTCATTTTGCTTTTTATCGAAAAATGTTCCTCCATTGTTAATGAATTTTAATCCATTCCAATCAGCAGGATTGTGTGATGCTGTTATTACAATTCCCGCTGACGCTTTACTTGATTCGGTAATTAATTGAACAGTTGGAGTTGGTACAATTCCAAGTGAAATTATATCCCAACCCAAATCTATCAAGAGATTAATAATTTCATCTTCAATCCATTCCCCGGATTGTCTTCCATCACGACCAAGTACAATTTGCCCCCTTGATATGCAATTTGCTAAAGCATAAATATAATTTTTAACTAGTTTTTGGCTTAAACAACCATCGCTAATTGTTGCCCTCAAACCTGATATTGAACGAATAATTGGCATAATATTATTTATAAAATTACTAATTTAATGAATTATTAAATTTTAACAAATGCTTAATCATAAACAATTGCTTTATCAAGCACGAAAAATTGCCATTGTCAGAACTGATAGAATAGGGGATATGATTTTAACACTTCCAATGTTTCGTGTGTTGCATTTGATTAATCCAAGTGCAGATTTATATTTAATTTCTAGAAAATATACTGAGCCCGTTTTCAAGGGTGTAGACGAAATTTCTGATTATTTTTTGATAGATAATAATTCATTTCATAATATTTTTAAAATAAACAAGTTTGATGTAGTTTTTTTCCCGCATCCTGTCAAAAATGAAATATTTTCAGCTTATAAAAATAAAATTCCATTGCGTGTGGGAAGCGGTTATCGTTGGTATTCATTTTTTTTAAATCATCGTGTTTATGAACATAGAAAATATGCAGAAAAGAATGAGGCAGAATTCAATCTTGACCTGATATCGGATATTACAGGAGAAAAATATAATGTTGAATTAATTCCTCCAAAAGTAGATAACAATTCTCTGGAAAAAATAAATCATATTCTTAAAAATAAAAATATTGAAAAATTCATTATAATTCACCCTGGGGGAGGAAAATCAGCTCCTTGTTGGAGTGCAGAAAATTTTGCCAAATTAGCTCAGATGATAGAAATAAATTATAATTTATTTATTATCATCACAGGAACTGATGAGGAAGAAGATTTATGTAATACAGTAGAAAAAAATTTGAAAAACTCTATAAATTTATGTGGCAATCTCTCCCTTGACGATACAATAGCTCTTATTTCCAAATGCGATACATTAATAAGTAATTCGACGGGTGTAATTCATATTGCTGCGGCTTTTGATAAGAAAATATTAGGATTCTATCCTAATTCTTTGCCAATGAGTGCCAAACGCTGGGGACCTATGAATAATAAAAATATAATATTAACACCTCATTATAATAATATAATCGATAAAGATAATTTGGATTTAATTACATTTGACGATGCCTTTAATTCTTTCCAGAAATTAATTAATCTCTAATAAATATTTAATTTTGAAAATTTATATAATTCAAAAAAATGGAAAGAACCGAACAAGAATTGCGCCGTCTGGAAGAACTCGATTTACTTGAACAAGCTGGTATAAATGCTTACCCATACTCTTTTGATAAAACTCATAATGCAATTGAGATTTTGAATAATTTTTCCGATGATAATCCTGAGAAATTATCTAATGTTTCAATTGCAGGGCGTATTATGGCAATTAGGCGAATGGGCAAAGCAACGTTTTGTCATATACTTGACCAGACGGGGAAAATTCAAGTCTATATTAGAAAAGATGATATTGCTGATTTCTATGATAATTTGAAATATCTCGATATTGGAGATATAATTGGTGTAAAAGGATTTGTATTTCGAACAAAGACGGGTGAAATCACTGTTCATACAAAGGAACTGCAATTGCTTTGCAAATCAATTACGCCGTTGCCCATTCCAAAAGAAGAAATCGATGAAGAAGGAAATAAAATTATTCACGATCCATTTACTGATAAGGAACTTCGTTATCGCCAGCGTTATACAGATTTAATTGTGAATTATTCAATTCGCGATGTATTTATAAAACGTTCAAAAATTATTTCGCGAATGCGACGATATTTTGATGAAAAAGGTTGGCTCGAAGTCGAAACTCCAATTTTGCAACCGATTTATGGCGGAGCGTCAGCCCGTCCCTTTATTACTCATCATAATGCGCTTGATATTGATTTGTATCTCCGAATCGCAGATGAGCTATATCTGAAAAGATTGATTGTTGGTGGTTATGAGGGTGTTTATGAAATAAGCAAAAATTTTCGAAATGAAGGAATGGACAAAATGCATAATCCTGAATTTACAGCTATGGAAATCTACGTTGCCTATAAAGATTATGAATGGATGATGGAAATGACCGAGGATTTAATTTATACAATTGCAAATGATGTGCTGGGAACAGTTAATATCGAATATGATAGCAATGAAATAAGCTTGCAAAAGCCATTCAAAAGAGAAAGAATGTTCGATCTATTCAAAAAGTATATAGGCAAAGATATATTTGGGGCGACCCTTCTGGATTTGCTCAAAATTGCTGATGAACATAATATAGATTTGCCACCAAATGCACCGTATTCAAAGGTTATTGATGAAATATTTAGCGAGCTTGTTCAACCTAATTTAATTCACCCTACATTTGTTATGGATTATCCTATTGAAATATCTCCACTTGCAAAAAAGCATCGCACTCAAAATGGATTAGTTGAAAGGTTCGAATTATTTATTAATGGATTTGAAGTTGCAAACGCATTTACTGAATTAAATGATCCACGCGACCAACGTGCTCGATTGGAGCAACAAGCTTTGGAACGTGCTAAAGGTGATGAAGAAGCAATGGTATTGGATGAAGATTTCCTTCACTCGCTTGAGATTGGTTTGCCTCCAACAGCAGGGCTTGGCATTGGCATAGATAGACTTGTTATGCTTTTAACAGGTCAGACTTCAATAAGGGACGTTATATTTTTCCCTCAATTGAAGCCTGAAAAACCTGCTAAATAAATTGATATAATTAGCGAGAAATAATTATTGGCTTTACTAATCTATTTTTGTCTGTTGTAAGAGCAATGAAATAGGCACCATTTGCGATATTATCAATTTTGCATTCAATATAATTTGCTCCCGTTTCATAATATTTATTTGCGAAATCCTTAATCAAATTACCTTGCAAATCAAACAATTGCACCTGAGCAAATCCTGATTTATTTAAAGCAATTTCTATTGTAAATTTTCCCAAAACGACAGGGTTAGGATAAATTTCGATAAATTCATTCAGGATTTCATTATTTTCAACAGAAGTTCCAATCTGAGTAATTTGTGTGATTTTATTAATTTCAATGTTCTTAAAAATTTCCCAAGATGATGAATGATTCCAGAGAATTTCAACTCGGTCTATAGAGGAAGAGGTGCCTAATCCAAAATGTAAACGATAAGGTTTTTGCATGCACCGACCATGCCCTACCATTACTTCTTGGGTTAACATTTTGCCATCAGTTGTATAAACTTTCACTTTTGAACCAATTGCAAATTTATTGCATTCTTTCCCAACTAAATCAAGTTCAATCCAATTATTTGAATTTTTTATATAGTTTTTATAAATTTTAAAATTGTTATCTTGTGAAAGAACTAAATCTAGCATTCCATCATTATCAAAATCCACCCATAAAGCATCGTTTTCGCAAGTAATTTTATCCAGGCCGCAATCATACGATATGTTTTCAAAATTGTTGTTAGGTAATTGATGAAACATTTTCGAATATCTGCAAGTGGTAGATGCAGGTATAAACAAATCAGCAAGCCCATCATTATCCATATCGCCCCACGCTCCGCCGCAATACGTTTCTTCAAAATCAATTCCAAGACCTGTTAATCCTGTTGATAAGTTGTAAGTATCATAGAGAGTTGCCTTAACATTATTGTAAATAGTTGAAGCATGATGACCTTGAGGTAGCCAATTTGCATAACATAAATTTGGCAAGTACAAATCTTGATTACCGTCATTGTCGTAATCATACCAATCGCACCCCGTTCCGTAATCAGAAACCTTTTGATTTCCAACTTGATTTCTGTCAATTTTTTTAGAATCAGCTACATCAACAAAATTAAACAATCCTTGATTTTCCCATAATTCATCCGATTGAAAATATCCATTTGTCACATATAGATCCTGTAATCCATCATTATTATAATCTACAAATTGGCAGGCTGTGCTTGCTCGCGCGGGGTTAGTTTTGCAAACCAGACTTTGATTCATAAACATATAATTCCCATTATTCTTAAAGAAGTAGTTAGATAATACTGTTGGTGGATCGGTTGCTGTAACAGATTGAGCAACAAAAAAATCAGGAAAGCCATCATAATTTGCATCAGTAAAGCTAAAGCCTGAAACATTCGTAAATTTAGTCATTGCTAATTCTTTCTTTGTTAAATTCCCACTGCCATCATTTATATATAATACATTTGAGGTAGAAGCATCTTTGCTGGAAAAAAGAAAGAGAATATCTAGATCTCCATCGTTATCAATATCTACAAATGAATTTGCTGATGGGTTCCCTTCCAAGCCTAATTTATTAGTCATATCTTGCAAGCCAGTTCCATCAGAGCTTGCATACAATCTCCCTGATATAAGGAAATCTTGATACCCATCTTTATTAAAATCAGCACAGGCAATACTATTACCCGGAAGATTGAAAGATATTCCCAGGGTTCCTGTATAGTCACGAAAGTATTTCCCTCCTGGATTATCGGGAATAGAAGTATAAACTAAATCTGCAAAAAATGAATATTTGGCATAAGTCCATAAATACTCCGTAGAATCTGTATTCACAAAATATTGATAATAATAATCTGCAAGCCCTTGGCCAGGTTGACACGTTGGATTATATTGAGTTTGATTAGTAGCAATGTAACATTTTAGTGAGTTCTTTATGTTTACTGCAATAAATAATTGATGCCCATAAAAATAAACTGGATTTTGCAAATTAAAAACCACACCTACGGGAGTTTCAGAACCTGGGAATGTGTAATTTGCTGTTGCCAGTACATCCTGACCAGTATAAACAAATAATGCGGGAAGCGCTGAGCCGCCTTCATTTCCAAGCAATTTTACTTCCACTTCTGAGCCGCTACCAAACAAGTAAATGATAAATGAATTGATTAAAATGGGTTTACTTATTTCAAATCTTTGGAATTGCCAATCTGGTTTTATTTGTTCTGTATTAAAATAGCTGATTTGATCAGATGATGTCCAATATCGTAGTGTATCTTGTGCGTATAAAGATAAACTCGCAAATAATAAAACAACAAGAAAAAAAACCTTTTTCATTATTAACCTTATTGCTAAATCACTAAATGCAAAATACAAAAAAAACTTTTCATATTTATATTAATATATATAAGAAAAATTAAAATGTGTAAATGATTAACTTAATTTTATTTTCTAGATAAAATTTAGGTTTTTTATGATTGATTTTTATAAAACTAATAATCCATTAATTTTTGTAGAGCATTATATATTTGATCTTCAGTGACAAGTACGTCGTTCTCATACTCAGGAGCATAAGGTATATGACTGTCTTTTGATGCGCAACGTTCCACAGGGGCATCCAAATATTCAAATGCTTCTCGGGATATAGTGGCGGCAATCTCAGCTCCAAATCCTAATGTGTGCATATCCTCATGACAAATTAAAAGACGATTTGTTTTTTTTACAGAATTAATGACTATTTCTTTATCCCAAGGTAGGATTGTTCTCAAATCTATGACTTCTATTGAAAATCCTGTATCTTTTTGGAATTTCTTAGCTGCATTTATTGAATCTTTGAGAGTTAAGCCATAGCTCACAATGGTTGCATCACTCCCTTGGCGGACGATTCTCCCCTTGCCAAACGGTAGTAAAAAATTTTCATCAGGTTCATAAGTCGAAGAAAAAGGCAAGCGATACAATCCTTTATGCTCAAGAAATATTACAGGGTCTTGTAGCCTGCATGCAGTTTTAAGTAATCCCTTTGCCTCTGCTGCACTTGATGGATATGCAATTAATAAACCCGGGATATGTGCAAAAAATGCTTCGATATTCTGCGAATGATATAATCCACCGTGAATAAACCCACCAACAGCAACGCGAACAACCGCCGGTGCAGAAAAATTGCCATTAGAACGATAGCGTAAAGTTGCAAGTTCGTCCCGCAATTGCATAAATGCGGGCCAGATATAATCTCCAAATTGTATTTCGACAACAGGCTTGAACCCTCTAACAGCAAGTCCTATTGCAGTGCCAATAATTGAAGCTTCTGCAAGTGGCGAATTGAAGACTCTATCTTTTCCAAATTCATTTGTCAAACCCCGAGTTGCAGTAAATACACCACCTTTTGGGTCCGCAACATCCTCTCCATAAATTAGCATTTTCGGGTTCCGTTGCATTTCTTCTTTTAATGCGTGATTTATTGCATCAACCATAACAATTTTATGGTCTGTATCTTGTGGAGTGTATTCTGAATAAGGCAAATCACGGGTTTCTAAAGGGGCAAACACACAAGCTGTTGATTCTTTTGGATCAGCATTTGGTCTAGAAAGTGCCCACTCGGCTGCCTTTTCAATTTCCTTTCTAATTTCTTCTTTTATATCTGATACTTGTGAATTATCCAAAATTTGATGTTTTAAAAGATAATTTTCTAAATTTATAATTGGATCTTTATATAATCGGCCTCTTTCGAGTTCCTCTTTTGGCCTATATTTTTTTTGGTCATCACTCGATGAATGTGGTAAAAGGCGCTCGACTAATGAATGCAATAGAACTGGACCATTCCCTTGCCTCAAATATTCTTCAGCTCGCATTGCTGCATAATAAGAAGCTAAAAAATCAGAACCATCAAATGTAAGCATCAATAAATTTTCATACGCACTAAATGAATGAGTAACATCCGCTCCCATAGATTGAAATTCCCTTGAGACAGATATTGCATAGCCATTATCTTGAATATGGAATAAGACAGGTAATTTATCGCGGGTTGCCCAATTGACCGCTTCATAAAATTCGCCCTGGGAGGTTGTACCCTCCCCCGATGAAACATAAACAATTGCCTTGTCATTTAATTTTTTTGAAGCTATTGCTGTGCCAACGGCATTTAAATACTGAGTGCCCGTTGGTGAGGATTGAGTTGGCATATTTAATTTTAAATGTCCATAATGCCCTGGCATCTGTCTCCCACCTGCTGCGGGGTCCTCAGGTTTCCCAAAAGCCTGCAAAAAATATTCCTGCAATGTCAATCCTAAAGTCAAGGAGTATGCTAAATCCCTATAATATGTCCAAGACCAATCTTCCGTTGGATTAATATGCATACCTATCGCCACTTGAGTTGCTTCGTGACCGCTTCCCCCGATGTGGAAAAAAGATTTTCCTTGTTTTAAATAATTTAAGTGCTTTTCATCTACCATCCGTGCTGTTATTATTAAACGAAAAGCTTCTAAAAGTTTTTCGTCGCTTATATTAAAAATTTTATGAAACTCTTCATCTGAATTGCTTGAAGATATTAGGACTTGTCGATTATTTGATTTGACCTCGATTACGGTTTCGTACTTCGAATAATCAATTGACTTAGTAATTTCGTCTATTGCTGTAGTATTTTTTGAAGTAGTTGTCTTTTTTGCCATCTTTAAATAAAGTCTTATTTTTGAAAATAATAAAATATTAAAAAATAATTGACGTTTTTTTTTAGGTTTTATTAAATAATAAATTTTATTAACAAAAATATTTACAAAATTGAGTTGGGATTCAATAATAGGGCAAGTAAATCAAAAGCAAGTTCTTCAAAATTCTATAATTAAAAATCGAATTCATAATTCTTATTTATTCTATGGAAATGAAGGTGTGGGTAAAGTTGCTACTGCTATCGAATTAGCAAAAGTTCTAAATTGTCTTAACCCAGTTATTAATGGAAATTCAATTTCGGCATGCGATAATTGTCAATCTTGTAAGCAATTTCAAATGCTTTCGCATTCAAATTTGCATTTGATTTTTTCTCTACCCACACCCAAAAATGGCGATTCAAAAGCAGATGACTATATTTCTAGATTTTCTGATGAACAAGTAATTGATATCCAAAATCAAATTCAATTACTTGCAGAAAACCCTTATCATAGGATTCAATTACCGTCCGCTAATTCCATAAAAATTGACCAAATACGTGATTTAAAAAGAAAAATCTCTTTGCGCTCAGGGGTGGCAGGTAAACAAGTTGTAATCATTCTGAATGCTGAAGAAATGACTCCCGAAGCGAGCAATTCACTTCTAAAAACATTAGAAGAATCAGATCCAAATATTGTTATAATTCTTACAACATCCCGAAAAGAAGTTCTGCTTTCAACAATTTTATCTCGCACTCAACAAATATATTTTCAACCCCTTACTTATCGCGAGATCTATCAAAGAATTTTACAAAATTTTACAATTGAAGATAACACTGCCCGAATAATAGCTACATTAGCTAATGGATCCTATTCAACAGCCTTACAATATATCGAAAATGGATTTACTGATATTCGACTTGAATTTGTTGAGATTTTTAGAACTATTTTGAAAAAAAGGAACTATAGAATTGATTTTTTAAAAAAAATCGAAAAAATTATAAAAGAAGCAGACCAGAAAAGCATTGTAAATGGATTATTGCTTTTCCAAAGTTGGTTGCGTGATGCATTTAATTTGTCTTTGAACCCTAATAATCAAAAAATTATAAATAGTGACCAAATTGATGTATTAAAAAGCTTTGTGCATAATTTTAAAGACTATGATTTTTTAAAAGCATTTTCGAAAATTGAGTATTCATTAATATTAATTAAAAAAAATGTAAATATCCAAATTATTTTAGTAAATTTATTTTTGTCGTTAAGACAAATTGTTTATAAGAATAATTAGTTTAAGCAAATAATAATATTTGTTTTTATGCAATTTAATAGTGAAATTATAATAAATAATGAACATAATATATATCCAAAAGAAACCGAAAGCAATAATGATACAGAAAATAATATAGATGAGAACAAAGCTTGTGAAGTTATTGAGCAGATAGAGAATCAATCTAATTGCACAGAAAATGAAGCAAGAGCTTTTACTGAGAGGCAACATATATGTATCCAATTAGAAAATAAAGCGGACCAACTCACTCCGTCAAATACTGTCGAAATATGCTTTCAGAATAACCGTAAAGAAATATATTATAATCCACTTGGGTGGAAAGTCAAGTTTGGTGATTATGTCCTTGTCGAGACAGAAAATGGAATCGATTTGGGAAAGGTTTCAAGCGTTGGTATTGCTCCTTATCGAAAATTTGAAATTCATCTAAAACCCTATAATCCTGTTGTGCATTCTGTTAAGCATATAGCAAGTGCAAAAGAAATAGAGCGATATGAGCAAAATATTAATGATCAGCAAGAAGTTTTAGGAATTGTCAGGGACCTTGTGAAAAAATATAATATCGATATGAAAATCACAAATGCAGAATGGCAATTCGACAGGCATAGGCTCACTATTTTTTTCTTATCACCCCAAAGAGTAGATTTCAGAGAACTTGTTAAGGAATTAGCTAAAATTTTTAAAACAAGAATTGAATTACGACAGATTACAAATCGTGAACATGCAAAAAGATTTTGCAGTGGTGTTGGCATTTGTGGCTTATCAATATGCTGTAAAAGTTTTTTAAATGAAATGAAAACTATTACTATCGAGCACATAAAAATTCAGCAACTATCAACAAATGTTAGCAAATTAACAGGATATTGTGGAAGATTGAAGTGTTGCCTACTTTTTGAATATGATTATTACCTTCAAGAGGCTGAGAAATATCCTAAGATAGGCTCTGTGTTGGAACTTGAAGATGGTATATTTAAATTTGTTAAGTTCGATATTTTTAAAAATACTTGCTTCTTTATTAGCGAAGATTTTCATAAACAAAAGACATTTACCCTTGAAGAAATTAAAGTGTTTGCGGACCAACATCGCATTTTAGAGCCAAAAGAAGAAGAGCAACCTTTGCAAATTGATGAGAATCTTGACGATATTGAATTCGATGAATATCTCGGCTTTTCGTAAGCAAAAATTTAATTGAAATTTTCTTCAAAGCATTTTAACCACATTATAATTTTTTAATTTTGAAAAAAATAATAATATTATGAAAGGAGTACTTGTATTTTTATCTCAGGGTAGCGAGGAAATGGAGGCAATAACGGTTATTGATTTGCTTCGCCGTGCAGGAATTGAAGTAACCCTTGCAGGGGAAAGTAGCGAAATCACAGCTGCAAGAAAAACCAAAATTATTCCCGATATTTTAATTGATGAAATTGATGAAACCGATTTGTATGATTTAGTTTATGTGCCCGGCGGTTCTAAAGGTGTTGAGAATCTTATAAAAATTCAAAAAGTAGGGGACATTTTAAAGAATCATTATAACAAATCAAAATTCATAGGAGCAATATGTGCCGGACCACTTGTCTTGCATTATTTTGGAATATTGCCACAAAACCAAAAATTAACTTCGCATCCCGATGTAAAAGATATTTTGGATATTTATAATTATTCAACAGACAAAGTCGTTGAAGACCGGGGAATTATCACAAGTCGAGGAGCAGGTACTGCACTTAATTTTGCATTATATTTGATAGAAAAATTAATTAACAAATCAGTTGCAACTAATGTTGCAAAAGCTATTGTTTTTTCAAATGATTAGAATATGGAAGATCTAGCAAAAGCAGAATTTATAATAACGGGTTATGTTCAAGGTGTAGGTTTCCGATATTTTGTATATCAAAATGCAAAGCGACTCAATTTGAGAGGTTATGTCGAAAATTTAATGAATGGGAATGTGCAAGTAGTTGTTGAAGGCAGCAGGGATGCAATCGAACAAATGCATAAAATTTTACAGCAGGGACCGTCGCGTTCATATGTGCAAAGTGTAGAATTTACTTATTTAGATTACAATCACGACTTTGATGGTTTTGAGATTAGGTAGGAATCTGATTTTTATCATTCTGTTAATTTTTACTGTGAATTATGCAGGCTATTCTTATGATTATAGAATAAATTCACAAAATTGCTCATTTCAAAACTTCAATCACTATAAAAATTCTATTCAATCTGATTCCAATTCACAGTATTTACCGAATATAAATTTTTATCGCCCGAAAATTGCATTGGTGCTGAGCGGGGGAGGAGCAAGGGGCATTGCACTTATTGGTATTCTAAAACAACTCGAAGCAGCAAATATTCCAATTGACTATATTGTGGGTACAAGTATTGGCGCTGTTGTTGGTGGTTTATATTCTGTTGGTTATTCACCTGATGATTTAGTTCAAATATTTGATACAACTGATTGGGAAAATGTATTTGAACTTATTGAAAACCCAAATCGAAGAGAATTGCTTTATGATAGAAAATTGCTGAATGAGCGGAGTATGCTTAAACTTTATTTTAGAAATTGGGAAATGATACTTCCTGAGGGGTTATCATTTGCGAATCAATTTAATTCCATTTTGAATCGTTATTTTTTAAATGCCAAATATCCATCTTCGGGAAATTTTGATAGTTTGAAGATTCCTTTTAGAGCAGTTGCTACAGATATAGTATCGGGGAATATTATTGCATTACGTAGTGGAAATATTACAACCGCAGTCAGAGCAAGTGCCACTATACCGCTGCGTCATACTCCTGTGCAAATTGATGATTATATGCTTGTTGATGGTGGTATTAAGGCGAATATACCTGTTTCTGTTGCTATCAATGAATTTTCACCAGATATTGTGATTGCTTGTGACGTGACGTCGCCACTTTATAAAAAAAATGAATTAAATAATCCTTGGAATGTTGCTGACCAAATTGTAAGCCTCCAAATTATCAAATATTCTAATGATGAATTAAAAAAAGCCGATTTTGTTATACGTCCCGAATTAGGTGAATGGTCAAACTTGAATTATACTCATATCGATTCGCTTGTAAGCCTTGGTGAGGTTGCTACGAAAGAGCAAATTGATAGCATAAAAGATAAAATTTTGAATATTAGAAGGGAAAAATTCAAAAAAACAAATCTTGAAATTTTCAATAATATTATCAACATACCTTATGTGGTACTCAATGGGTTTAATGAAGAAGATTCGATAAGATTAACGCAGATATTTAATGATCAATTAAATCAATATCGGTTTAATCAGGATAATTATTCATTTACCGAAAAAATCAATAATACAATTGATAAAGATTTATATTCCGAAATAAAAATAAATAATTACCGAGATACTCTCAAGATATTTGCGAAAAAAGTCCCCATATTGCAAAAGATAAAAATTGAAAATTCAAATTTTGCAAATTTTAATTCCATTGCTGATACCCTGACATACCTTTTTGAAACAAAATTGATAACCCAAAAATTAATTGAGCAAATTTCAGATTCAATTTTAAAAAAAGCAAGAAATTTAAATTATTCTTATTTGACAATTAAGGAAATTGAAATTACAAATGATGGGAATATATGCCTTTATATTAATCCTGGAATTGTAGATTCAATAATAATTATTGGAAATAATAATACATCGCGTTTTTTAATTAATCGAGAATTATTAATAAAAAAGATGGATTTTTTCAGTGCAATTAATGCTTATAGGAGCTGGGAGAATTTAAATGCGACAGGGTATTTCACTTATGTTGATATATATCCCGAAATTAATGAGCGCCATAATTTAAATTTAGTTATAAAAGTTATTGAACGTGGCAATAATATTGTCCAAATTGGGGCAAAAGCAGATATTGAAAGGTATTTGCAGGGCAATCTTGATATTTTTAATCAGAACATATTTAATATTGGTCTGCAAGGTGGGTTTTTTGTGACAGGTGGTTTTAGAAATTTACGGACTGGATTTAACATTTCAAATCCACGTTTTTTTTCCACACAATTAACTTCATCAATAAATGCATATTGGGATTCAAAAAACATATTTGTTTATCGAAACGAAATAAGCAAAACCAAAAATGAATTTAATAGAATTCAGGATGGTGAAAACAAAATTGAGCGATATGGAGCAATCTTTTCTGTTGGTTCTCAAATTGAGAGAATTGGAAAATTAGATTTCTTAGCACGATTTGAGAATCAAAGGACTATTACAAATGAATTTCAGAATCCAAAATATAATTTTCTTTCTACTTTTAAAGTGAATTTTCTTTATGATTCTGAAAATCAGATATATTTTCCAACAGAAGGGATGAAAATAAATGCATTTCTTGAAACCAATCTTATTCCTGCTTCTGAAATATCTTATTCAAAGATTTATTTTGAAATTCAGAGAATACAAACTTTTGATGAAAGGAATACATTCAATTTTGGTATTAAAATTGGAGCGGCCGACAAGACTCTTCCATATCCTGAGATGTTCTTACTTGGCGGAGAAGATAATTTTTATGGGATGCGAGAAGATGAAGAATCAGGCAGGCAAATTTTTAATACATTTGTATCATACAGGTATAAATTGCCTGTAAAAAGCTTATTTTCAATTTATTTTACAATACAGATGAATGTAGGCAGAACTTGGCTAATTCCCGAAACAATCAAATTCTCAACATTGAGAGAGGGTATTGGCTCGAAAATTTCGTTTGATACCCCATTTGGTCCGATTAATTTAGGCATTGGTGAAAGTTTTTATTTCACAACTCGGAATCAAGTGATGTGGGGTAAGCCCGCTCCCTATTTTAGCTTTGGTGTGAAATTATAATTTGTTCAAGCAATTTTTCAATTCTAATTTATTTAAATTTATAATGTTTTGCTTATTTTTATGGTATAATTTTTGATTATTTAAAAACTTATTAATAATTTTGTAATTGGGGTGGAAATATGATTATGAAATCTTCCGAATTTATAAAATTTGCTCTATATTTGATTATTGCAAGTGCATTTTCTCAATGCTTATTTGCACAATCAGGTATTGTATTGCATAAATATGATATTTCGGCCTATCCATCTGTCAAGACAGAAGTATATGTTTTTGATAAGGATGTGGATTATCCTTTACAAAGCTACGGTGTAGGTGATTTTGTAGTACTCGATAATGGCATTGTACCAAATAATGTAAATTATATAAATCCTAGTCAGAATTTACTTTCAAATGTTTCAATTGACATTTCTTTTGATTTAGGACTTGAACCAGGGATTGATCAGCCTATTAATAGATTTAAAATTGGCAAGGATTTCGTTCAAAAATTTGTTTCTATTATAGATTCAAATAAAATAGAACTTGCTCTTACATCTTTTGACGCAATTAATTATTTAAATCAAGATCTTACATTTTCAAAATATAAAATTCTTAATTCCCTATCAACTTTAACATCATCTGAAGGTTCAATGCTTGATGAAGCATTTATTGATAAACCTGCAGGTGCAAGCCAGATATTAAAAACTGCTAAATATCCTCGTAATTTATTGCTGATTACAGATGGAACTTATCTTGTTGATAAACAAAGGGTAATGAGTGAAATTTCAACACAAGATATTAAGGTATTTGTTTGTGTGATTGGTACTTATATTGGAAATGACTTGAAAGATATAGTATTACAATCAGGTGGTTGGTATATTGATAATATTGATGAGACAATAGATTTGTCTTTACTAACTAAGTATTTCTATAGTTTAATTATGGGATTTAAACCATCTGAATTAAGTTGGGAAAACGAAATTTCGTGCAATGATATTCGCCAAGCAGAAATTAATTTAGCTTCCAAAAATTATCAATCTAAATTCACTTATCAAGTGATAAATATGCAAAAGCCAATAATAGTATCGAATCCAAAGTTTCTGGGATTTAGTTCAGTTATCCCAGGCTCATATAAAGATTTAGATATTGTTTTAACTGCAATCAATTCAAAGATTACAATTACAAAATTATACATTCAAGACCCAAGATTTACAATTATTCAAGGTAATAATACACCAATCACACTTGATGCAAATCAATCCCATATATTAAGAATACGCTTCCAGCCTACTGATTCAGCTATTACATTTACGACATTGCAAATTACTTCCGATGCTTGCCTCGGCAATGAAATATATATAACAGGTGGATTTCCAAATACTCCACCCGTTGATAGAACTGTGAAATTGCTTACACCTGAATGCGGTTCAACACTTGTGCCAAAAGATACGTTTTCTATTCGATGGACAGGACTTTTACCGTCGGATGTTGTTCAATTGGAATATTCAATAAATAATGGGCAAAAATGGGATACACTTGCAAAAAATCTTACTGATCTTGTGTATAAATGGACTGTACCTGATGTGGTGAGTGATAGCTGCCTGGTGAGAATTGTTCAACTCTGGCCTAATAATGTTGGTAGAACAATGGATTTGCCCCATAGTGCAGAAGTCAATTCGGCTTTTTTCAATAATGATGAAACACTTGCAATTACTGCCAGCTCAGATAAAACCGTAGTAGTTTGGAATTCAAATACAGGCAAAAAAATATATACTTTAATTGGCCATTCAAAACCCGTAAATTATGCAATTTTCAATACGAAAGCTGATAGAGCGGTTTCAGCTGGCGAAGATGGGAATGTTGTTATATGGGATATAACAAATGGTACAAAACTTTATAGTAAAAATTATCCAAATATAAATATACATTCAGCACGATTTAGTCATAATGATAAATATATTGTTATATCTTGCAGTACGGGCTATATTGATATATTGGATGCAAATGATTTGAGCCAGAAAGCACATATAATTGCATATAATAATGGGGGTGTCTGCTGGTATTCAGAATTCAGTCCCGATGATAAATTTATTTTGACAGCGGGAAATAATGGCGTCGCAAGAGTATGGGATTGGCAAAATAATACAACAACACCTGTTCAGATATATGACACACGTATTGGTGGATATGGCAACGTTATTCATGCCACATATAATTCTTTGGGAAATAAAATTGCTATAACAGCATTGCATTCAAAACGTGTTTATGTCTTTTCTGCTCCAACAGGGAATTATAGTGCGACTTTAGATGATACATTGTTTTCTATTACTCATAATGAAAAACCTGAAGATAATATTGTTATAAATTCTGTATCGTTTTATAATGGACCAACTACTGGCGAGGTATTTCTCTCTGCGGGCCAAGATAATGTGCGATTATGGGATGCAAATTTTGGATATGAAGTACCACCTCATATTATTCAGGAGCATACTGAATCTATTCGAACGGCGGTATTCAACTTCGATGCAAAAAGAATATTGACAGCTTCATGGGATTTCACAGCAAAAATTTGGAATCTTGAACAACGTGCTTTGCAGATGGATACTACTGATTGTCCATTTAGAATTAAACCTATTGCAATAGAATTGAAACCTATCGAATTTGCCGCAACTCCTGTTAATGATTCTCGCGATTCAACAGTTGATAATTTCCTTGTTAATAAAACCGATTTTAATTTTGAAATTCGTGAATTAAAGCTTGTCAACCAATCAGGTGATTTTAAGATATTACAAAATTTCGAGACACCATTTATTTTAGATACATTAAAACCATTTTCGTTATCAGCAGTTTTTCAACCAAATATTCCAGGATTTATAGCGGATTCAATCAAAATTTTAACACCATCGGGGTATTTTTCAGCTCCAATTACAGGTGTCGGTATTGATAGAGGATTGTATTCATATTCTAATTTAATTGACTTTGGGCAAGTTGAACTGGGCGATACCAAAGACACTGTAATAGATATGCTTATTATTAATAAGAGCATTTCGGATGTTCAAATTACAAAAGTTTCTATTCAAAAGCCCGATACGACGCACTTTTCAATTTTAGAGGATATTACAAATCAAGTATTACCTCCAAATGGTACTATTGGAGTAAAAATTCGCTATAATCCATCTGCAATAGAAATAAATAATGGGACATTGACCATAGAGCATACAGGCACTTTATCACCTTTAAAAGTTGGATTGCTTGGTGAGGGTATATTGCCACGGATTGATACTTTAACCGTAGTTGCAGGGAATATAACGGGCGCACCAAGCGATATTGTTGAATTGCCGATTTATATTAAAAATTTATCTCAATATGGTATTAGGCCTCAAGTCTCGGGCATTCAAGTTCTTTTGACATTTAACTCGACTTTGCTTGAACCCATAGATTATTATCCTAATTGGTTCGATGGGGAGAATCGAATAATGAAAATTAATTTACCCACTACCTTTGGTGCAGATTCAATATTGACAAAAATTCGTTTTTTGATTGCACTTGGCAATGATTCACTTTCTACTTTAAAATTATCCGAAGCAACACCAATTGGAAAAGGCAAAATGAAAATCTCAACAGAAGATGGCAAATTTATTCTAACAGGTTTTTGCCGACAAGGTGGTCCCCGATTATTTGACCCCTTTGGAAAACTTTATTTGAATGAGAGCAATCCTAATCCTATTACTAGTATAGGTAAAATTACATTTTCATTAAAAGAAAATGGTTGGACTAAGCTTTCAATTGTAGATTTGACAGGCAGAACTATTAAGGTTATGGTAAATGATAACTTAGATAAAGGGGAATATACTATATATGTAAATGCAAGTGAATTTCCAAGTGGGACATATAGATACGTTCTGGAGACTCCAACTCAGAAATTATCCAAAGGCTTAATTATTCAAAGGTAAATTATAGTGAAAATACAATCTATTCGGGGAACTCGTGATATTCTCCCCGACCAAATTCAACAGTGGCATTATGTTTATGATATTTTAAAACGCACATCCGAGAAATTTGGATTTGAAGAATACCGTACGCCAATTTTTGAAAAAACAGAAGTATTTCAACGCAGTATTGGAGAAGAAACCGATATTGTCAATAAAGAAATGTATACATTTTTCGATAAGGGAGGCGAATCCATTACTCTTCGTCCTGAAATGACTGCATCAATTGTACGTTCTATAATTCAAAATAATTTATTATCTGTTCATAATATTTTACGGATTTGGTATTTTGGTCCTTTTTTCAGATATGAACGTCCCCAAAAAGGTCGATTACGGCAGTTTCATCAATATGGCGCAGAACTTGTTGGCTCGCCTTTTCCTGAAGCTGACGTTGAAATTATTGATTTAGCAATAAATATTATTAAATCTTTTGGAATTACAGATTATAAATTATTGATTAATTCGCTTGGCAATTCTCAAAGTAGGCAAAATTATAGAAATGCACTTATCGATTATTTTAAAAGTAATATTGAAAAACTCTCTAACGAAAGCAAACAACGTTTGCAAATTAATCCTTTGAGAATATTAGATTCAAAAGATCCTGATGAGCAAGAAGTAATAGTTAATTCACCTTCGATTATTGATTATCTTGACCAAGAAAGTAAAGATCATTTTGAAACAGTTTTAGAATTATTGAAATTATCTGGAATCCAATTCGAAATAAATCCTCAACTTGTGCGTGGACTTGATTATTATTCCCATACGGTTTTTGAATTGAGAAGCAATGCTTTAGGTTCGCAAGATTCATTTGCAGGTGGGGGAAGATATGATGAGCTTTTTTCGCAAATGGGCGATAAACCTGCTCCCGCGGTTGGCTTTGCTATGGGAATTGAAAGATTGTTATTAATTTTGGAGCAACTAGATCTAGTGCCTGAATTCCCTTCAAAAATTGATTACTATGTTATATTCCAAGATGTTAATTATTTGAGCTATGCGCGTAAAATAGCAAGTATATTGCGTGAAAATGGATTTAATGTTGTGATGGAGCTTGCACAACGCTCAATCAAATCCCAAATGCGTGAAGCAAATAAATTACAAGCAAAATTCACCGCTATCATTGGGGAAAGTGAATTTGCAAATAATACAATATCAATTAAGAATATGAATACAGGCGAACAAATCGTCATTCCACTTAACAAGTTACAAGATTCATTTAACAAATGAAACAATTTTCTTTTATAAATTTTAATCATCTATTTCATCCGAATATATCACCATTTTCCAAATGGTACATTAAAGTTGCTTTAATTGTATTGTCATTTATATTTGTAATTACATCAATTATTTATACTGATTCTCTTGTTCAGGAAATTATAGAAAGGGAAAAAGGATTATTGGATTTCTATACCGATATATATCAACATTATTCAGATCCAACGGCAAATATTGAGGATTTTAGTTTCTTTTTAGAAAAAATAACTCCCCAAATCAATTTTCCTATAATTATAACTGATAGCAATGATGTGCCATTAGAAGATTTTGACATATATTCTGCTAATATTAATATTGATAAAAATCTCTCATATCCTGATAAACGTAAAGCATACCAAGATATGGTATGGAAAATGAAAGCGAAATATGACCCTATAATAATTGTTGATAGCACAGGCAAGGTATTGCAGAAATTCTATTATTTCCATTCCCCTCTTGTAGATAAATTTCGGCTTTTTCCTGTAATCTCATTTATAATTATCTTAATTTTTGTAGGAATTGGCTACATTGCATTTTCAGCAAGTCGAAGAAATGAGGAATCAATGGTCTGGATTGGAATGGCAAAGGAAGCAGCTCACCAGCTTGGCACACCATTATCATCGCTTCTTGCTTGGCTTGAAATTCTGAAAAATCGTTCGACTGACCCAGAAATATTGGAGATCATAAATGAAATGGAAATTGATGTCGATAGATTGAATATTGTCGCAACTCGATTTTCTAAAATCGGTTCAAAAGCTGAGCTTAAACCTACAAATATTACTGAATTGATTGAAGATGTATCTAAATATTTCGAAAAGCGTTTGCCTCATCTCGGGAATAAAGTTACTATTAAACGAGATATTAGTAAAAATTATTATGTAGATTTAAATTCCGATCTTTTTAGTTGGGTATTTGAAAATCTATTCAAAAATGCAGCTGATGCAATTGAGCAAAATGAGGGATTGATTGAGGTTTCAATCAAGGAAAGACCTGGAAATAGGATTCGTATACTTGTTAAAGATAATGGAAGAGGAATGACAAATAAGGTAAAAAGGAACATATTTATTCCTGGCTTTTCTACAAAAAAACGAGGTTGGGGGTTGGGGCTAAGTCTTGCTAAAAAAATTGTTGAAGATTATCATAATTCAAAAATCTATGTTAAAGAAACCGCACCTGGTAAAGGCACTACTTTCGCTATTGATATGAAATTATCCCCGAAATATGAAAAGCTACTATCAGATTAATATAATTGTTTAAGTAAAGCCATTTATTTTATCTTATTAAGTCTAATAATTTCGTAAATAACTTTTACTATTTTTATTTACAATTTCGTCTATATTATAAAATGTTAAAAATAGTTAAATATGAATTTTCAGAAATTAACATTAAAATCGCAAGAAACAATAAAAAATGCTCAGGAGATTGCAGGTTCTTATGGCAATCAATCTCTTGAACCTATACATTTGCTTGCAGCACTTATCCAGGATAACGAAAGTGTTGCAACAGAAATAATAAAAAAAATAGGTGCTGATTTAAATCTAATCAAGGTTGAAGTAAATCGAATGCTTGAGAAATTGCCGAAAGTATCGGGTGCAAATTTCACAAATCAATACATTTCAAATCATTTAGCCAATGTACTTGATGCAGCAGAAAAACAAGCTGATTTAATGAAGGATGATTTTATAAGTGTCGAGCATTTGCTTATTGCTCTTGCTAATATACCAAGTACAGCACAAGATATACTTAATGAAGAAGGAGTAACTCAAGATAAAATTCTTGCAGCTTTAAAGGATAT
>JAGOIG010000117.1 GCA_017995735.1 Candidatus Kapaibacterium sp. | reverse complement strand
CTACCGAAATGGTCGGAGATCCATCCCCCAAGTAGCAATCCAATTGCAGAAGCTAAAAGAAATGACTTTGAAATCCAAGCAACCTGCGCAACACCTATATGAAATTGTGCATCAATCACAGGCATTGCAATATTTAGCGATGATGACATAAAACTATTGAAAAAAGAGCCAATTACAATTGCGATGAGCAACCATCTATTTTCTTTAATCTGCATAATTTTGTACGTTATATTAAATTCAATTATTATTTAGAAATATTTATTTCCAATATAAAATTTAATAAGACGAAAAAAGGAGGAAAAAAATAAGAAAAAATTAGAAGGAGTGAATATATAATAATAAAAATAAATGTTATACTAAATATGTGAAATTATTGCCCTAAATTCTTTTTCTGCAACATTACATCCAATTGCTTTTGGGCGCTCAATTGGAATTCGTTATAATTGGGTTGTGATTTAGATAATGCAATAAATTTTTCTAAATCCTCTATGCATTGGTCTATGCTATCCAAACGCGCATATACAAAGCCACGATAATATAGATTGAGGATCTCTAAGCTATCGATTTTGTATGATTCTGTAAATAAAGCAATTGCAGTAGGATATTCTTTTTCGCCCAGCTTGCAAATACCAATTTCGAGTAGATTGCGTGCTTTATGTTCAATTTTATCGATAATAGCAGAATAGCGGTGGATTGCGCTATCGCAATTATATATTTTCATAATATTATACAATTGAAGGTCATAAATTTCACTAAAATCAGGATTTTTCGCTAATATTTTATCCACATACTCAAGCGATTGCTTAAAATTCAATTTGCTTGCATAAATGCTTGCCAAGTTGTAATAAAGCTCCATAGTTGTATCGCCTTTGCTTTCAGCAATTTTATAATATTTTATTGCTTGTGTTGTGTCGCTGGACATTTGATAGCAATACGCAAGATTAAGAAAATAATGAGGATTAGTTGTGTCGTGATTAATTAATTTATGATAATCGGCAATTGCTTGTTGATATTTCTCGAGTTGCTGATACGAAGCAGCTCTCAAACCAAGCGCAAGTTCATCATCAGGCTTTAATGCAAGCACCTTATTTAGATATACAATTGCAGAATCAAGCTGCTTTATTTGATAATAGACACTACCTTTGCCGTAAAGAGCAAAAGTATTTTTGGGATTAATTGCCAAAGCAGCAGTAAATTCTTTTAGAGCATCAGGGAAATTTTTATTTTCTGCTGCAATTACGCCAAGATTATAATGCATATTGTCATCTTGATCCGTAGATTTTTGAGCTTGTGTTTCTTGATTTTTACTTTTTGGTGTGGATTTTTGATTTTTTTGTGAGAATGAAGTATAAGAAAACGCGAATAACAATGTTATTACTAATGTGAATGATACTATATATCGATTTAAATTATTATTTATCTTCATAATTATAAATTTAAAATTAATGATAAATGATTTTATAAATTTGTTTTTTTAAAGATCTTTTCAGGCAATGATTTAATAAGGCACATTATCCATTTCCAAATCGATTTTGTATAAATTACATCTTTATGATGTTTCCAAGCTTTAACGACATCTCGAGCAACTGCCTCGGGTTCAGAAGTCATAAGTTTTGAAAGGGGAAGCCCTGCAGTCATTTTTGTATGGACAAATCCCGGCTTAACTGTAATGACCTGCACATTTTTGCTTGCAAGACGATTTCGTAATCCTGATAGATATATAGAAAGAGCAGCTTTTGCTGCGCCATAAATATAATTGCTTTGGCGGCCTCTATCTCCTGCTACTGAGCTTATACCAATTATAAAGCCCGATTGCTTCTGCTCGAATTGATTTGCAAAATGATTTAGCAATTTCATTGCATTAGTAAAATTTATATCTATCAATTTTTTTGCTTCCTCGAAATCATTTTGTGCTTGAATTTGATTACCTAAATAGCCGATTGCAAACACTATACCGTCGGGGGATTGATTATAATCGCTCAAGAATTCGTCAATTGATTGCAGTTGCTCAATGTCTATATAATAATAATCAGTATTAACGCCATAGCGAATGCTCAAATCGCTTGCATTGCTTTTGAGCCTTTCGGTATCGCGCCCAACGAGTGTAATATCAAATCCAAGCTGCGCGAATTCCTTTGCAATTGCAAATCCAATATCGGAAGTGCCACCAATTATCAATACATTTTTTTTCATCAGAATCCTAATCTTTTTGACTGTAAAGATTGAAATTTATTATTTGGGTCATATTTTGCTTTAATTTCGAGGAATTTATCAATCTCGGGATTTGAGCGACGGAATGTATCGGGAGATAAATGCGCATCTTTTGTTAAATAAAACCTCCCACCATAATCCAACACAATTTTATCAAGCTCATCGAACATTTCGGGCAATCGTCGTGTAAATGGGAAATCCATTGCAAGCGTATAGCCTTCGTCGGGGAAAGAAAGCACAAAATCATTGCGTTTGCCAAATGTTTTTAGAACTGTAAGGAATGATGCCTGCCCATACTCATTGATTTTATTAAGAATCTTCTTTATAGATTGCAAACCTGACGAAAGAGGCACAACAAATTGATATTGTAAAAATCCGCGATGACCATAAACTTTATTCCAATTATTAACAATATCGAGGGGATAAAAATAAGAATCAAAATATGTTATTGCATTTTTCTCGTTATGTAATTCCTTACCATAATATAAAGTGTTGAATATCTTTATAGTGGAATGATTTAACACAAAATTGGGAAAATATATAGGGATATTTAGCAAATTGCCTGCCACAACTTCGGGCTTTTGCTTATTGGATTTGACTTCATCGCTCAAGGCGTGTTCTCCGAGCATAAGCAAACCATTGACTTTACGTTTGGCACCACCTGTAATATCAATCCACGAAACGGAATATGTATAATTGCGGTTAACTTCAAATAATTCATAGAGTTCCTCAAGCGAGCGGGTTTTGATTACTTTTTGCTTAATATACGGTGTTTCAATTTTTGTAAGTTTCAGACTTGCGGAAATTATTATACCAAGCAATCCCATACCTGCAATTGCTGAATAGTAAAGCTCTGAATTTTCAGTTTTAGAGCAATGCCGAATTGTTCCATCAGCAAGCAAAATATCAAATGATTCAATATATTGTCCGAGTGTGCCGTGTTTATGGTGATTTTTGCCGTGGACATCGGATGCCATAGCACCGCCAAGCGTGACATATTTTGTGCCAGGGGTGACAGGTAAGAACCAACCTTTTGGAACAGAAATCTTTAAAATTTCCGAAAATAAGACGCCCGATTGTGCAGTAATAATTCCATTTTCTGTATCGAAATCAAGAAAACGATTAAATTTTAAAGTAGAAATAATATTTTTATTTAATGCAGAATCACCATAGCTCCTTGCATTGCCTTGTGTTATTAAATCGTTATTATTTTGAGTATAACTAATTAAATCTTGAATTTTTTCAATAGTATAAACATCAGCGTCGACTTTTGGATAATTTCCCCATCCTGAAACAAGCATTATAATAAATATTTGATTTAAATAATACAAAATTAATGAATTGCGGGGATATTTTGAAAAATTAGAGTGTGAAAAGTAGGTAAAGAAAGTCGTAATTCTAAATTTCGAGTTTCAGATTTATAAGCTCCATATTTTTTGCACTTACAGTTTTTATACGAATTAAGTGATCATTTTTCAATACCAACCTCGCTTTGTTTGAGTGATAGAAAGATAGTGCAAATGCGTCCTTGCTTTTTAGATTCCTTTCTTATCCACTTGCCATATAAAGTGTCATTAAAGTGAGAATGAACTTACAACTTCAATTCTTAGATTTAAATATTCAGTGGTATAAGCAACTATCCTTATAATCCCTTGTAAATTTATAGATTATATAAATAATATTAAATACTCTAATTTAAATTTAGCAATTTTGATTATTTTTTTCTTAATTTTGAATTATTTATTAATAAAGGATTTATAAAAATAAAGGGTTTATAAATGAAAAAGATTATTTTTCAAATTGTATTTATTGCATTAATAGGGAGTATATTGCCTGCATTTGGTGAATTGGTAAATATAAGTGTCGGACCACAATATACAAATCAAATATGGTATGATTTAACATCAAATACACAAACTACAATACCATTGGCATCATGGGATATTGCATTTTTTTCCTATAATCAAAATGCTTCAATTCGGATTAATTCAGGAGCGGGTGCAAGGTTATGGGAAATTCTGGGTAAAACTTACGATGATTTCGATTCTAATATTGATACAACAGGGCTAACATCTAATCCTGAGAAATTTGTAGAATGGTATAATTCAGATACAACATGGACAATTGGAGCATTCAACCGCGGACGGGACGGATTTAAAACAGAAGGAGATTTTGGGTGGGGCAATTACGATATGAATACCCACGCTATTGTTGGAGATAAGCTTTATATTTATCGTTCAATCGAAGGGAAATATTATATTTTCACTATACAGGATTTAATTTCAGGCACATATACTTTCAAATATAGAGACCTTAATACTTCTGATGCTATAACTAGAGAATTTTCAAAATCATCAACAACAAGTAAGCTTTTCGGATATTATTCAATTTCTTCAGATATATTTTTGGATTTAGAGCCATTGAAATCTGATTGGTATTTGCTATTTTCAAAATATATAGCAATGATTAGTGACGATAGTGGAAATATTGTACCTTATTCTGTAATGGGTGTACTTACAAATTATGAACTTCCCGTCGTTAAAGTAGAAAATATACCACCCGAGAATGCAGAGTTACCAGATTTATCTACATTTAGCACCAATATTTCTACTATAGGGCACACATGGAAAAAATTCGATATGCAAAACGGATGGTCACTTGTACCTAATTTATCATATTTTATCCAAAGAGATGAAGACTTTTTTTATCATATATATTTTACAGCATTTGGAGGTTCTTCCACAGGAAATATCACGTTCAATTCTGATGTTTTAATAATTGATAATGTAAAGGAAGCATTTGAGTCGAGCAATACGTTTATTTTGGCTCCAAGCATAATAGAGCCCAATTCTGCATTTGATATATTGTTTAATGCAAATTCCACCACAACCAAAGCTGAATTGACTTTATATACAATAACGGGCGAAATTGTATTAACACACAACTTAAATTTAGTAGAAGGATTAAATGCATTTAGCATTCCAAACAACCTAGTAAGTGGTATGTATATTGTTTCATTAAATATAAATGGGCATATATCTGCACAAAAATTGATTGTAAAATAAGCGATAATATGGAAAATTTAATAAAGTGTCCAAATTGTGGGTTCCAATTCCCTGTTGAATCAGCTTTATTTAGTCAAGCCGAAGAACAAATTCGTAAAGAATACGAAAAGAAATATGCTCAGCAAGCAGCAATTTATTATAAACAGAAAGAAGCATTAGAGAAAGAAAAAGAAGAGTTCGAAAAAAGAAAAGCAAACGAAAACGCATTATTCAAAGAAAGGCTTGATAAGAGAGTCAATGAGGCAATTGAAGCAGAAAGGGAAAAACTTCGAAAATCCGAGCAAGAGAAATATGATTTAAAAATCAAGCAATTGGAAGAAGAAAATGAAAAACATAAAGCCGAAAATAAAGAGTTGCGGGAAAAGGAACTAATCCTCTTAAAAAAAGAAGCCGAGCTTAAAGACAGAGAAGAACAAATGAAATTGGACATGGAGAAAAAAATGCTTGAGAAAAGGGAGGAAATTGCGATAGAAATACAAAAGCGAGTAGAAGAAAGTTATGAATTGAAAATCAAAGAAAGGGATAAGATGCTGGAAGACCAAAAGAAGTTGATTGATGAAATGAAGCGAAAAGCAGAGCAAGGCTCAATGCAGATGCAAGGCGAGGTTCAGGAGCTGGCGCTTGCTGAATTTCTTCGAGCAGAATATCCA
>JAGOIG010000116.1 GCA_017995735.1 Candidatus Kapaibacterium sp. | reverse complement strand
ATACATTTGTGATTAAATTTGAATTTTTCAATTAAATTAATGATGAGAAAAATTTCAATTAGCATAATACAAAATTAGTGAACTTTTAGATTATCTTTACTAAAGAATTCAAAGACAATTTAATAAGCAATTTTTATTAATTTAAAAAATTTTTAATTTCATAAGAGCTGTATTTATATGACAAAACCTTTGGAAAAAAATCATAAAGATAAATTTATCAGAATTATAAATGCTCGGCAGAATAATTTAAAGAACATATCGATTGATATACCTCGGAATAAAATCACAGTTATCACAGGGTTAAGCGGTTCAGGAAAATCTTCTCTTGCTTTCAACACTTTATATGCTGAGGGGCAACGGAGATTTGTCGAATCATTATCGGCTTATACACGTCAATTTCTTGAAAGAATGGAAAAACCCGATTTGGATTCAATCAGCGGACTTCCACCCGCAGTTGCAATCCAGCAAAAGCCACCATCACATAATCCACGTTCTACTGTTGGTACATCAACAGAAATTTATGATTTTTTGCGTGTTTTATATGCAAGGATTGGCAGAACATTTTGCTACAAATGTGGAAGGGAAGTAAAAAAAGATACTCCACAAGATATTGTAAAGAAATTAATGGAATTACCCGATAATACACGAATTTACGTAATGTTCCCCGTTTCACCACAAACAAAAAATTTAAAAAACGAACTAAATCGATTGCGTGAACTGGGATTTTTTCGAGCTGTTCGCCATAATTCAAGCGAGATAATTGATTTCGAGAATCAAGAAATCCATAGCAATTTATTAAATGAAGAGCTTTATATCCTTGCTGATAGATTATCTATACAAAATGATAAGGATACTATTTCGCGATTAACTGATTCAGTCGAAACAGCCTTCAATATGGGTGATGGCAGGGTTATAATTCGTGATTTTGATAATGGAAAAAATTATAAATTTAGCTCAATATATGAATGTCCCGAATGTGAAATTGTTTATCAAGAACCAACACCTCAATTATTTAGTTTTAATAGTCCGCTGGGGGCATGCCCGCATTGTCAAGGATTTGGTCGAACGATCGGTTGGGATGAAGATTTAATCATTCCTGATAAAAGCAAAAGTCTTATTGAAGGAGCAATTCATCCCTTTCGAACAGAAGGAATGCAAAAATTCTTTTTTGAATTTCTGAAATTTTCTGAAAAAAATGGAATACCAACAAATATACCTTATATCGAGCTTACAAAAGAGCAAACAGATTTACTATGGTCAGGAAAGGGTAATTTCCCGGGTATTGATGGATATTTAAAATGGGTTGAGGAGAATAATTATAAAGTACAATATCGCGTATTAGCAAGCAGATACCGTGGCTATACTACTTGTAAGGTATGTGGAGGCTCACGTTTGCGCACATCTGCAAGACAAGTTTATATTCAAAATATGAATATACCAACTTTGATAAATTTATCATTAGAAAAAGTTCTTGAATTTTTCAATAGTCTTGAATTAAGTGATTATGAAAACAAAATAGCGGGACAATTAATAATTGAATTGAAGCGAAGATTGAAATTGCTTGTAGATATTGGATTAGAATATTTAACATTATCAAGATTATCGCATACTCTTTCGGGAGGTGAGGTGCAACGTATTAATCTTGCAACAGCATTGGGTTCATCTCTTGTGGGTACTTTATTTATACTTGATGAGCCAAGCATTGGGCTGCATCCAACAGACACAGGCAGATTAATTGATATTTTAAGACAAATGCGTAATATAGGAAATACTGTAATTGTTGTCGAACACGACTTAGATATTATTCAAGCCTCAGATAATATTATTGAACTAGGTCCTAAATCTGGAGAATATGGTGGCGAGGTTGTTTTCCAGGGAGATTTTGAAGAACTAAAGAATAATGAAAAATCTATTACATCTCAATATATAACAGGTAAAAAGAAATTTGAGAGACAAAGGAAAACCCGACTTTCTCATAACTTTATCAGTGTCATAAATCCGAGAGAAAACAATTTAATAATGGAAAGAGTTGATTTCCCGCTTGGGGGAATTATTGTTGTGACAGGTGTTTCAGGATCTGGCAAAAGCTCGCTTGTTTTTAATGTTTTATATTCAGGAATAAAAAAATTATTAGGTACACCTGATGGAGAGGCAGGAAAATTTGAAAAAATAATGGGTTTTGAACAACTGAATTCTATAGAAATCGTTGATCAATCCCCTATCGGTAGAAGTACCCGTTCAACACCCGCCACATACACAAAGGCTTTCGATGCTATACGTGAATTGTTTGCCTCTACTCAATTAGCAAAACAATTAGGACTTAAGCCAGGATATTTTTCTTTTAATGTTCCTGGTGGAAGGTGTGAAACTTGTCAAGGAGAAGGCGAGGTTACTGTCGATATGCAATTTCTTGCTGATGTGCATTTGGTTTGTGAAGCTTGTAATGGTACTCGATATAAAAGGGAAGCATTGGAATTTACATATCATGGAAAAAATATTGTAGAAGTACTGAATATGAGTGTTGATGAGGCAATGGAGTTCTTTGCAGATGCTCCACAGGTAAGGAAGCGCCTTGCAACATTGCAAGAATTGGGCTTAGGGTATCTTCGACTTGGCCAATCAAGTTCAACATTATCAGGTGGAGAATCGCAACGAGTCAAAATTGCTAATTACCTTGAAACAAAATCACCAAATAATGGATGGACTTCATACTCTACAAATCTATTAATCTTTGACGAACCAACAACAGGCTTACATCTTGACGATATTTCGAAGCTCTATAATGCTTTCAATCGATTAGTAGATGAAGGTAATTCCTTAATTATTGTTGAACATAATTTGGAAATAATTTCAAATGCAGATTGGATAATTGACCTTGGACCTGGGCCGGGCGATCGCGGAGGTAAATTAATAGGTGCGGGCTCTCCGGCTGAGATAAGTAAATTAAATACACCGACAGGAATTGCTTTAAAAAACTACCTTCAACATTTCAAAAAAAATAAATAAAAATCGGTAAATAATAATTATTTAATATTTAATTAATTATTTCCCAATATATTTCTTGGCGTAGTTTGGCAATCCATTTCGAATATTCTTGCATTCTTTTATATTGAATTGCTTGCTGCTCAATCAAATCCCGGTCAGTCTCAAGACTTGCTTTATGTGCAGGAATCATTTTTTCTTTATAAATGAGTTGATATGCAGTTTTATTAGAACTCGTGCTATAAGGCAATACTTCAGATATTTGCCCATCCTGTAATTTTTCAATTACTTCTTTTACAAGGTCGGGTAATTGATCTAGTGGGACATTGCCTATATAGCCACCAAAGCCCCGTGTATCATTATCATCAGAAAATTTTTGTGCAAATTTCTTAAAATCATCAAGAGATTTAATTTGTAATCTTAGGGAATCAAGAAAATTTTTCACTCTTTGCTTATCATCATCGGATTGCCCTATTTTGAATAGTATATGGTTTAAAAGAACTTCATCTTTACGTTTATCGCGGAGTTTTATGATGTGATATCCAAGAGGTGTTTCAATTGGCAATGATATTTCACCTGGAAGCATTGTAAATGCATATTTCTCCAATTCAGGTAGGAACTTACCTTTTGCAATCCAGCCGAGGTCGCCACCTTCGGCTCCCGTTTGCTTGTCATCACTATATCTTTTAGCAAAATCCTCGAAATTTCCACCCGTTATAATTGAATCTCTCACCCTTAACGCTAACCGAAATACATCCTCTTTATTTTTATTTAAAGATTCCACATTCCTTACAATTCTATATAATGATGCAGACACAGGAACTTCAGGAAGACTATCTTTATATTGTTCAAAGAATGTTTTCAATTCACTATTTGAAACAGTTAATTGGCCGAATTCTTTTTCGATAATCTTTGAAGATAACAATCTGTTCCGTATTTCTTCACGGAATTCGTTACGCATTCGAGGTATTGACATTCCATAAACCTGTTCTATTCTTTGCTCAGAACCTAATTGGGCAAGACTTTGTTGAAGGAAAAGCTGCCAACGCTCCTCTATTTCATCATCGCTCACCTCAATAGAATCCTCTTTTGCTTTAATAATAATTAATTTTTCATCAATAATAGTTTGCAATACTTGGTTATAAAATTTTGGATCATTTGGATTTGTCTTTGGATCTTGTTGCACTAAAAAGGAGATGCGTCCCTTCACATCTGAATCAGTAATAGCCTCGTCGCCAACCACAGCAACTATTTTATCGAGCGCATCTCCTTTTTTAGGCTGACTATACAAACTTTGCAAAGAGAATAAAAAACAAATTATTACAATGCATTTAATTTTGTTCATTTATAATCTTTACTTACTTTTAATATAAAATCTATATTCTTTTCATTGATTTTTACAGGGTGAACTTTTTCTACTCTTGATAACCATTTTGCAAGTAATTCTTTCTGGAATTCATCTTGTGTTTTTGAAGCAAAATCGGGTATTGCCTCTTCAAATGTCTTTTGGCGAGAAGGTTGAAAATCATTGATTTTGACAATACTCCACCCCGTTTCGACTTTTATAGGATGAACAATCTGCTTCTGAGTAATGTTTTGTTCAAATAATGCTTTTGCGACAGGATTAGTTTTCGACGATACTAGGCCTAACTTACCTGCTTTTTCACGATAATTTGGTCGTTGTGTATATTTTGCTGCAAGTGTATCGAAATTCGCACCTTCTATTGCTTGTTTGTAAATACTTTGAGCAAGACTATCAGAAAGCACAAAAATTTCTGTCAAATCATACATTGGTTCTCTTATATAGCGAGTTTTAGTTGAATCCCAATATCTTTTAGCACGTAATGTATCAAATGATAGTTTCTCCCATACTTCAATTGTCTCTGCTTTAAATAATAGAATCCCATCAACAAATTCTTGTACTAATGTCTTGAAGTCAGGATATTCATTTTCCAAATTTCTTGTAGCAAATTCAATAGCGCGTTTTTCATTCACTTTTTTAATTGACTTAATATATCCATCCCGATTACCATCTAAACTTTTATACTGTGGATTTGCATCCATTTCTTTTGCATATTCAAGTGTTGTTATAGGTTTTGATTGTATAGAATATAGCTCACGAATTAGAATTTCATTTGGCAAGCTATCTGCCCATTTTGGATTAGTTTTTAATTTATTATCATTTATATATGATATCAAATTATCAAGATTGCGCTCATTAATTGATAAATTCATTAATTTGAATATCGAATCCAAAAAAGCTTCTTTATCTATTTCGTAATATTGCTTTCTGTATAAAGTTCGGAGCTCATCTTTTTCATTGTCCAGAGGAGGATTCTTTGTAGCATATCGTTTAACAATATGATAGCCTATATTTGTTTTCACAATACCAGAGATTTCCCCATCTTTTAAAGAAAATAATGCATCTTCAAACTGAGGATGTAGCATACTTTTATTTTTTTCAAAACCCGTTGAACGCGAATAATATTCTTCAAAGCTTCCATTTTTCTCGGCAGTATATTTATCATCTGAAAGTTCTTTTGCAAGCTTTTCAAATGATGCCCCATTTTTTAGCAATGTCTGAATACTATCAATTTTCTTTTGATAATTTAAGCTGTCGCTTAAATCTTGCGTTCTGACAAGGATATGACCACCAAGAACCATTTTCCGTGGCTCTTTTGCGAGCACCTTAACAATAAAATACGCATAAGGTGTTGAAATGATGCGTGGATAAACCTTGCCTGGGTCTGTTTCATAAATAGCATTTTCAATTTCACGTTGAACTTTGCCTGATGTTATCCATTGGTCTATAACACCTCCATTATTCCCAAGATCTTTGTCATCACAATATTCTCGGGCTATAATTGCAAAATCAGAACCATTTTTGAGCTTATCCATTGCTTCATTAATTCTCTTATATGCTGAGGATGTATCTTTACTCGGTCCTTGGTCAAAAG
>JAGOIG010000115.1 GCA_017995735.1 Candidatus Kapaibacterium sp. | reverse complement strand
TGCCTAAATTATCATAAATTCTTACAAAATAAATACCCGAATTTAAATTTGGCAAATTAATTAAATTTGAAGGATTATTTGATACAATTTTAAATATTTCAAGTCCAGATAAATCATATAATGTTAATGAGCGGAATTGAATTTCAGGATTAATGAATAATATATTTTTAGTAGGATTAGGATAGACAAACAATTTACGATTATTTAAGTTCTCATCAATAGAAGTTCCTGTAGTATTGAACCATATTTTAAAGACAAATTCATCCAAGAGTATATTATCGGTTGTAAATTCATTGGATTTTTTCATATCAACATTAATATAAGCTGCAAATGGATCTTGAACGTATGCAGAGTCGATATAATCGGATAATTTATCCCAGGAAATTGTAACAGCTGAGCCTTCTCCAAAGAATAATTTTATGTTATATTCTCTGTAGAAATGTTGAGAATCATGAGCAACAGGTCGAAAATCATGCCAAGTCCATACTGTTTGATTTTGTCTTTCATCAAAAGTAACTAAATAAGCCATAAAAATTCCCGCAGGTAATCCCGTTGTAGGATATTCTTTCTCCCCTAAAAACGCATCTAAACTATCTGTCGCAATCATATTCACTCCAAAAGAAAGTGAATCAAATGTTTGCTCGGGTACTGCATTATTATGGATATGTAAATTGATATAAGTATTGTCCAGAGAGAATGCATTATAAAATGAAAATAATACCATAAAAGAAATAATTATAACATAGTGATTAAGGGTTTTCATAACAGAGAATAATTTTGAATAATTTAACGTATTTAAATGAATTTTAATATAAAAAAAATGGGGATGTTCAAAAATATATGAACAATCCCCATTTTTAAAAAAAGAATTAACTTAGTTAATTACATTTACTTTTACTATCTTAGAAATATTACCACTTGTCAATCTCAAAATATATGCACCTGTTGGCAAATCATTTGACTTAATAGTAAATGTCTGAAGTCCCATTGCAATATTTCCATCATATAATGACATTACTTCACTACCAAGCGTATTATATAATTTCAATGTAATATTGCTTGTTTCAGGAATATACACATTTACAGTTGATACAGATGCCACAGGATTTGGATTGATAGAAAGATCAAAATCTGTTAATGAATTTGATTTTTCAATTTGTATAGCATTTTTCGCTGTTTTTTGAATTACAATTGTACCTTTGCTTCCTCTTGATATTTTACCTAAGACTGTCCCTGTAATAGCATCTTTGAAAGCATAATCAGCATCTGGATTATTAATTGTAATATTAATAGGATATTCAATACCTTGCAATTTAATTATACTTGACATTGAATTGCTGAGATATTTACCATCAATGAATCGTGCATCAAATAACTGTGCTGGTGGTGCGGGTGGCAATTCGAAATTATCGATGTTCATTGAGTTATCATTAGAAATATAGAGACTTGAAGAATGGTCTGCATTATCATTGATATTTAATTTAACTGAACTTGCAAGAATATCATCTTTCATTGATGAATAATTATTGCTATATTCACTGCTTTTTGCTAAACCACAGCCTGTTAATCTATAGTACCCTGTGCTATTGACTTTAATCCAATAACCTAGGCCAGGGAGAAGCTCTGCAGATTCTTGATAACCACGATTGGTGTTATATCCCCATATTCCATATTGTAATGAATATTGAAGGTTTGGCACATCGAAATTTTCATATTGAGTGAATTGTATATTATTAATATTTACTGGACAAGACAATGCACCAATAGTATTCCACCCTGTATTCAATCTTACAAAATCAATTGTTGGATCAATCTCGTTAATCATTGTTCCTGAGAATATAGTATCTACTATCGGACCATATTTTACGAAATAACCAAAACCGACTTGCAAAGTTGGAGAATCTTGCCATTGATTTTGTGTAAATACATAAGGTATATTGATTGCTTTTGGATAGAATGCATTCCATGCAGCTTGAACTGGCCTGACAGGTAGTGAAAGCAAATTCCATCCTTCTTTAATTATTGGATTTCCATATTGATCTACATAATTAATTTCTTTTGGTAATGTATATTCGATATAGAATGAATTAATTCTTGCATCTGTGAAAGTGAAAGCACGTACATTATCTCCAACGACAGTACCTTGAGTTAACATATCGACGGGCTGGAAATATGCACCATTGAGAACATCTCTAATATATGCTCTTGAACCTAGTGGAAATTGCGTAGTATTCCAGGTTAAAACTATAGGATAGCCATTATTTGCATTGAACTTAACTAAGAACAAATGGGATTTATTAGAATTCAAATCTCGAATATCTCTTGAATCAGACCATGGTCGGTCAATACTTGGTGAGAAATCTCCAAAACCATTTGGATACAAATTAGCTAATGATTCATTTGTTGGGAAAAATCTAGCATCAAATTGCCCACTAGCAAGGCCAAGTGAAGGATGATATTCACCATACAAAGAATCAACGCCTTCCGTTGCTCTCGAACCTGTTCCAAATACTAATGTTCTTATCTGGTCATTTGGGTTGCTATTTTCTAAATTCAAGAAAATACCCGATGTAAAATCATGTGGATTATTTGATCCTCTTGGTTCGTATGGAGGTCGTAAATAAATAAATTTAACTTGTAATCTCACATTATTGAATTGAGCGTATGGGGATTTAAAAGTAATATAACCTATATGAATGCCGGTTTTTTCAGGATCGGTCGCATCGTTTAATTTCAATTTTCTTGGATCACAGGTAATAGTAAGATTCAATGGTGGTACATCAGCAGTAGATCTACCTTGTGGATCTAATTTAGCGTCAGCTCCAAGAAGTCCATTATCTAAATAATTATGAGTTAATAAACGTTTCGGAGTTTTGCCGTTATCTTTTGATATATATAACCACGGTTCACTTGTTTCCATTGTTATATAATTTAATCTTGACAGCTGTAATCCATTTTGCACTACAATAGTTTTAGACCCAACAGGTGGATTTAAAGAACTATTTGAATCAACAGTTATAGGTTGATCAAGTGAATAAAAGGCATCACTTAGCTTACTTATAGTATAACCTGCTTCCTGTGCTGAAGGGAAGTAAAAGTATGGTTCCCCATTTGATATTCTTATATAAATTGAGCCTGGTTTATATGGTTCAAGAGCATAATACAAACTAAGTTCTGAATTATTTAAGCCACCTAATCCTGGAAATGCAGGTAATGCTGCGTAATGCGATTGCCAATTAGGTGAATAAATATGTGAGAAACCTTCATAAGCTAATTGTTTTGTAACATCAAGATTATTGAAAACAATTTCATCAGGAGCAATGTACATTGGTGTGCTTAATGTTGTCAAGCTTGTTGGGTCATTGATAACTTCTTTTCCTACAACTTTAAATTTGATGTAAAGTAAAACGAACCAATCATTTCCAAAGCCCTTTTCATTATGTCTCATTGGCATAATAGAATTCCCTGTTATAGTTATTCTACGTCCTCTTTTGCCTTCAAAATTCTGATTCAACTTGTTATCTAACCATTTCTGTGGATTTAAATAGTACCAATACATAGAATCTGGTCTGTCATACCAATCTACTGTCCAGCCATATGCAAAAGGTGGATCTTCATCAATTGTTCCGTTTAAATAGAGAAAATCTGCCATATAGGTTGGATGAGTCAGCTGTATTCCTGTGGCTCTTAAAGCCGCTGAATCATAAAATACTGAGAATTTAAAGCTGTAAATAGGTGGCACAATGTATTCTGTTGGATCCATTGTGTAAAAATTATTTTGGATAAAAATAGGAACAAGGACTTCCCTATCCTGAGATGTTGATGGTGCTGCCCAAAATCTTCCGTCAGGATATACATCTGTATTATATCCATCTTTATCAGCAGTTAAAGACAACACGGGTGATTGAGGCCTTGTTACTTGCTGTGCGTTTGCACTGATATTTGAAAATAGGACAAATGCTATTATTAGCATTCCCACTATTTTCCCACCATAGCGATTTAGCTTGAAAATCTTCATCATTAAAAACTCCTTTTAATTTGAATAATATTTATAAATTTTTTTAATTTCATTTTTATTATTTTTTATTATAAAGAAATACAATCCTCTACTGTATTCTCTTAAAATAATTTTAGTTTCAGGCTTATCTAATTTTATATTCCTAATTAAATTTCCTAGATAATCATAAACTTCTATGTTTTCAAAATTACCTGGATTAACTATTTGGATATAATCAGAATTAACTACTATTTCATTTTCAATCTCATCTATACTCAATGTATCTTGATAAAATCTTACAGAATCAGTCTTATAGTTTAATATGCAACTGCATTCATCCATTTCTAAATTTGCAATTTTTAAATACGAATTCTTTAGTGTATTATAATCAATTATTTTAAATTTTGATTTGATTATAATATAATTCTGACCATTTGCAATTTTATTAATAAGTATTTTATTATTTTTGGAATCAATACTTACTAAATTTGCATTGCTTGTTTCTACTTCTGCTTCTATTAATTTTAATGTATCCATCATATTAAACACAATATTAAGATTATTTATATTATGATAATCGGGTACATTTAAAGTTATCAAAATATTAACGTTTGTGTCAATTTTGCTAATATTATAATCTGAACTATCAAAATTGCATTCAATTGATTTATCCTTGGGAGCTTTCAAAGCTTTAACATAGCCACCGCCCAAAGAATCATAATTTCTCTTAAATTCGCTTGTAAATTCTAATTCCTCAATTGATAAATAAGTTGAATCAGGGCAATTTCCCAACCATTCGGCTGAAAATCCTATCAGTAAGCTATCTCCGAAGCTTGGTGGTCCAATTACCCAATGGCTAATTCCATAACCACTTATTAACCCATTAAGCCCATAACTAAAACTTTTGTCAAAGAACTCTGAAAGGGTATTTCCTTCCACATAATTATTTATTACTAATTTTGTTGTGTCATATTTTATCTTTAGATTATATCCATATAATGAATCACTTCTATTGATTTTATCTATGACAACAAAGAACAAAACTCTTTTTTTTGATAATGAATCGCAGATATTCACTACATTTTCACTATAGATATGTGGTATTATATCCGCTTTAATTTTTGCACTTGCTGCTATCACAAATAATATGATAGCAGCTGTGCAAAAAATATTCTTATATCTTCCTTGATTCATTAATTTCAAAGATCGATAATTATTTAATTATCATTTTTCCAACAAAATTCACGCCCTCTCCATGTAATCGATAGAAATATACTCCCGCCGCCAAATTGTTTGTATTCCAGCTTATGCTTGTAATTTGATTATTATCAAATTCTCTTGTGCAAACATTTGAAACTTCTCTACCAAATTCATCATAAATATTTATGCTATATGTACCTTTTTTAGGTACATTAACAATAAAGCTTGTAATATTATTTGTTACGGGATTGGGTGTATTTACTATTGAGAGAGAATTATTGTCTTCATTAGTGTTTAGTTTATAACTTTGATTTGGAAATTCGACATTATTGACTCGAATTTGTGTCAAATCAAGTATGTTTCCATTAATCCTCGCATTAATATAACCAACAGGTTGATTTTTGTCAAGTTTATCACCTGATGCAAAAACCGCAATGTTAGTACCAAACGAAGTTAACGTATTAGTATTATTTGGAATGACATCGATAATTTCCCCGTTAATATTTGCTTTTAAAGCTAAAGCATCATTGTTAGTGCTTGTTGAATATACCGGGATTTGATAAACTCCATTGCCTAATGCTATTATATTATTGATATAAATTCCTTGTGATTCAGTTTCTGTATTGACTTTACCTTTAATAACGACAGTATCAACTGCGGGGTACCAAGGTAAGAATGACACTTTTGCAGCAAGATATTGTAAAATTATGGCTGCATCGTATTCATTTGCGGCAAATAATATTTG
>JAGOIG010000114.1 GCA_017995735.1 Candidatus Kapaibacterium sp. | reverse complement strand
GAGATACAACCTCAATCTGATGAAGTGCAAAATTTCCTAATGCAAAAAAATATGGTTTTGACTGAAGAAAAAATTACTACTCTACCCAAAGCAGACGAATCTCAATCTGGATTTTATGAGCAAAAAGCTCCAATGGTTGGCACATTTTATCGTGCTTCATCCCCCGAGGCAGAGCCTTATGTTGAAGTAGGCAAACACATTTCCAAAGGGCAGACGCTTTGCATAATTGAAGCTATGAAACTGATGAACGAGATTGAGAGCGATATTTCGGGGACTATTGAAAAAATATTAATCGACAATGGCACACCTGTAGAATTCGGTCAGACTTTATTTTTAATTCGTGCTGATTAATTGGCATCTGCTATGTTTAATAAAATATTAATTGCAAATCGAGGTGAAATTGCTTTACGAGTGATTCGTGCTGCAAAAGAGCTTGGCATAAGGACAGTTGCAATATATTCAGAAGCCGATAAATATTCATTGCACGTTCGATTTGCCGATGAAGCGGTATGCGTTGGACCGGCTCCTGCATCACAAAGCTATTTGAATATCCCCGCAATAATTTCTGCAGCAAATATTACACATAGTGATGCAATTCATCCAGGTTATGGATTTCTTGCAGAAAATCAATTTTTCGCGGAAATTTGCGCCGATCATTTGATTACATTTATAGGACCACCTTCCGCAGCAATACGATTGATGGGCGATAAAGCAATTGCTAAAACAACAATGCGAAACGCAGGAGTTCCCGTTGTGCCAGGTAGTGATGGGGTGCTAAAAAATTTGGATGAAGCAATTAAGATTGCCGATAAAATTGATTATCCCGTTATGTTGAAAGCTGTTGCAGGCGGTGGTGGTAAAGGTATGCGTATGATTAAAAATCGCGCTGAATTGGAACGATACTATGATATTACGCAAAGCGAGGCACTTGCATTTTTTGGCAATCCCGATTTATATTTGGAAAAATTAATTACAGGTGCTAAGCATATAGAAATACAAGTATTTGCTGATAAATTTGGAAATACAATTCATTTAAATGAACGTGAATGCTCATTGCAACGTCGCAATCAAAAATTAATTGAGGAAACCCCATCGCTTGCTGTTAGTCAAGAACTTCGCGAGAAAATGGGACACATTTCTGCCGCAGGTGCAAAAGCAGTGAATTACATCGGGCCTGGTACGATTGAATATTTACTGGATAGCGAGGGCAATTTCTATTTTATGGAAATGAATACACGTATTCAGGTCGAGCATCCTATCACTGAAGAAGCGTTAAAATACGATTTAGTAGCGGAGCAAATCAGGGTTGCTGCGGGCGAGAAGCTTACTTTAAAGGAACAGAAACCCTTATATTATGCATTAGAATGTCGCATAAATGCAGAAGATCCATTTAATGATTGGCGTCCATCACCCGGGAGGATTGAAGGATTGCATTTTCCTGGGGGATTCGGAGTACGTGTGGATTCACATTTGTATCAAGGATATATAATTCCACCTAATTACGATTCGCTTGTTGCTAAGCTTATTGCTTACGGGCGTACGCGGGAGCAAGCAATTGCAAAAATGAAATGGGCTCTTAATGAGATGGTAATTGAAGGTATAAAAACTACTATCCCATTCCATAAAAAGATGCTCGAAAATCCCGATTTTCTTACGGGAAAAATTGATACAAAATATCTTGAAAGAGTTAATTGGCAAGAAATATAAATTAAATTGGAGAATGATATGAATATTCCTGAAAATTTGAAGTACACAAACGACCATGAATGGTTGAAAATCGATGGCAACATTGGTTATATCGGAATTACTGACTATGCCCAGGGCGAGCTTGGGGATATTGTTTATATTGATATTCCTGAAGATCTTTCGGAAGTCAAGAAAGGCGAAAGCTGTGGCACAATTGAAGCTGTGAAAACAGTATCTGAAATTCTTGCGCCCGTTTCGGGTAAAGTTTTGGAAGTCAATCGCAAACTCAATGATGCTCCCGATACAATCAATAAAGATCCTTATAATGAAGGATGGTTGCTTAAAATTGAACTATCCAATCCCGCAGAAGCAAATGATTTGCTTGATGCAAAGGCGTATGCGGCATTGATTGGATAATTATATATTTAATTTTATCTTTTATAACCTTCTTTTGGCATTGCCAAAATGGAGGTTTTTTTATGTATTTCCTATTATACTTCTAATAATCTTATCATCATTCTGGAAGCATATTATTAGGTCTTTCTGCCTTGTTTTTAAAAAATTAACAATAGATTCGATTTGCTCTTGATAATATAATGCTTGATTATGTTGCTTTTTAAAATATTTATTTAAATGATTTATTAGTACCACATTGTCTTGTATAGCTCCTGCGTCATCTTGGATATTTACAAGTCTTTTATATAAATCTTTATAATTCGGTATGAAATCTTGTAATATTTCGATGGAATATCTAAATTTTTTTGTCGCAATACGGAATGTGTGAATTGAGCGTAGGTCAGAGTAATCAATTTGAGAATATAATTGACCCATCAAATACAATTGGTCATTCAAGTGATTTTCTAAAATTGAAAAATCTGGCTTTATATCAGGAAAAGCATATTTTAAATCGTTTATCAGAAAAAAAATTGAATTATCTAATTGATTAAGATTTATATTTGATAAACTTTTTGAAATTTCAGCAATTGCTTTCTTTTCCTTTCTCAAAAGGAAATCGATAAAATAACAAATTACTGAATACTGGATTTTTATTTCCTTGCAATTATTTATCATTATATAAATATCACGTAAATCTCCCAGGCTTTTAAAATTTTGCTTCACAATTTTAATAATAATTTCAAAATATTCCGATGGAAAAATTTCTTTATATAAATTCAATGCTGTTCTAAATCTTCGCGAGGAAACACGGAAATTATGAATATTATCGGATGATATTTCTTTTGAATATATTACTAAATTATGTCTATAAATATCATACTTTTGATTGATTATTTCTAACATAAATATTCGGAAATCATCAGCAGAATTTTTATACTTATCGTAAACAAGTTCCATATATTATTTAATAAATTGGAAATGAGTAGGAAAAGTCAAGTTAATTTTCTCGATATTCCAACGTGGTTTGACCTCAATTTTTTGGTCATAAATCTCAAATAATTCTGAATAATGATAAGGATATGCTAAGCCATAATCATACTTCCCATTTGCATTTTCATCGCAAAATAGTTCAACTATATATATATCAGGCTGAACATAATCAATTTGCCAATTCCCAAGGGAATCAGCTTTTATAATTCTTGAGTCTTCATCTTTGCTATTTTTTAATACCACATATACATTTGAACATTTCATTCCCACTGTAATATGTCCCGATATTGATGGATTTGAGCGCCAATCTGCTGTTTTAAAAGATAGATTTATTACAGTATCTCGAAATTTGGGATTTCCTATAGTATTAAAATCTTTTAAATTCAAGCGAAAGCGATACCAAGTGTCGGCATTTAATGGATTATTCAATTTTACACTTAATATATTTGCAGACATAGGTTCGATATGTATTTTCACTTTTGCAGAATCGGGAAGTTGTAAAAGTTCAATGGGGTTTCTTGATGAATCAAGTATTACAGGGTAATTGAAAATAAAATTATATTCCTTTTCTAACCCAATATTTCGTGTGCTATCTTTAAATGGTAAAGTAACTAATTTCGGAACGAAATTAAAGGGTGGTTTGCTTGTATAGAAGTCTTTTCCAATGCCGAATAATGAAATTCCATAAATATCGGAAACCGATGAATCAATAATTTTAAATTTATATGTATAATTGAATTGCAAAGGATTTTGAGTTAAAATTGACATTTTATTTGAAATAATCGAATCAAGCCAAATTTCTTGAAGTGGGATGATATTATTTGTAATTGTATCAATTATTTCGAATTTCGATTGTGCAAATTTGCTTGTTTGAATTTGCTTTGTAAATTCTATATTAATTAAATTAGAATCAATTTGTAAAATTTTAATAATATCTGCTTTCTGCAAATTTGGATATTTATCAATTTTAATAGTTTGAGGAAAGCTATGTCCATTCAATACTTGCACATCCGAATGAGTTGTACCAAATAGATCTTGCTGCGGATGAAAAAGATTATCCCGCAAATTAGTTTTGACTGCAAGCACACGATAAAGCCCATCAGGCAATGCGCGCAATGTAAATAATCCATTATTTCCAACTTGTGTGCTATATTCTGCTCTTGTCTGCTCGGGATTTAATGTATCGGGATCAATTGCGTCAATTTTATAAGCATAAATGCTTGTATTTACCACATCTTTTCCAATAATTTTTCCTGCTATAATTCCTGAATCAATTTTGTTGCCCGTAGAAAAAGTAATACTAAAAGCTGAATCAGGTTTATTTGATTTCATATCTGTATAATCAGTGCCAAGCATAAAAGAATAGGTTGTATTTGGCTTTAATTTTTCGTTAAACTTAATGTTCAGCCTTTTGCCATTCCAGTGAAGTGTATAATTAATTGGTGGTGAAATTGAAATATTCTGTAACACACCATCTCTATTGACCCATTCCGAAAAAGTTAAGGCAATATGGTTATCTGCATAGTTTAAAGTCTTATCAGTTGGATAACTTTCTATAATCCGTGGCGGAATTTTATCCTGAGGTCCTCCCGATGGAGATTGAATATTTGCACAACCTACAAATAAAATAACTGATAAAGTAAAAGAAATGCTTAATTTTATTTTTTCAAATTTTGGCATAATGCAAATTAAAATAAATTTTCCAAATTTCAATAATATAATCAATAATCTACCAATTGTAAAGCAAATTAATGCAAAAGAAGGCTTTTCGTGGAAAGTTTATAATATTGCGGATCAAATTGGCAAAAGATTTAGCGCACATAATATATATTTAACAGCAGCGGGAATTGCTTTTAATATATTGTTATATTTTATTCCATTGCTAATGATTGCAATTTTTGTATCGACTTTCTTTTTGGATTCCCAGACAACTATCAATACTATTGAAAAGTTAATTTTTAATTTATTGCCGAGAAGCGAATCAACATATAATTTCTTCCAATCGATATTAGTTGAAATTAACAAACTAGAAAAAGGAAGAACAGCATCAGGAATTATTGGTGTCATCACTTTGTTATGGATTTCATCAACTTTCATCAGTTCTATACGCTCGGGATTAGATAGAATATATGAAATAAAGACAACCAAAATATTTGTAATATATAAATTAAAAGATGTGCTCGTTGCCTTTGCTACACCAATATTACTAATAATTTATGCAGTATCGGTGCCTATTTTAACTTATGTACTTTCAATGTTCAATCAAATTTTACCTGAGTTTATGCAAAGTACCTGGCTTACAATTGGGGTTAATCTTTTCTCTTTCATATTTACAATTGGTATATTCTTCCTTGCTTATGAATATATACCCTCAAAAACAATAAAAAGAACAATATCGCTATACTCATCAATTATGAGTGGTGTTTTGGTTGTGATTGCTCGCTTAGTTTTTGGATGGTATTTGACAACAACAAGCCGGTATGGAACACTTTACGGTGCTTATGCAGCAATTGTATCTATTGCTGTATGGATATATTATCTTTCATTTATTATTCTATTTTCCGCAGAAATAAGCAAGTTCATTTACCAAAAGCGGACAAAACAAACAGATATTTTGCAACACCGTAATGGCAAGAAAAATAAAGTGGCACAAACAAGTTAAAACCAATTTTAAAATTTTATTTGTAAATTCACTGCGATACCATTCAAATCTTTTGGAATAATATTAATCGATAAATCCTCGCTCACATTAAAATCATAAAGATTAGCGCCAACATAAGCATCGACGGCTGCAAGGATATAAACACCAACCATTATAAATATGCTCTGGTCTCGATTGTCCCGATAATATTCACGTTTTCTAACAAGATAATCATAATAAAAATCATAATCGGATTGCTTC
>JAGOIG010000113.1 GCA_017995735.1 Candidatus Kapaibacterium sp. | reverse complement strand
TGCATTATTAGCAAAATCGCCATATTGAGCTTCCCATAATGTGACTCCCCTATCCTCAATAAGTGAATATCCATATTCGAATACCAATGCACCAAGTTCGGTTAATGGAGAATCATAGATTTTCAGATGTTCCTGATTTTCATTAATATGATTTAATGGTATATAAAGGTCTTCGTTTTTATAATCTACCAGCACACTATGCCTTTGTGTAAATGTTCCTCGTCGTGTATCTTGACCTGTAAATCTAATACTGCGGTTATCCATTAATATAGAACCTAAAGCAAGACTTTCTGCCATTGCCCAGTCAATCGTATTAGGTGTTTCAAAGACCATTTTATACCGTCGTTCTAGCACTGTCTTTACTTTTGGATTTATATTAAAATTATTTGGATAACTTGTTATTTTTTCTGTAATAAATTTTAATACATCATTATCTACACGTGTTTCTACAGGTTTTAATAATAATTCCTCATTATTATTTTTTATAAAGCCATTAAATACAAATTTATTTTCTTGTTCTTTATGTTTATCAAATTCAGAATTTAATTTATTAAGAAAATCTTTATGAATTGTATTATAAATATCTTCATTAATAATTTTTTGTTCAATTAAATAATTTGCAAATGTCTTGCTGATAGGAGGCATTGAGCGTATTTTTTTATATAAAAGTGGTTGAGTATATGTTGGCTCATCAGCTTCATTATGTCCATATTTACGCCAGCAAAGCAAATCTATTACAATATCGCTCTTAAAGGTTTGGCGATATTGATATGCAAATAAAGTAGCCCAGTATGCAGCTTCGGGGTTATTTCCATTGACGTGCAAAATTGGGGCCTGGATCATTTTTGCAATATCGCTTGCATAATATGCTGAACGAGAATCCTCGGCATTAGTTGTGAATCCTATTTGATTATTTACAATAATATGTATTGTTCCACCTGTTTTATATCCTTCAAGTTCCGAGAGGTTCAAAGTTTCCATCACAACACCCTCTCCCGCAAATGAAGAATCCCCGTGAATCAAAATCGGTAAAGATTTATTATAATTTTTATCTAATAATTTATCTTCTTCTGCTCTTGCAATTCCTTCTACAACTGGGTCGACAAGTTCCAAATGACTTGGATTTGCTGCAAGATGAAAATCGATTATATTATTTTTTTCTGATGTATATTTTCCTTTATAACCAAGATGATATTTAACATCCCCTGAACCTTGATAAGATTCTTCATCAAAATCCCCTTCAAATTCTCGAAAAATCATTTCCAAAGGTTTCCCCAGCACATTTGCAAGCACATTTAGTCTTCCTCGATGCGACATTCCAATAATTACTGACGCTAATTGTTCATCTGCTGCAAGATCTAATAAGTTATAAAGCATTGGAATAAGAGTTTCCCCTCCTTCCAATGAAAACCGTTTAGTACCCAGAAATTTTGTCTGCAGAAAATTTTCAAAAGTTTCTGCTTCAATTATTTCTTTAAGTATTTTTGATTTTATGTCATTAGATATGTTATAATTGCCTTTTGTATTTTCAAAATATTGTTTTATCCAATTCTTCTTTGTTAAATCTTGAATATGCATATATTCAATACTTGCATTGCCACAATAAGAATCACGCAACAATTCAAGAACATCACGTAATGGCATTTCATTTGTCTGCCATTCATCATCTACGTGAAAAATTCTATCTAAATCCCATATTGTAAATCCATAATAGGATGGGTCCAGCTCAGGATAGTAATACGTTGCCCTACCCAATGGATTAACTGATGAAAGCAAATGACCACGCACCCTATACGCATTGATTAATTGCATTATATGGGCATTTTTTTCAACAAGATCGTCTTTTGCATTGTTGACTTTATTTAACTTCTGCTTGTCAATATCACTTTCCCAATGAACAGGCTCGAATGGAATATCGTAAGAATAGAATATCTGCTCATAAAAATTCTCTTCACCTATTAATAATTTATGTAAATATGCAAGGAATTCAGCAGATTCTGCACCTTGTATTATTCGATGGTCATAAGTATTGGATATTGTTAGAACTTTAGAAATAGCAAATTCACTTAATTTTTCAGGTCTAACTGCTTGAAATTCCGTAGGATAATCAATTGAACCAATACCCATAATCAATCCCTGTCCTTTCATTAAACGAGGTACTGAAAAACTTGTACCAATCGTTCCAGGATTTGTTATCGATACTGTCGTATTTGATAGATCATCAGGATTTAATTTGTTATTTCTTGCCTTAAAGACAAGATTATTATATTCCTCCACAAACTCAGAAAAAGTCATTAAATCAGCATTTTTAATACTGGGTACTAATAACATACGAATACCATCTTTTCGAATTATATCGATTGCTATTCCTAGATTTACTGATTTTCTAATCAGTCGGTGTGGCTTACCATTGATTCTTGCAAATCCCGCATTCATATTTGGATATCTTATCAAAGCCCTTACAATTGCCCATGAAATAATATGAGTGAAAGAAATTTTCGATTTATTTGACTTTTCTAAATACTTATTCATTATACGGCGATTTTCGTCAAGTGGCTTTACAGGAATTTGCCGGTACGATGTCGCAGTTGGCACCTCAACACTTTCTTCCATATTATTTGCAACCCGTGCTTCGGCGGTTATCAAAGGTTCTGCAATTTCATAATCTTTTTTAGTATATTCAATCGCTTTCTTTATTTCCTCAGTTTCCTTATCAGGTACTTTAGGTATAATTGGTTTTAATGCGTTCTCTTCTTTTGTTACTAAATTTGCTATGGAATTCTCTTTTCCATATTTCTGTTCAAAGTATTCTTTCCATTTTGGAGGAACCGATGCAGGATCCCTCAAATAATCAAAATATAGTTCATATTCAAATGCTTCATTTGCTGAAATCATTTTAAATTGTTTATATTATAGTTAATTTATAAGTAATAAAGACAAATTAAAGAAAAAACTATTTTGAAATAATAAGAAAACTGCTATTAAAAGGATCTTTCCTAAGAAAAAAGCACCTAATGCCAATTTAAATTGACACAATAGAAGACACAAATCCTCTATAATTCAAATATCATTGAACAACGCATATTCTACACCAGATGGTGCAGCCACATAAATAATTATTTTACAATACTTATCAATTGATTTACTTGTTCGGTATTCCCTACGATCTGTATGTAATACGCTCCGCTCGGTAATTGCGAAATATTTAATTCATCATTATGCATTCCTTCAATCTGATAACCATCCGAGATTAGCATAACACGCTCGCCAAGAATATTATAAATTGCAATTTTGATGTTCTGTGCATTGCAAATACTATATGTAAATCGAATTATATCGCTTGACGGATTTGGTTCAATTTCAGAAAGAGTGATACTATTCTTGGAACAATTTTGTATATCATTTACACCAAGAGTCGAAATATCAAACTTTGTAACAAAACCATCTATCTTATTATAGAATTTATCAAAAGCTCCATCGGTGGTAGGAAAATCGGGTGAATAAGTGATTCCGCAAACTATTACTATATTGTTGTAAAAAGATACACCATAAGCTCGATCAATATTTGAACCACTTAAAAATGTAGAGTAAAGAAGATTCGAACCATCAGAATTCAATATCGTAAAAAAAGCATCATCATTACCAATATATGAGTTTTCGTAAGCATCTTGTGTAATCGGAAAATCTGAAGCATCAGTAGATCCTACTACAATTGCATTTCCTTGTTCATCAGTAGTAATAGCAAAACCGTAATTAGTACCTGTGCCTCCTAAATATGTAGAATAAACAAGGTCCGAGCCTGTTTCATTAATTTTTGTAATAAATACATTATAAAGTCCATTAAAAGTTGAATCCCAACATTTATGTGTTGTAGGAAAGTCGCTTGATGTAGTGTAGCCTGTAATATATGCACAACCAAATTTATCCACAGCAATTCCATAGACATTTTTATAAGGTGAACCCCCAAGAAATGTAGAATATAAAAGTGAAGAACCTATTGTATCAATCTTCAACACAAATACATCTCCTTCCCCATTATAAGTTGGGCACCAGCTTCCTGCTGTCGTAGGAAAATCGCTCGTTTCAGCATATCCCACAATATAAGCATTATTTAAACTATCTAATGCAATACCGTTACTATATTGATAATAACCTGTCCCACAAATCAATGTGGAATATACTAAAGATGAACCCGTCTCATTTAATTTTGTTATAAACACATCTCCCGAATCCTGAAAAGTCGGATTATAGCATCCCGGTGTAGTCGGAAAATCACTTGAATATGTAATACCAGTAATATATGCACATCCTTTTTTATCTATTGCAATTCCCTTTGCTTCTGTCCCACTACCCCCGAGAAGTGTTGAATATATTAATGCAGAACCACTTTCATTTAATTTTGTAACAAATGCTTTGTAATAATTAAATGTTGAATCAAAACATCCATGAGTGAATGGGTAATTCTTAGAGCTAGTCCATCCTGTTAAATAAACACAACCTGAACTATCAACTGCTATTCCTTCACATCTCTGAGAATTATAATAAGAACCACAGATAAATGTGGAATACACATAATTACTTCCATCTATATTTAATTTTGTAACGAATATATCCTCAACATTATAAAAATCATTGTTATAAGCCCCAATTGATATTGGATAATCACTTGACATAGTATATCCCGTTAAATACGCATTTGTAAAGTGATCCATTGCTATATTAGTAATGTAATCTTCAGCAGTACCACCCAGAAATGTGCTATATACTAATGGATCTATAACTAGATCTTCATTTTTATTATATCTTCCTATATCGAATGATACAACACCACTACCTTCACTGTTGAACCTGCATTCAATTGCTTTATATTTTCCATTTTCCATTTGATATGCAAAGCTTTTGCAATGCTCTACTTCTCCAAGCGATGTTTGCAATATTAAATCGCCATTTGATGCAATTATTATCCCGTCTTGCCCTTCAAATTTAATTTTAATTCTATTTGCATCAGCATTTGGATGAATTATCCAATCATAACGCACTCTATTATTTTCATAATAATAACGAATATCGATGCCGTTATAGACATTATTCAATTGAACCGAACCATATAATGGAACAAACGATACCCATTCCTTCGGGTTATTTCCTTTAAAGTAATTATGATAAGCCTCGCTTTTGTCGAATGTTTGTGTTGTTATATCATTATTTATACCGAGAAGATGAGATCTGATTATGTGACCTCTAATTTTTTCGTTTTCACTCTTTTGAGCTTTTCTCAGCAAATTCTTCGGTTTCATATTCTTATTTTTTTCAATTTGATAATAATCATAGACAACACCTGATTTTGTTATCCATAAATTCAATCCACCAAGTTGAGCAAGATATAGCACATCGCTATCCCATTGCCCTTTATTTTCAATAAAGAACTGGGCTTTTGAAGATTTCATATTCTGGGAAAATAAATATGAACTTCCTATTAATGAGAAAATCAATAATATCGGTAATAATTTTTTCATATTTTTTTATTCAATTAAAAAAATACAAATTACAAATTTTTTTTATAATCTATTAGATTGAAAAATTCAATTTTATTACACTTAATTGAAAAAAATAATTTTTATGGGTTCAAAATTTTTTACTCTTACAAAGTAGTACCAAAAGCGTCCTCGCTTGTGCAAATTCTGCACCAGGATGGTGCAGCCACATAAGTAGAAACGCCATATATGGCGTCTTTACAGGAGGAAACAGGTAATTTATCAACTGTCATTCCGAGCGAAACGAGGAATCCATTCCTGGAGTATGGATTCTTCACTTCGTTCAGAATGACAGAGTGGCACAATCAAGGATGATTGTGCCACTTGCAGAAACTGGATACGCATTTTTTCATTAGGTGGCATAAGCGTCCTCGCTTGTGCAATAAAAAAAGGCATATAACTATGCCTGTTTTCTATCGCTCCCGAAGAGGGACTTGAACCCCCGACCCTCTGATTAACAGTCAGATGCTCTAACC
>JAGOIG010000112.1 GCA_017995735.1 Candidatus Kapaibacterium sp. | reverse complement strand
TTTTCTTATTTTATTTTTTATTTATATACTTGTTACAAAATTAATAACTATTGATGAATTAGTAGGAAATATAGTCTATTTGAAGATATAAAAGTGAATATGCATTGTCAGCGCTTTGTTTAAATTGGTAAAATATAGCCAGATTGATTTTTTAAAACAATCTGGAGAATTTGAATAGAGATTCTCTATTTAATTAATAGTATTTTATTTATACTTACTATATTTTTTTGCCTTATTATAAAAATATAATTTCCATCTATAATTTTGCTTAAATCTATTTCTATGGGCAATGTACTTGCTTCAAATTGTAAACTTTTGATTTGTTCGCCTAAAATATTATAGATTTCCAATGAAATATCGTCTTTTTTATAATTTGAATTTAGCCAAACAATTCCACGATTTGGATTTGGATAAAGAACGGGTTCGGGGTCGCTTAGACTATCGTAATTTGAAATGATATTGATTATAATATCGCAACGGGAAATTGCGTTGTAATTTGCTGTATCTATTTCTGCAACAAGTGGAATGCGTGCATAGACGCAATTGTTAAAATATGTAATTGTATCACGATAAATTCCATAAAGCGGAAACTTTGCTCTAAAGCAAACCTCAAGATTTACTGAATCATTAGCAGGCACAAGTATTGGAAATTGAGATTGAGGAATAGAAAAGTCAATATTCTTTACAATCGATAAATCTTTTAGCTCGATGTTCTCAGGTGAATTATTATGGATTGTAATGTTGTCGCATCTGAACTCACCGAATTTTAATTTTCCAAAATCATAAAACGGTTTTGGTGTAAAGGAAAGATAATTATGTCTTGAAGCAAGGAGAGAATCTTTCAGAGTAGTCTTATTTCCTGCATTATCAATTACATCAATTGTATAGTAGCCATTTTGCTCTGTATCGATAAGTTGGATTATTATAACAGCAGTAGTTTGAGTTTTGTTTGTGATGGAAATATCGCAGTTATCAGATTTAATAATATTAATATCTTTAATACCCGACAAATCCAATTGATTATCAGCAACCGAGATAGTCCTAATAATTTCGCAAGAATCAACGAAGCTAGTAATCGATGGCGGAATAGTATCGGGGGGAGGGGGAGGGATTTTTAAGGCATTTCCTATAATAGCAAGAAATTGGTCAGATGCACCACTCCGAACAGACTGAGTTGGGTTTTTTAAGGGAAAATTTGAACTCATTGTCTGTCCACAAATTACAATAGTACTATCTGCAAAAGCATTAATATTACCCGTATTTTCAGTTGTTGAACCACCAAAATAAGTTGCATCGATAAAATTTAAGTTTGAATCTAATAATAAAATAAAGGGGTCATAATCACCTATTAAATTTTGTTGAAATGCATTTGTTGATGTGGGTATATTTTGGCTTTTTGTTTTAAAATAAACTAATATATTATTTTTAGGAGTCATAGTTATTCCACCTCCAATATAAGCCCAGCCCCCAAAATCTTCTCCTTCATCCTGATTACCACCAAAATATGAAGAAGTTAATAAATCTCCATTTTTATCAAGTTTCGTTAAATAGACATCTAAACCACCTGAATTGTTTGAGAATAGAGAAGAATTTACTATAGGAAGATCAGTGCTTCTCGAATAATGTTCAATATATATATTATCCATTTTGTCAAGAGTCATATTACTCCCATAATCAGTGTTACTACCGCCAATATATGTACACCATATAATTTGGCCATTTTGTTGAAGCTTGGCAACAAAGGAATCCCATCCTCCTGCATTTGTAATTTGAAAAGCATCATAAGTCGTTTGTATATTGGGAGAATTAGAATATCCAGCAATAATAATATCGTTATCACTATTTATGGCAATTGCATCTGCAAGAGTTAATGTTGCCGATGAAGTACCCCCAAAAAATGAACTATATATCAATTTACCGTCATTTGAAAATTTCAAAATTGGGGTTTCATAATATTCATACTTAATTTTTTTCTTTGCGTCAATTGTAACAGGGAAATTTGGGCTATTTGTTCTCCCTACGCACCAAATATTATTATTATGGTCAACACATATATTTGTTAGAGCCTCATCGCTACTACCCCCAATATATGTTGAATATAAGACATACCCATTTTCCGAAATACATACTACTTCACCATCTGCACTTCCATTCAATTTTTTTTGAAATGCATTAGATGTCACGGGAAAATCTGAGGCACCATACCCTTCCCCCACAGTCCAAATATTTCCAATTGAATCAAATGCACAACTATGGACGTAATCCCTTCCTGAGCTTCCCATTATTGTTGCCCAAATTAGATTGCCATCTATATCAAATTTAGTATAAGTTATATCGATAGAACCACCATATTTTGTTGATGGATTCTTGACAGGATAGTTTGGACTTGATGTGAAACCCATAAAATAAATAGAATTCGTTTTTTTATCAATAGCAGTGCATACTCCTAAATCAGTATTATTGCCACCGTATAATGTACTCCAAACAATACCATCCAATGCTTGTATTGAATTATTACCCTTCTTATCTGTTTTTTTATCTAAGTTAATCTGTAGATTATTAATAGATTTATCTATGCTATAGATTTTTAAAATTTCCTGTGAAAATTCAAAAGTTAATTTGATATTTTTATTTTCTAAAAAATGGATTGCAGAATATGTTCTTACATTATTTGCTTTAAAATCATAGTAAAAATAATTTAAATATGTTTGATTTAATGTAGTTGTAATATCTGTAATTTTATTTTTTGCATAATCATAAATTAAATCAGGCTTATCTTTATCATCATCATAAATCAATATTTTATCTTCACAGATATATATTTGATAATTTTGGTAGAAAGTGTAATACAAAATATTTAAATTATCAATTTGGATTTGCCCTTTATTTTCAATAAAAAAATTAGAGAAAGAACTGTAGTAAAAGGAAATAAAAATTGAAACGCAAATTAGAAACAATCTTTTCATTTTATAATTCTTTTTTTACTAAATTACAAATAATTATGTACAAATTCATCATTTTATTCTCTAATTTTCTCTCTTCTTCCCCTTCCTTTATATTTTTCATTTTTTCGTAATTTTGTAGTTTTAATTTCTACAAATAATGATAAAGTTCGGTACCGATGGATGGCGAGGTATTATTGCTCGCGATTTCACGTTTGAAAATATCCAATATGTTGCTCTTGCTACCTGCAATTATTTGAATAAATATTCAAATCCGCCACACTCCGCTGTTATCGGATATGATACACGCTTCCTTTCCAAAGAATTTGCCGAAGAAGTTGCACGTGTTTTTGCTGAAAATGGGATTAAATCTTACTTAGCTAATTCTATTGCTTCTACTCCTCAAACATCTTACAATTGCAAATTATATAATGCATCTATTGGAATTATGATTACTGCAAGCCATAATCCACCCCAATACAATGGCTATAAACTAAAGGCAAATTATGGTGGACCGGCTTCTCCCGAACTTGTCTCTCAAGTTGAAAAGGAAATTCCTGAAATATTAGCAACTAAACCCGATATAAATCTACAACCACTTGAACATTATATAAATAATGGAACCATTATTTATGCTGATTTTAAAGAAAATTATCTCAACTATTTACAAGAGAAATTTGATTTTGAAAAAATCAGAAAATCAGGAATACACATTGTTTTCGACCCAATGTATGGAGCGGGAATTAATACACTCGGCTATCTTTTGCCATATATCAAGGAAATTCATAGTACATATAATCCATCATTTGCTGAAATTGGGCATCCCGAACCCATAGAGAGTATGCTTGGAGAATTGCGTGGTATTACTTCAACAGGTTTTGATGTTGGGCTTGCTTCAGATGGCGACGCGGATAGGCTTGGTATGGTTGATGAACAAGGGAATTTTGTCGATGCTCACAAAATTTATATGATAATCTTGAATTATCTTTATAAATTCAAAAATTTGCGTGGCAAAATCGTAAAAACCGTCTCGCTTTCTTCAATGGTAGATAAATATGCAAAAAAATATAACATTGAACTAGTTGAAACACCCGTTGGATTTAAGTATTCTGCCGAGCTGATGGCAAAGGGTGGTGTGCTTATTGGCGGCGAAGAATCCGGTGGATTGGGTACAATTTTGCATATTCCTGAGCGCGACGGAATATTCAATGGATTTTTGATTATAGAGGAAATGATTGAGCGAAAAATGAAACTGTCGGAACTTGTCAATGAATTGAATGAAGAATTTGGGAATCATATATTTAAAAGAATTGATGTCCGGATGTCTGAAGAAGAAAAAGCAAGGACTCTTGCGATGGCAAGCAATTCTCCTAAAAAGCTTGGAAATCAAAAAGTGATTGAAATTAATAATCGAGATGGCTTTAAATTTATCACCGATAATGGATGGTTGCTTGTTCGTGCCTCAGGCACAGAACCATTAGTAAGATTTTATGCAGAAGCCGATTCTAAAGAAAGAGTCGAGGAACTGCTCAATGCAGGATTGAATTTTAGCAAGTAATAAATTTGTTCATTAACAAATATAAATAAATAAAATATTGGAAAATTCTGATTTTTACATTTTTGGTAGAAAACCAATTATAACTGCTTTGAAAGCAGGAACAGTCTCGAAAGTATTCATTTTGCACGGGGCAAATGGTCCTGAAATTGAAGAAATCTTAACATTAGCAAGAAAAAAGCATGTCCCATCAACTGTTTATGACAAAAAGAAATTCAAAGAATTAGCACAACAAGTTAGTGTAAGTGACGAAACTCATCAAGGTGTAATTGCTCTCAAATCGATAGGGCGCGAGTATTCGCTTGATGAAATTATAGACCTTGCATTTAAGAACTCACCATTGCCATTGCTTTTATTTCTTGATGGGATTCAAGATCCGCATAATTTTGGTGCAATTGCACGCACAGCAGAAGTTGGCGGTGTAAATGGACTTTTGATACCAACAAGCAAGAACTCCCCAATCACTCCCGTTGCTTATAAAACATCAGCAGGAGCATTAGAGCATTTGCCATATTGCTATGTTGGGAATTTTCCACAGGATTTCAGTCACTTGAAGGAACGTGGATTCTGGATTGTTGGCACTGACGCCGAGGCAGAAGATACATATACAAACTTTTCGTATGATGTTCCGCTTGTGCTTGTTGTGGGCAATGAAGGCGAGGGGATGCGTCCCGCAGTCAAAAAGCAGTGCGATTCTATCATCAAAATCCCCCTTGTTGGGCATATTGAATCGTTAAACGTTTCTGTTGCAGCAGGTATTATAATTTTTGAAATTTTGCGCCAACGCTCAACTGCATCTGTTGGTTCAAATTTGAAAAATTGATTATAACTTAATTATTTTCTCAACAATTTGCTGATAATCTTTATAAATCCTGATAGCATAAACGCTTGTTGGTAGCGACTGAATATTGATTGTCCCTGCATCTATTATTCCCGATTGAATGCAAATACCCTGCATATCATAAAAAATTTTGTATTATTTATATATAATACATTTTAAATAATTCTATTATATTGAAAAGTGTCAATTAATTTACACAGTGTCAACTTTTCATTACAAAAAATTACAAAAAATTACAAAAAAGTATATATTTTTGTAATTATTAAATATGTTCTTATGAAAGTTTATTAAAAAATAAACCCAAACAAGTATTAGTAGTTTTTAATTTATTATAATAGGGAGGGAGAGGGACACATAACAATTGAATTGTATTATAATGATAAAACTATGTGGTGGGTAATACTTGTTATTTTAATTAATATTTTTTTTGAAAAAGGAGAAGTTATCATGAAAAACTCACGGTTTTTCAAGTATCTAAGAGTGTTAATTGTTGTTTTAACACTTATCACAGTATCATCTTCAACAATACTCGCTGGCAATGGCAAACCACCAAAAAAGTGGCACTACCCTGAAAGTGCTTTAAGTTGCACAGTTGATATGTGGGTAACAATTTCAGATCAAAATGGTGATGGAGTTTATGATCACTTGGATATCTGGGCAAAGTATGACACACCCTTGGGAGGTGATGGAATATGGGAAAAGCATGGAGATTTCAGTTTCAAAGATGAAAACGGAAACGGTTACATTAACACTGATCCTTCA
>JAGOIG010000111.1 GCA_017995735.1 Candidatus Kapaibacterium sp. | reverse complement strand
TTGTAAAATTGCTAAATAATACACTTGGAGAGGTTGCGGGCTGATATATTGTAGAGCTTTGGTCAGGCTCCTCGGGTGTGCGTGTTTTAAATACATCGCATCCATAGAGCAACACACTTGCTAATACTAATATATATATTTTACCTTGCATTCGATATTATTTTATATAACAAAATTATAAAAATATTGGAAAATAATTATATGCCAAAAGTATCTCTTGTTTTTGGATTCTAACTTTTGTAAACGGTTCAGATATTGATGTTTAAGCTAAATGTAAAATATTATTATTTATGTTTTACTCATACTTACTCAGAATATTGTTTAATAATAGAGTTAATAAATCAATTGGAGCTATATTTTGCTCTATGTTAGGATAGTTAGGATCGTATGTAATGCTTTTGGACCTCAATGTTGTTATTATGTCTAGGCATATTTTTGTCGTAGGAGTTCCATCCATATATACTGAGTCCATTGCCATTACGCTATCCATATTAAATGATAAACTTATAAGAGTCCATTCTCTTTTTGAAATAGAGGTCTCAATTTTTTCAAGTTGATTAGGGGATGATGTAGGTATTTTCAAAATACTAACATTTGTATCACATAAACTCAAATATATGAACTCATATTGCGATTGTGGGTCATTAATAAAAGTTGACTGAATAATTACAAATAACTTCTCACTATTGTCTACATTGTCTACCGCAGATGGTTCATCACATCCAAAACAAACGAATATAAATAAGCTCATAAATATTAAATTTCTAATATTATTGATCAAGAGCGATCTGATTTGGTGTAAAAAGTTTTTAATTTCCATTTTTTCACCTTCTTTTATTTATTATATCAATTAAAGACTTATACTTAATAATATGAAATATTTAAAAATACAAATATAATAAGAAATATATATATTATTTATTTTTATAATTCTGTATATATTTACAGCTCAACTCATATTTTCGAAATATAATGTATCTCCGCCATCTTGTTTCAAAAATAGGTATATTGAATACCTCCCTGCTCAAGCAGGGATGCTATTGCTATATCTATATTTTTGAAATTCCTTAATTTTACAATTTATTAAATTATCATTTTATGAACGAAAATGTTTATAGTGAAGTTCCTGTTTCTGTTGAAACTGCTTTTGAAGTAGGATTGAATGAAGAAGAATACTCTATGATTTTGAATATTCTTGGACGTGTTCCATCTTATACGGAATTGGGTGTATATGGTGTGCTATGGAGCGAGCATTGTTCTTATAAAAATTCTATAAAATTGATTAAAACATTTCCTCGTAGCGGTGGAAGATTGCTTGTGGAAGCTGGCGCCGAGAATGCGGGACTTGTGGATGTTGGCAATGGCTATGCAATTGCATTTAAAATAGAAAGCCACAATCACCCCTCCGCTGTTGAGCCATATCAAGGGGCAGCAACAGGCGTCGGCGGTATATTGCGCGATATTTTTTCGATGGGAGCCAGACCTATTGCATCGCTTGACTCTTTGAGGTTTGGTGAATTAAATAATCCACGAACTCAATATTTGCTAAAAGGTGTAGTCAAAGGGATTGGCGATTATGGTAATTCATTTGGCGTACCAACAGTTGGTGGCGAGGTATATTTTGACGATTGTTATCAGGATAATCCTTTGATAAATGCCGAAGCTGTGGGAATTGTGCATAAAGATAAAATTATATCAGCAACCGCGAAGGGTATTGGTAACCCTGTTTATATTCTCGGGAGTCGAACGGGCCGGGATGGCATTCACGGCGCTTCGTTGCTTGCATCTCGTGAATTTGATGAAAAATCTGAAAGCCTACGTCCGAGCGTGCAGGTTGGCGATCCTTTCGCTGAAAAAACTATGCTTGAAGCATTGTTAGAAATGCTTGATACAGGCGTGCTTGTCGGTGTTCAAGATATGGGAGCGGCAGGTATTTCTTCATCAACTTCTGAAATGAGTGCCCGCGGGGACGTGGGTATGCTAATAGATTTGGATAAAGTGCCATTGCGTGAAAATGAAATGTCTGCTTACGAAATTATGCTCTCGGAATCGCAAGAGAGAATGTTGCTTGTGATTGAAAAAGGTAAAGATGCAATAGCTCAAAAGATTGCCCAAAAATGGGATGTTCCATTGACTCAGGTAGGCGAGGTCATTGCTGAAGAGAATTTAAAAATATACAGAAATGGCAAATTAGTTGTGGATGTTCCCGCAAAATCGCTTGTGCTTGGTGGTGGTGCTCCACAATATGATAGAGAGACGAAAAGACCACATTATTTAGATGAATTAAATAATTATGATTTTAATAAATTAGAAAATAAATATTCCAATGAAGAACTGTTTTGGAAATTGATTTCATCCCCGACAATTTCTTCAAAGAAATGGGTATATGAACAATACGATTCACAGGTGCTTACAAATACTGTATCGATAAGTGGCGACGCTGCGATAATTCGATTAAAAGAAATTCCAGGCAAAGCAATTGCGCTTTCAACAGATTGCAATGAAAGGTATGTATATTTGGATGCATATCAGGGTGGCTTGGCTGCTGTTTGCGAGGGAGCACGTAATGTTGCTTGCGTTGGTGCTGAACCAATTGCAATCACAAATTGTCTAAATTTTGGTAATCCTTACGATCCTGAAGTATATTGGCAATTTACAGAAGCTGTACGCGGTATTCGGGATGCCTGCATTGCATTGAATACTCCTGTTACGGGAGGGAATGTCAGCTTTCATAATGAATCGCAAAATAATGCAATATTCCCTACTCCCGTAATCGGTATGCTTGGAATTATTGATAATCTTGACGACAAAATAAGTCTCGAATTTAAACAAAATAGCGATATAATATATCTTCTTGGGAACAATCGCGAGGAACTTGGTGGCAGTGAGGTCATAAAGATTATTACGGACAAAATTTTAGGCAAAGCACCAATGATAAATTTAGCAGAAGAGATTGAATTGCAGAAATTAATACTTGATTTAATTCATAACCATATAATTAATGCAGCGCACGATGTTGCCGAAGGTGGTATAGCAATTGCATTAGCTGAAATGTCAATAGCGTCAAGGGAATATGGGTGCAATGTAGATATTGGCAAATTATCATTAGGCAATCTTTTTGGTGAATCGCAGTCGCGAATTATTATTACATTACCAACTGATAAAATCAAAGATTTTGAAAATACTTGCAAAAGATATAATGTTCCATTTTTCAAACTTGGTAAGGTAATTGAAGATAAATTTATAATAAACAATGTAATTAACACTGATAGACGAAGCTTGCAAGAAAAGTGGGACAATGCATTAGAGAGCCAATTGCTGTAAATCTTATGTGGAATGAGCATCTTTGCTCATTTTATGTATGCCTGCGCCATCCTTAGTGCAGAATCCAACGCAGAGGGCTGAAGCCCTCTGTTGCATATTGTATGGACACGTTGAACGTGTCTTATATGTTGCGCGTATCCCATTTAGGGGCGTCTGCAATATGCACTCATACAATTAATTTTAAATTTTTTCGTAATTTTTATTTATTAATTTTTATATTAATTATGAAACAAATATTTCCAATATTATTAATAATTATTTTAGTACAATCAGTGGAAGTTTATTGCCAAGTACCGCAAATTAAATGGTGGTATGATGTGAAAGATATGTCGTATGGAAATGCTTGTGCAGGGGATATAGACAAAGATGGCAAATTGGAAATTGTATTTGGCTGTTATCGTAATGATAGCTGTGTATATGCTTTAAATGCTGAGGATGGTACATTGCTATGGAAATACAATACAGGGGGTTGTAATGATGCAGCGCCAGTAATTTATGATGCAGATAATGATGATACGCTCGATATTTTATTAACAAGTTCTTGTGTACCTAAAACATTTTGTATAAACGGAGCAACGGGTAGAGTTAAATGGATAGCAAATAGTAATGGAAGCGATTCTCCACCAACTATTGGCGATATCGATAATGATGGCAAACAAGAAATGTTATTTGGGGAATTTAACGGAAACGTACGGTGCTTGAATATTGAAAATGGCAATTTAAAGTGGGTGCTAACGGTTGATACGAATTCGCAGATACAGACAGAACCTGCTTTATTAGATCTTGACGATGATGGAATGCTCGATTTTGTAGTTGCAAATTGGAATTTCGATACAACACATTGTATCTATGGTTATAGGGGGTATGATCATACATTACTTTGGAAGACATCGGCGCCCAATAATGTAATGTATCATGGTGCATCATTTGCGGATATTGATGGAGATAATAAACCCGAGCTTGCAATTGGTTCGTATGATGGGCATCTTTATGTGCTTAACGGAGAAGATGGTAGCCTCGCTATCGATTTTTCTTTCCCTAATATTTTTTATATTGGAGCTCCCACATCCATAGCAGATCTCGATAATGATGGTTTCTATGAAATAGTATTTGTAAATTATAGCAGAATATCTGCATTAAATCATAATGGTGACCTCCTATGGAGTCAATCAATACCATATTGTGCAACATCATTTAGAGGTGCGGCTATATCTGATGTCAATAATGATGGAATTTTAGATGTTGTCTATGGTTCGAGCAAAGGTGATGTAATTGCTTTATCAGGGCGCGATGGTAGCTATATTTGGGATATAAATTTAGCTGATCATATCGGTAAAGATTTTAATATTGACCATGGACCTATTATTGCTGATTTCGATCAGGATGGTTATTTGGATGTATTTGTTGTTGGTGGTTATTCAGAATACCCTGCCATACAAAATAACTATGGCAGAGCTTATGCTATTTCTACTGGAAGTAAAGGCGGACCTGATTGGTTAATGTTCAGAAGGGATATTAGACGGAGTGCTTGTGTGCCAATCAATACAACTGATATTAAAGATAATTACATTAAATCTGATTTTACTATCTATCCAAATCCCGCAAATGATTATATTACAATTAATTTAAATGATATCGACTTGATAAATAATTCTCAAATCCAAATATTCGATATTTTAGGAAATGAATCTAAATGTCCATTAATACGTAATTCCGATTATTTGAAAATAGACATTTCTAATTTATCAAGTGGTATTTATATAATAAAACTTAAAGGGAATTTAATGGATGATTCAAGAAAAATATTTGTGAAAATTTAATTTACCATAATTATTCCCTAATTTTCCAATATTGAATTTTGTCATTGAGCAAATATTTCAAAATATTTTATTTATATTATATTTTCAATAAGATAGCCTAATTTTGTATTAAATAGATAAATAACTTATTTACTCAACATAAGAAGAGAGAGGTATTCTATGCTTCTAAATTCACTGGAAAAGGAAGGTAATTATTTTTTTAAAAATAGGAGTTGGATACCACTCGTATTTTTTATACTTGTTATCCCATTTCTAATATTGCAGCCAAATAAGAATTATGATTATAACAATTTAATTTGGGTAATATGTTGCTTTATTGTTTCCATTTTAGGTTTAATCACAAGAATTTTTGTTGTAGGTTATGTATCAAGAGGCACAAGCGGGCGCAATACTCAAACTCAAATTGCAGAATGTATTAATCAGACGGGACTATATTCCATTACTCGCCATCCTTTATATATTGGCAATTTATTAATGTGGGTTGGTATAATAATGTACGCAGGAAATTTTTCTTTCGCAATTTTTACTATCGTCTGTTTCTTATTTTATTATGAGAGAATTATGTTTGCTGAAGAAATGTTTCTGCAAAGAAAATTTGGAGAGCAATATATTAATTACGCAAATTCAACACCAATATTACCATATAAATTAAGAAATTATAAAAAACCAAATTTATCATTTTCTGTTAAAAAAGCAATTAAATACGAATATCTTGGATTTACAAGTATGATGTTATCTTTTGTTTTTGTTAATATATTACTTAATTACGTCCAACATAAATTATTTCATTTGGATACTGCTTTTTTGATTATACTTATTTCAACAATATCTCTTTTTTGTATTATAAGGTTATTAGTTAAAGAGACAACTCTCTTTCAAGAAGAAGGAAGATAGACTATGAATCAAGGAGCTGTTTGCCTGATTTTTGATTCCACTCTTTGATATGATAAATATACGCCGACACAACTTAATATACCAAATACAATAAAAGATAATTTTGATGCAAGCAATAAGCCTTTATAATCAAATATGCTTGCATTAATATTATCTATAAATAAAATCATTCCTGAGGCAAGTGCCATCGATATAAATTGTCCAAATAATCTACCGAAA
>JAGOIG010000110.1 GCA_017995735.1 Candidatus Kapaibacterium sp. | reverse complement strand
CTCCATTAATTTCGCCTGATGGGAAAATATTATTTTTTACACGAGAAGGCGAACCAAGAAATTTAGGAGAAGCAAGTGACCAAGATATATGGTATTCGATTATAGATTCCAATGGCATTTTTGAAAAAGCAGAAAATATTGGACCACCATTAAATAATGCATATAGCAATTTTGCAATATCAGTCACCCCAGATGGCAATTCGCTTATTGTTGGAAATATATATACGCAAAATGAGCCACCAATGCAAGGCGTTTCTATAAGCCATTTGCAAAATGATAAATGGAATTATCCCGAACCTTTAAAAATAAACAACTATTATAATAAGAGCAGGTATAGTACATTTTACTATGCAAATGATTCTAAAACATTACTTTTTGGTATAGTTCGTGACGATTCGTATGGTTCTTACGATTTATATGTTAGTATCTTGCAGTCAGATGGCAGCTGGAGCGAACCAAAGAATTTAGGGCCTGAAATCAATACAGCAGGCGATGAGTTATCCCCATTTCTTGCATCAGACCTTGCAACATTGTATTTCTCGAGCAATAGCTATCCCGGATATGGAAAAAATGATATATTTATGAGCCGTAGATTAGATTCCACTTGGGAACATTGGAGCGAACCAATTAATCTGGGCAATCAAATAAATACACCTGAATGGGATGCATATTTTTCTGTTCCCGCATCTGGAGAATATGCATATTTAGTTTCATACAGAGATGGTATTTACAGAGAGGATATATATCGAATTAAATTACCTCAATCACTGAAGCCCGAATCTGTGGTACTTATATCAGGTAAAGTGTTAAATTCTAAAACAAATGCACCAATATTGGCAAAAATTGTTTATGAAGAACTGCCACAGGGTAAAGAAGTTGGGACTGCTATTTCAAATGACTCAACCGGAGAATATAAAATAACATTACCAGGAAACAAAAAATATGGATTTCGAGCAACCGCCGAAGGATTTCTTGGGATTAGCGAAAATATTGACTTAACAAATCTCGTTGAATATCAAGAATTAAAGCGAGATTTATACCTTGTCCCCGTTCAAAAAGGGGCGAAATTTTTAATAAATAATATTTTCTTTGAATTTGGAAAATTCAATTTACTGCCTGAATCGTACCCTGAATTAAATAGATTAGCAGAATTTTTGAAAAAAAATCCTGAAATCAGAATAAAAATTTCAGGATATACCGATAATATTGGCTCCACTGAGGATAATCAAATTTTATCTCAGAAAAGAGCTGATGCTGTTCGAGAGTATCTAATTAGCAAAGGAATTGAAGTAGAGAGAATCACTACACTGGGATATGGAGAAAAAGACCCAATTGCTACAAATAAAACAGAAAAAGGTCGCGCATTAAATCGTCGTGTCGAATTTGAGATTTCAGAAGATACAAAATAAATAATTATAAATATTTTTTAATTACACTTTCAAAAGTCGCTTTATCACGCATTCCTACAATCACCTCAACCACATTGCCATCACGGTCAATTATATAAGTAGTAGGAACTGCAGATATTGGGGAGAATTTTTTGCCATAAGCATTTGCGATTTCTCTACTTGGGAAAATAATATAATTAAGCTTATTTTTAATAACAAAATCACTTACTGTTTGAAAAGCTCTTTCTTCATTACGCTCTGTTGCAACACCAATAACAACAAGACCTTTAGATTTATATTCGTCATATAATTTCATTATATCAGGAATTTCTGCACGGCAAGGTGGGCACCAAGTTCCCCAGAAATTAAGCAATACAACTTTTCCTTTTGTCAGGTCTTCATAAGTACGAGTTTTGCCATTATCAATATATGAGAAATTTATAGCTTTTCCATCAGGTGATGGGATAATTTTTTCGACATTATATACTAGTGGTGTTGAGGTTAGTTCAGTTGTGTTTTTTACATTTGCTTGTGTTTTGCTTTCTTGCGAGCAAGCAATATTTAGAAAAATTGTTGTAAATAAGGTAATTACAACCAAATTATGCATTATTTTTTTCATTTGTAGTTTATATTTTTTATTAAATGACGGATTTAAAAAATGAATATTGAGTAATATTTAAAAAATTATAATTTTAAAAACTTCATCAATCTTTAAAAGTTTGAATTATAGTTATTCTTTACTTTCGTAATTTTGTTTTTTATAAAATTTTGAAATAATTATGTCTTTCGTTCCAAATACAAATGAAGATTATGAAGAAATGCTGGCAAAAATTGGCGTTTCTAATTTTGAAGAATTAATTAGCAATATACCCAATTCTGCACGCCTTAATGAGCCATTAAATTTGCCTGATGCTCTTTCTGAATTAGAAACTATTAAATATTTAGAAACATTAGCAAAAAAGAATAAGACAGCAAGCGAAAATATATGCTTTATTGGTGGTGGAATATACGACCATTATATACCCGAGATTGTCAATTCTGTTTTGCAACGGCCAGAATTCAAGACTGCATATACACCATACCAAGCGGAAGTATCGCAAGGCACATTGCAAGCAATGTATGAATTCCAAACGATGATTGCCCGGCTTACAGCAATGGATGTATCAAACGCATCGCTTTATGATGGGGCATCTGCATTGGCTGAAGCTTGCTTTATGGCTGCAAACCACACTAAAAGAACCGAATTTTTAATTGCCGGTTCGGTAAGCCCATTCTATCAACAAGTGACATCAACATTTACAAAAGGACGCCAATTTACATTTAAGCAATTCGTGGCACAGGATGGAACGGCAAATATAGATGAAATTAAAGCAAATATCTCAGAAAATTCTGCCGCAATAATTGTTCAGAATCCTAATTTCCTTGGGAATCTCGAAGATGTTTTCGAACTCGAAAAAATTGCTCATCAAAACAATTTGATGTATATTGTAATTTTCAATCCCATATCTCTTGGAGTGTTAATTCCACCCGGAAAGTACAATGCAGATATTGCAATTGGCGAGGGGCAAGCGCTGGGAATTCCAATGAGTTTTGGTGGTCCCGCTTTGGGATTATTCACTTGCAAAGAGCAATTTTTACGCCTATTGCCAGGTAGAATTTCGGGAATGTCGATTGATAAAGATGGAAATCGCTGCTTTGTATTGACATTACAAACACGCGAGCAACAAATTAAGCGAGAGAAAGCCACAAGCAACATTTGCACAAATCAGGGATTGATGATGCTTGCCGCCACTGTTTATCTTGAAACAATGGGTAAGCAAGGTATAAAAGAAGTTGCCGAGCAATGTTATCATAAAGCTCATTATTTAGCACAAAGAATTAGCGAAATACCAGGATTTGCTTTGTTTAATGATAAACCCTTTTTCAATGAATTTACAATAAAACCAAAAACTGCTGCAAAAGATATAATTGACAGGGCAATTAATGATGGTTTTTTTGCTGGCATCGATATATCAAAATATACGGAGTTCGATAATGGCTTAACAATAGCAGTGACAGAAAAGCGTACTCGCGAAGAAATGGACAAATTTGTAGAATTTTTGAAAAGAATATAAATTTTTTGCTTGCACTTAAATAGTGCATTATTTAACGGTAAGGAATCTCTTTTACCATACTTTCAAAATGGTAAATTATCTAAATCAACATTGCCACCAGATAAAATTATACCTATAATTTTATCTTTAAAAAATGCTGTATTTTCGAGGACTGCTGCAAGACCGACTGCTGCGGAGGGCTCAACTACTAATTTAAGTCTTTCCCAGATTAATCTCATACTTTTTATAATTGACTCTTCTGAGACAGCAAAAATTCTATTAACCTTATCTTGAATAATAGCAAATGTTAATGGTGAAAGCTGGGTTCGCAAACCATCGGCAATTGTATTTGGATTTATCATTTCGACAATTTCACCTTTTTCGAGCGAACGTCTTGCATCGTCGGCATTGGCAGGCTCTACTCCATAGATTTTAGTATAAGGTGAAAGGAATTTTGTTGCAATTGCTGTTCCGCTCATCAATCCACCACCGCCAATAGGTGCGAGAATAGCATCGAGTGTACCAAGAATTTGAAACATTTCTTTTGCAACTGTGCCTTGACCCGCAATGATATTAGGATTATCATAAGGGTGGATAAATGTAGCACCTGTTTGTTCTTGGATTTCTCGGGCTTTTTCTTCGCGAGCTTTTAAATTGGGTTCGCAAAAATATATTTCCCCACCATATTCCTCAACGGCATTTATTTTTGCACGTGAAGAATTTATTGGCATTACAATATACGCTCTTATACCCTGCGTTTTTGCTGCTAGAGCAAGTGCTTGAGCATGATTACCTGAAGAATGCGTTAGCACGCCGTGTTGAGCTTCAGTATCTGTTAATAGTTGCACAGCATTTGTAGCGCCACGATATTTAAATGCACCAACTTTTTGCAAATTTTCGCATTTGAAAAATATATTTGCACTTGTAAGTCTATTTATTCCCTCAGAATAAAATATAGGGGTCTCGTGAATAAATTTTCGTATTCGATTGTGAGCTTCTTCTATGTCGTAATATGTTGGTATTTCCATTTTAAAAACTGTTTATAAAAATTAAAATTGAACGTGGTTCGAGAATGATAGTTGTAATAATTCCTGCTATTGCACCCCAGAAATGAGCGCTATGATTTATTATATCTTCGGAATGTTTTGCCGAATAATAGCTCCAAATAAGATATAGAATGCCAAATACAAACGCAGGCAACGGGAAAGGTATAGGGAACACATACAACCCGCTAAAAGGATAGAATAATATCATAGAAAATACAATACCTGAGATGGCCCCCGACGCACCAAGCGATGCATATTCAGGGTCATCTCGATATTGAATAATTGAAGGAATATCTGATACAATCATCGAGGCAAAATATAAAATGAAAAAATTGAGGCTTCCAATTGTCTTTTCTAATTGAAATGCAAAAAAATAAAACGTGATCATATTGAATAGCAAATGCATTCCATTTGCGTGAAGGAAACCATTATAAATTAGCGAACCAAGATTTTTGCCTCGAACAATTAGATATGGCCTCAGCACACCTTTTTCGATTATACTTTGTTTGAAATACAAAGCATATACGCTTATCACAATTGTAAATATAAAAATAATTGTAGCAACAGGCGTCTGAGAGAAATCCATTTATAATTTTTCTATTAATTTTACAATTAGTTTAACCAAACTTGGCTCAACTGTTCTGGCAGCATCGAGGATTTCTTCTAATGTCAATGGAACTAATGCATCAGGACTGCATTCATCTGTAATTATAGATGCTCCAAATACTTCCATTCCAAGATAATTTGCAACGATGCACTCGGGAACTGTACTCATTCCGACAACATCAGCACCAATAGCGCGAAGCATACGATACTCAGCACGGGTTTCGATGCTGGGTCCTGTCATTGCAGCATAAACACCTTTGTAAATTTTAATTTTTTCTTCAAGTGCAATTTCTTCTGCATAATTCATTAGACGACGAGAATAAGGCTGGCTCATATCGGGAAATCTGGGACCAAATGAGGAATCATTTTTACCAATTAACGGATTATCCCCTAATAAGTTAATATGGTCATCAATTAGCATAATGCTTTTTCTCGGTATGTAGGGATTGACACTCCCCGCTGTATTTGAAACCATTAGATACTTCACGCCTAAGGCTTTCATCACATAAATTGGAAATGTGATTTCTTTCATTGAATAGCCTTCGTAAAAATGCGTGCGACCTTGCATAATTACAAGTTCTTTGCCATTTTCATTAGCAAAAAGCAAATTTCCCGCATGTGTCTCAACAGTGGAAAGAGGAAAGTGCGGAATTTCTGTATAGCTAATTTTGCGCTTTATAGCAACTTTATCCACAACACCCCCTAAACCAGTTCCTAGTATAATACCGATTCGAGGTTTGCTATCAGTAACTTCTCGAATTTTCTCAATAGTCTGATTAATTTTTTCTTTCAAAGTATTATTTTGTTCCATATTGGATTACAATTTGAAATGATATTTAAAAAATAATTAATAATATAAAAATGCAAATTTAAATAAAATTATAAAGAAAATAATTAAAAGAATTGAAATTTGATTTATAGACATTATGGGAGAGTAGTATATTGATTATACCCTTATTCAACAATTCAGGTGGTTTCGTAATACTTCTGTCTTAACTTAGAATAAAAGAGAGAACACATATTGCGAAAGAAGATTTCTCGCTACCCATAAATTGACAGGATATAAATCAATTCATAATTCCATTTTGTTTTATACGTCAAAACGTAATTAAATAAAAATTTTATGGCAGAACATTATAACATTATCATTCTCGGTAGCGGACCCGCCGGATTTACTGCGGGAATTTATTC
>JAGOIG010000109.1 GCA_017995735.1 Candidatus Kapaibacterium sp. | reverse complement strand
GATAAATAATATTGTCCTGCAATGATACTTCTATTATATCAAGTGGTTTTGGAGTATGACCAACTATTATTTTTTTATTTAATTTAGATTTATCATAATATCTATCGCGGGTCCAAAGCATAGCATCAGTATCCTCAAATGGATTATCTTTATGAAAATTTAACCCCGCATGAACAACTACATAATTTTCTAATTCATAATAAAAAGGTAACGAACTAATCCAATTAAGATAAATTGAGGGAATCTCTGCGGGACTCTTTACTTTAAATGAAAAAAGAGTAATTTCACCACCATTAATAAATCTCCATGAATATTCATTTTCTTTAGATATTAGACTATCAAGAAACATTTGCTCGTGATTTCCTTTAATTGGATATATATTATATCCCTCGCGAATTAAATTGAAGATATAATCAAGTGTTTGCTTGCTTTCGGGTCCTCTATCGATATAATCACCAAGCAAGTAAACTGAATCTTGCTTTTCGATTTCACATTTTTCGAATAAAGTACGAAAAGTCAGACAACATCCGTGAATATCACCAAAGATAAATATATTGTTTATCATAATATTCAAATTAAGAAATTCAGATAAAAATTTATATTTAATAAAAAATCTATAATTTGCATATTTTTATAATTGATTTAATGGAAAAAGCACCTATTATTGCAGCAATCGATATTGGAACTAATTCAATTCATTTAGTGATTGCTTCAATAAATCAACGGGAAGTCCTCACAATTATCGACCAGGAAAAAGAGATGGTTAGGCTTGGGCAAAGCGGGAATGATATGAAATACTTGCAAGAAGATGCAATAGATAGAGGTGTAGAAACCTTAAAACGCTTTGCTAAACTTGCCGAGAACCACAGTGCAATAATACGAGCTGTTGCAACAAGTGCTGTACGTGAAGCATTGAATAAAGACATTTTTATCAATCGTGCTAAAGAAGAAACAGGGATCAATATAGAGGTTGTATCAGGTGTTGAAGAATCAAGGCTTATTTTTTTAGGTGTTAGCCATGCATTGCCAATAACTGACAAAGATGCTTTAGTTGTCGATATTGGTGGTGGAAGTACCGAGACAGTAATTGGTAGAAATTATAAAATCAAATTTGCCCATAGCGATAAAATTGGCGCAATCAGGCTGACAAAACAATTCCTGGATAGCCAAAATTATACAAAATCAAAAATTGAAGAAATTCGTAAATATGTAATTGGTGAATGGACGCCAACTTTAAATAATATAAAAAGCACAGGATTCGATTTATCGATTGGAACATCAGGCACAATACAATCTCTTGCTGCAATGTCCTTAATTGAAAATGGTGAGGCACCACCTGATTTTTTAAATGGATATTCTGTATCTACCAAAAAAATTTTAGGTATTATCTCAAAAATATTAAAATGCAAAAATCCCCAAGAAATCAACCGAATTCCAGGTATGGATACACAAAGGAGTGATATTATTCTTGCAGGGGCTATTATATTAGAAACATTTATTAAAGCATTAAATTTAAAAGATATACTTGTTTCTCCATACGCATTAAGAGAAGGCATAGTATTTGATACTTACGAAAAAATGCTTGAAGTAGAGCAATATCATCACCTAACAAATTTACGATTTGAAACTATATATGATGTGGCTCATAGATATAATGTGGATATGAATCATTCTGAGCATGTCAAACAAATTGCTTTAAAATTATTTGATTCTTTAAAAAAATATCATAATTATTCTGATTATGAACGTGAGATTCTTGAGTGCGCAAGTTTATTGCACGATATTGGATATTGGATTTCGCATTCACAACATCATAAAAATAGCTATTATATAATTACACATAGCGATTTGCCTGGATTTACAAATGATGAGGCAGAACTCATTGGCAATATAGCACGTTATCACAGGAAGAGTTTACCCAAAAAGAAGCATTCAAATTTTGCTTCTTTGCCAAGCGATACTCAACTTAAAGTGGATATACTTGCAGGCATTTTACGTATTGCTGAAGGGATTGATAGGCGCCAGAAGCAATATGTCAAAGATATAGAGGTGAGTTACAATAATAAAATTCAAATTAAATTAATACCCGTTGACCCAAAAATTGATATTGATATTGAAATTTGGGGAGCAAATCGTCGAAAGGAATTATTAGAAGAAAGTTTAAATAAGTCTATTGAAATAATCTAGGAGGATAAATTGTATAAATTAGTATTAATCAGACACGGCGAAAGTCAGTGGAATAGAGAAAATCGATTTACAGGATGGACTGATATCGATTTATCAGAGCAAGGCATCCAAGAAGCTAAGATTGCAGCACAGAAATTGAAGGAAGCAAATTTCACATTTGATATAGCATTTTCATCTGTTTTGAAGCGAGCAATCAACACGTTGGGAATTATATTAACAGAGATGGATCTGCTATGGATACCTGTTATTAAATCTTGGCGATTGAATGAGCGCCATTATGGAGCATTTCAAGGGTTGAACAAATCAGAAATGGCTGCAAAAATTGGAGAAGACGAGCTCTTTATATTTAGACGAAGCTATGATGTTCCACCACCTGCCCTCGAACCAAATGATGAGCGAGCACCAAAGTTCGACCCTAAATATAAAAATGTAGATGTAAAGCTACTTCCATATACGGAATGTTTAAAAGATACATATATCAGATTTATACCATATTGGATGGATACAATTGCCCCTGAGATAAAAAGTGGGAAACGAGTAATTATTTCGGCTCACGGAAATAGCTTGCGTGCTCTAGTAAAATATTTGGATAATGTCCCTGATAATGAAATTCCACAACTAAATATCCCAACAGGTATTCCACTTGTTTATGAATTAGATGATGATCTTATTCCAATTAAGCATTACTATTTAGCAAGTCAAGAAGAAGTGGAAAAAGCTGTTCAAACTGTAAGGGACCAAAGTAAAGCAAAAAAATAGAATAAGTGAATAATGCATCCTTGCTTCACAATCAAAAAAAATAGTATAAATTATATTATAATTTTTAAGGAGAGAGTGGAGCAGGGATGCTCCACCCACATTTTAAACTTATTTTTGAAGGATTTGGACTTCAGAAAATTTGATATCCTTGAACAAAGCTGATGCCCATATCAAAAAGTCTTCATAATTGATAGATTTTATGTTTTTTTCAAAATCCCGGTCGAAATTAAAATTGCCATCCAGTTGATACAAACGAATATTATTAAGCATTCGCTCATAACTAGTTTCGTTTTTGTAAATATTTTGAGCAAGCAATGCATTTTTGCTTATAGTAAATAAATCTTGTGTAATTTTTTTATTACCAATTTTTTCAAAAATTTCATTCAGCAAATTTTTCGATTTCGAAATAGCATTTTTATCGGTAGCAAAATAGATCTGCATAAGATTTGTATCTGTAAAATGCTCGATAATTGAGAATGCTGAATAGGCAATTGCTTGACGTTCGCGAATATTTTGATTTATAAATGAGCTGGGACCTTCACCAATTATATAATTCAATAATTTCAATTTTAATATAAAATCAGAATTGATATTATCAAATCGCTTCAGCATTAAAATATGCGATTGTTCAATTTTCTTTTTAACAATCAACTTATCAAGAATATTTGTGGGAATAGGTTGTCTGCTATATTTAGTCTCAGTATTTTTGAAATCTATAAATAATTCATTTGCAAAATCGCTAACCTCTTGTAAAGAATGGCTACCTGCATAAGAAATCACTAAATTTTCTGCATTGTAGTATTTATCAAAAAAAACGGAAATATCACTCTGCTGAAAATTCGATACACTTTTGATTGTTCCCGCAATTGGATTGCCTAAGGAATGATTGGGGAAAACAAGTGTATTGCCAAGATCAAATATATATTCCTCAGGGTCATCTTCATAAGATTTAATTTCTTCCAAAATGATCTTTTGTTCTTTAAGGAAATCACGCTCTTCAAAGACAGGACACAAGATGAAATCAGCAAGTAATCTAAATACTTTTTTAAAATGTTCATTAAGCGATTTGATGAAGAAAACAGTATATTCGCTTTCTGTAAATGCATTATTGATAGTTCCTGTACGCTCAAATTCACGAGTTGTTTGCGTGGATGTTCGATGTTGATTGCGGCGGAATAATTGATGCTCCAAAAAATGAGCTTCACCCGGTTTATCATTTGGATCTTCGCGTGAGCCAACCATTGCGCTAATTCCAAGAGAAAAGGATTTCAATTCGGGCATAAAATCGTAAATCAATTTCAAATGATTTGGCAATTCAATTATTTTTAATTTCTCTTTTTCGTTTTCGATTTGAATTGTATATTTTGATTTACGCATTAATAATCCTGCAATATCATTGTTGAATAGCCACTTTTTGATTTATTTGAACCAGTAAAAACAATAGTATAAGATTTACCTAAAGTAAAGTAAATCGAAAATTTTGTTAGCAATTTCTTTGAGTCCTGATCATAAAAATAATAAGTTTGCTGCTTTTGTTGATAATCACTTGCATATGGTGAAACTACTTTATAATCCAAAAGAGCAATTGCATTATTAATACTTGTATCCTGAGTTACTACTACCGTATTATAATCACTACTTGCATTAATGAATCGATATTGATATGAGCCTACACTGAGTATTGGTATATTATCTTCAGTTAGAATATAATCAGGTGAATCTTTATATCCTGAGAAAATAATATTATAGTGCTTTTCAGGATTTGGGGTTATTGGAACGTTAATATTCGAGGAATATATATTTGCGGAGATTTGTGTTGTTATGCTTGGGAGCACTGCTGCAAATGAATTCGAAAAATACAAATATCCTGAAGAAATTTGTTCTGGGATGGTAATTTGAATTCTATCAGCGCCCGCGACAGCATGTAATATTTGTAAAAATGAGCAATTATTAAGGGATTGGACAGGTGTATTTTCTTGCGAATCATCGATAATACTAACTTTCAAATTATTTTGAGCATCATTATAGACTATAATTAAATACGATTTATTTGGTAATATGTTTGTGAACCCATTATAAATCAGTGCATAAGGAGAACCTGTTTTGAAAATTGAAAACGGAAGCACCCCTGAATTTATTACAACAGGTTCAGAAACTTGTGAAAATGATAATGCTTTTGCTAAATAGCTTCCCGAAGAATATCCAATGGAGGAGGTATCAGCTCGAGATGCAATTGACAAATCAAAGGAATTGATTGTTGTTGTAGCATTGACAACAGTCATAAGCGATTTTCCGCTGTAATTAGAACTTGATGGAGGGATAACAATTGCATTATTAGCAGTTTTAGAATTAGAATCAAATATAACAATTGAATAATCTTTTAAAACATCAAATGAATAATTTAAATTTGTTAAAAGATTTCCATTTTGGTAAAATACAACACTGTCGAGTGTTGAAGTTTTGCAAGCGCTGATATGTGCATAATTGCCTATAGTTAATTTTGATAAATTTTCTGCAATAACATCTCCTGGCTGCTTTATACCAGAAACTGTAGCTTGGGAGATATTAATCAAGCGAATCCGGGAATAACGTTCCAGTATTACATTGGGTAATGATAATGCGGTTGTTTCAGTATCTAGTTCATCTAACAGCAAAACCGTAGGGTTATGATTTTCGTCTTGGCTAATTATAACAGCATATTGTCCTTGACGTGATAAATTAACCGAGTAAGTACCAAGAACACTATCCACACTATTTTTTCGTAGAATAATAGAAATTGCTATGTTGCCTGTTTGAACTAGCTGTGGCTGGGTAATTTGTCGATAATAAACATTTGAAAAAATTTGTGGTGCACTTGGGCAACCAATGGTCAAAGCAAAGCTCGACAAGCTATCGGGATATGCATTAAAAAGCTTAATATAGCAATCATCAGTATTTGCAGGCATTGCAAGGGAAGTGGTCATTGTGATAAGTGTATCCACATTTCTCGAACTCGTATTACCAAAGCACGATGGAAGGGCAAAGTACGAATATGTTAAATTGCGTTGGAAGTGTATTAATCTTATTGGTGAAAATTCTTTTTGTCCATTTTTATAAACAGCAATGAAACCTGAATCGCTTGGAGGATGAATTGCTTTTGAACTAGAAGCAAATGCAACTGAACTTGCAAGTTCATTACCATCTAATTTCAGATCCCGCACTTCAAAATCACCTGATAAATTAATAAATCTTACGTTGATATAATCTACATTTGATGGCGGGTTGACTAAATTAGGATTTTCTTGTGCGCATCCAAATAAAGCAATTGCAAGCCCACAAAAGAAGAGCAGTCTAATACTAAAAAAAGATTCATATATTATTTTCATAAGAAGTTTTAGAC
>JAGOIG010000108.1 GCA_017995735.1 Candidatus Kapaibacterium sp. | reverse complement strand
ACACCCATCAAAAGTGCGAGCCCTGATATTTGATTTATGCCAAGAAATGAAAATCCGAATTTTACTATTGAATCGGGAACTGATAAATCTTTAATCCACCAGATAAATGGTGCTTGGCGTAATTCTACAGCATTCCGTAACACAGAAAATAAAGCATATAAGATAGGCAATTGTATCAACAATGGCAAGCAACCTCCCGTTGGGTTAATCCCATAATCGCTATAAAGCTTCATTATTTCTTTTTGTTGCTTTTGTTGGTCATCTTTGTATTTTTCTCTAATCTCGGTCATAAGTGGTGCAATCACTTGCATTTTTTGAGCTGATTTCATTTGAGAAATTGACAAAGGATAAAGCAAAATTTTAATTAATACGCCAAATATTATAATTGCAATGCCATAGTTAGGTACAAAAGAATGAATGAATGTAAATAATGGCAACATAAAATATTCAGAAATCTGCCGAATTCCAAACCGCCATCCTAAATCAATAATTCCCTCTAAACCATAAGTCTTTGTTAATTTATAATTTAATGGACCAAGAAAGACTCTCATTTGTTGTGAGTGTATTCCACCATCATATGGAATTCTATATTCAATGCTATATACTTTATTTAATCCATTATTTGGCAATTTTTTCTGATAGCCTGAAATATCAATTGTGCCGTCAAAGCTTTTTGGAGGTAATGGCATTATCGCTACAGCAAAATATTTTGATTTAATAGCTGCATAATCTACTAAACCAGTATAGCTTGTTTGAGATACTTCTTCATCCTTTGCTTTAAAATCATCTCCACTACCATTTAGCGATACAACTGCAATTGAAGCATTTGCTTCATCTACGCTATTTTCTTCCTGAAAACGCAAGCCCTCTCCCCAAACAAGTTTATAACCTCGTGCGGGAATATAATTTTCCATATTCTCAACTGTTATCTGCTGGTCGAATGAATATGAATTGCCATAAAATCGCATCTGCTTTATTATTCGAGCATTAGAATCGACAGATAATACATAATTTAGAACAAGGGTATCATTATCTTTAAGCTCGAAATCTTGATTTGGGGCAGTACTTAAAAAATATAAGTCTCGAGTATCAATTAGATTATTTTGATTTGTGCGAAATGTTAGATATAAATCACCATCCTTTGTGTTTATAAATTGTGTGGGTCCTCCATACCAATTTTTAAATTCATTTAATATCCAAGTTTTTAAGACAGCGCCCTTACTGGAAACTTGGATAGTTGAATATTTATTTTTTATAGTGGTAATTTGCTCTTGTCCCTTGGTAAGTTTAGCAAAATATCCATATTTATTTATCAAAGCTATTGAATCTTTTGCTTTTTGCGTTAGCAGCGAATCATTTGATAAAACAGGTTGCTTATTTTTTGAGGTATCGACTAATTTTTCTTGTGATGAATCGGGTGAGATTACACCTTTGAATTTTTCTTGAGGTGGAATGGGCTTTTGAGTGATAGATTGAACTACCATCCAAATAATTACAATAGCAGTTATGAGCAATAAACCGATTATGCCTTTCTTATCCATAAATCTTTTTCTAATTTATCTAAATTTTAATTCTTTTATATAAAATTTCTTAATATTTTCAGGAACAGGGTCAATACCACCTTTGTTAAATGGATTGCAACGTAGTATGCGCCAAATTGATAAAGCCGAACCATAAAATATACCATGCTTATCGATTGCCTCTATTGCGTAGCTCGAGCAAGTTGGATAAAACCTGCAAGATGGCGGCAATGCCGGAGATATAAATTTTTTGTAAATCTTAATTAACTTTATCAATATCTTTTTCATCAATATTCTTTTTGTTTTCCAAATACTTTTTCAATCCATTATAAATATAGGGTTCAACATCTCTCAAACCAATTTCATTTGATTTATTAATTGGTTGACCACGCCATATTGCAACTATTACTTTGAATTCTGATATATCATAGAACAAACTTAATTCCTGGAGCGAATGCCTAATGCTTACCCTCATTAATCGCTTGATTCTATTTCTAACTACTGCTTTTTTGAATTTTTTCTTTGGAACAGAAACACCATATAAAATATTATTTGACGAATTTATCAATTGTTTAAGGGAAATATTATTAGATTTATTGCAGATAATCAGAAGAACATTTTCATTATAAAAACATACACCGTTTTTAAAAACGGTATTAAAAGAATTAAAGCCCTTTAATGGGCTTAAATTCAAATCATTAAGCATCGTCCAAGTATTAATTTAGAAATGTTTAGGCTCATCGCTAACTGTTAATTTCCACCTACCTTTTGCTCGACGTGCAGCAAGCACTTTTCGACCATTTTTCGTTGCCATACGAGCACGAAACCCATGAATATTTCTTCTTTTCCTTACACTTGGCTGAAATGTTTGTTTCATAATTTATACCTTTTTAGAAAAATTCAAAAATTTAGAAAACAAAATTACGAAAATCTATGAAAATAAACGAAAATAACAACTCAAATGTTATGCTAAAAAAATTTCACTTTTCACTTTTTCTATAAATAAATCCTTCCATTTAACGCACGAGCAATTGTGACCTCATCAGTAAATTCAAGTGTAGTTCCCATTGGAACTCCGCTTGCAATGCGAGAAATTTTTACACCAAAGGGTCTTAGCAATCTCACAAGATACTGTGTTGTTGCCTCTCCTTCTATACTTGGATTGAGAGCGAGAATCACTTCATCAACACCATCCAAGCGTGCAAGCAATTCTTTAATTTTCAAATCCTCAGGACCGACGCCCTCTAAGGGTTCAATTACACCATGCAAAACGTGATATAATCCAAAATAATCGTTTGTTTTTTCGATTGCGATTACGTCAGAGGGGTCTTCGACAACGCAGATGATATTTTTTTGCCTTTTATCTGACGAACAAATTGGACAAGGATCTGATTCTGTATAATTGAAGCATACTGAGCATAATTTTACATTTTGTTGCAATTCGATCAGGGTATCTGCAAATTGTTGAATAAACTCGGGATTTTCTTTTATCAAATGATAAGTGAGCCTTTGAGCAGTTTTTTTGCCGATCGTTGGTAAATTTGATAAGATATTAACCAATTTTTCAATTGTTGGGGATGAATATATCATAAGATTTTTGATTTAATTTAGAACGGAATATCCTTGGGACCAAATTTTAAAATATCGCCAAAAGAAGATTGCATTTTGTCATTTGCTTTTGATTCGAGGAATTCATCGACTTTATTCAAGGCATAATTAATTGAAGCAACTATTGTATCTTCAATCATTTTTCTATCATTAGTATTCCATAGATCATCCGATATTTGAATACTTTTAATTTTTCTATCACCCGCAGCTATAATTTTCACCATACCGGCGGCTGCGGAAATTGTCAATTCTTCGCAAGCAAGTTCTTCCTTTACTTTTGAAAATTCTGAAAGGACACCCTGCAATTCTTCTATTACTTTTTTAAATTGTTCAGCCTTCATTTTATAAAAAATGTTTAATTTGTATTTTTAAATTACAAAAATACTAAAAAAACAAATGAGGTGAAGAGATGGGATTATTTTCAAGAATCTCGGATATTTTTAAAGCAAACATTAATGATATGCTTGATAAAGCAGAAGATCCCGAGAAGATGATTAACCAGATGGTGCTCGAAATGGAGGAATCTGTTAATAAGACAACCCTTGCAGTTGCTAATGCAATAGCAAATGAAGTTTCGATACAAAAGAAATTGGACCAAGCACGCAAAGACCAGGACGAATGGGAAAAGAAGGCAATACAAGCTTTGCAAGCAAATCGTGAAGATCTTGCTCGCCAAGCACTTGAACGAAAGAATATTGCTGCAAAAAATATTGCAGACCTTCAACCAATTTATGAGCAAGCAAAGGCAACGACGACGAATTTGCGTCAACAACTCAATCAATTAAAAGCCAAGCTTGATGAGGCACGTATGCGGCAAACCACTTTGATTGCTCGCTCGCAAGCAGCAAAAGCTCAAAAGCAAATCGCACAATCAATGAGCGGAGTTGGCTCGGATGCATTTAGCAAATTTGATAAGTTCGAAGGCAAAGTTGAAAAATTAGAAGCCGAAGCTACTGCGTATCAGCAATTAGCAGGCGAACAAACCTCTCTCGAAGAAGAATTCAAAAAACTTTCTACAAGCACAGATGTTGATTCTGAACTTCTCGCGCTCAAAGCAAAGATGGGGTTATTGCCAGACACTGATAAAGATGAAGAAAAGTAAGTGCTAGAAATAATTAAAATCTAATTAAAAACATAAGGAGAAAAATGATGGAAACACCAATTGAATTGATTAATGCTACAAACGAAAAACTAGTAGGATATCTTCGCAATAATTTCCCTGAATTCCAAGCTTTCGATACTTATACTTATACAATTATACGAGGCAGTGCGGAAGTGCTTATTACTGTAAGACCTTATACAGAAAATGAGACAGCGGTGGAATTTATGTGTAATATTGTACCAGAGGCGAATATAACGCCTGATGTTATGGAATATTTGCTCAGAAAAAATGCCGAGTTACATTTTGGTGCGTTCGGATTATTGTTTGATAATACTATAATATATAGCTACACACTTGTTGGTTCAAATATGGACGAAAATGAATTTGCAACAGCCTTGAATTCTGTTGCAATAATTTCAGACTATTACGATGACGAAATAATCAAAATGCTAAAACAATAAACCAAAATATCACTAATATCAATTGCTTGACTTGGGCATCAAACTATATAGCAATTGCGCAAAAGCAGATAGATTTCGCGTTTGGAACCAGATCTTACCGGGTCCGCTAAACTCGCAAATCAATGCTTCGCGGCTTGCAATTGTAGAAAACATACCTTTAGCAGCGCGTTTTACAGCATATTCAATAGCGCCTGAAAATGCAACAATATGCGAAGTATCAATAATATATTTCTCATTTTGCCCTAATGTTCTTTCAATTATTGCACCATAAGAATTGATAAATACTAAGCCAGAACCTGTTAATTTTTGCAAGAATAATCCCGTCCCCGAAATTAATGCTTTGAATGAACCCTGAGTGGATATTTCAATTTCAGGATTGCCTGCAAGAAATGATCCGCCATTTGCAAAGATTGTTTCGTTATTCAATTCAATTGGAATTATATCTCCTATTGTAGTAGGTGCAAGAATTAGTTCGCCATTATCAGCATTTGATGTAAAAATTGATGAGAAAAAGGATTCGCCGCCCATTGATGCTTTAATTGCACCAAAAAAGCCCTTGCCCGTTGATTTGGCTTGCAATTGAATAGCAGGAGACATTGAAATCATTGCTCCCGCTTCGGCGCGAATCTGTTCATTTTGATTCAAATTAATTCTTAAAGTTGAAAAACTTGGTCTGTGGTCAATAAAATATTCCATAAAAAAACCTCAATTTTGTATTTTGAAAAAATATAATGAATTAAAAATTCAAATTAAGTAAAATTCGTTAAATATTAATATATGATAAAAAAGATATTTATAATAGTATTAAAAGTAATATTTTGTTTAATTTTATTTTCAATTGTACTTACCGCAGTCTACACAGTAATTAATCCACCTGTTACACCATTGATGTTAATTCGGTCAGTTGAATATATAACGGAAGGCAAATCGCCCCGTATAGATAAGCATTGGCGGTCATACGATAAAGTATCAAAAAAAGTATATCGTGCAGTAATATCAGCTGAAGATGCTCGATTTATGCGTCACCGAGGTTTTGATTGGAAAGCAATCGAAGCAGCACAACGATATAATGAACGGATGCAGGGCAAAAAAGTCCGCGGGGCAAGCACAATTTCTCAACAAACAGCAAAAAACACATTTCTATGGCCTACAAGAAGTTGGATACGCAAAGGATTGGAGGCGTATTTTACGGTTTTGATTGAAGCGGTCTGGGGAAAACAGAGAATTTTGGAAGTATATGTCAATGTAATTGAATGGGGTGAGGGAATTTACGGAGTTCAGGCAGCGTCTCAATATTATTTTAATAAGGATGCTGATGAATTAACTACACGCGAAGCAGCATTGCTTGCAGCAATTATACCAAACCCACGGCGATGGTCTGCAAGCAATCCCACACCATACATCGAGCGCCGTGCAAATTGGATAATGGGACGTATGAATTCAGTAGCAATACCTAAAGTGTCAAAATAATGGAAAAGAATCTTACCCCACTGAATAAGCAATATAATCAGATTAAATCGAAATATCCCGATACGATATTGCTGTTTCGTTTGGGTGATTTTTTTGAGACGTTCAATGAGGATGCAGAAATCACTTCAAGGGTTTGCGGGCTGACGCTGACAAAACGCAATAATGGTGCAGCGGGCGATCAACCTCTTGC
>JAGOIG010000107.1 GCA_017995735.1 Candidatus Kapaibacterium sp. | reverse complement strand
ATGCTAATGCTAATTCTAATTCTAAAATTGTGGCTTTCTCATCAGTTCTTAACTTCCGTATTTCTCCATATCCATCTATCAACTCAATATTATTAACAAATTGATAGAAGGTAAATTCTTCATATTCATAACGCGAAATATTGCATCGTGGCTTACCCGTCTCGTAAGTACATTTCCCGCGTAAATGCTTTTGAGATTTCAGGGGTTGCTGATAGAAAATTATACCCTTTTTTGGATCGCCAATTAATTTTTTATTTTCCTCTGTTAACAAATCTGGATAAAATTGTGATTGGAATTCCCAAATTTTATTGAATTCATCAATATACATTTCACGAGAAGTAAATCGTTTTCGAATTCGTTCACTTTCTGTAAAGGGTTCATTATCAGGAGGATAAATGGATGCGAGATATGCACCCAATGTATTCTCCCCCATTGCATTTCGGGTAGCTGATATACCCTCTTTGACAACACTTCTTTCCTCTTCCTTAGTACGAGCAAGTTGTTTTCTATTGCTTAGGAAGCCTCGACGTTTAATAAAATGATAAAAGATTCTTGAAAGTTCAACAGTTGTAAGTTGCCTTTGAAGTGCTTCAGCACGCAAGATATAGGGATTCATATTCTGAATTGCTAAAAGGAAATCATTAAAATCCGAAAAATTTATAAAACCTAATTCTTTTAAATATTTAAATAATAATTTTTTTCGATATGCTTTCCTATATAACAACTTCCGACGCTGACGATATTCCCTTCTTTCCACATTTGCATTTGCATTGCTTTCTGCACCGGAAGAATCAATATCTGAAAAAATACGTACCCCGCTATCGATATAGTTTAAAATATCGCTATCGCACAATGACCAGCCTAAGCTATTGGCGCCAATATCGAGTCCTAAAACTAACGACACATAACCTCCACTTTTGAAAAAGCAAATTAAAAAATATTTTTAAAATAAAATGTTGTTTATTTAAATATATTTTATAATTTTGTAGCAATAAAATTTAGCCTTTTTACAACAAGGCTATATGCCTTGAGATCCAGAGATCTTAGCTCTCCGTACCAGCAATGGATAGGAGAGCATTTTTTTTCTGCAAAAGCAAACTTGCAAGTGGTTAAAGCCATCTGTTGCAAATCTGGATACCCAACAACAGAAGGCTCCAGCCCTCTGCAGATATTCTGGTCCGAGATGGTAAAGGCACATTCGAGAGGTACCATACATACCGTCTCTACGGTTAAAATTTCCCTCATTTAGAAAGGGATGGAGTGTTTTTGAACCCACACTCTAACATCATAGATTCTTCCCATATATTTTAATCTTTTTGCTTATTTTTGCCTTTTATTTCTATGATAATTATGAAATATCAAAATAAAATTGCTGATAGCATTCGCGAATCTATCGAAACGAAACAGCGCGTACTTGATACACTTGCAGATAAAATTGAACAAATTGGGCTTACGTTGGCTGATGCAATAAAAAAAGGTGGGAAGATTATGTTTTGTGGTAATGGGGGAAGCGCTGCCGATAGCCAACATCTTGCTGCTGAGCTTGTTGTGCGGTTGCGGAGCTCATTTTCGCGTCCCGCAATTCCTGCAATTGCTCTTACTGTTGATACATCAATATTAACGGCGGGAGGCAATGATTTTGGTTTTGATTATGTTTTTTCACGGCAAATTGAAGCACTTGGAAATAAAGATGATATACTTATTGCAATATCAACAAGTGGCAATTCCTCAAATATTATTCAAGCTATTATTGCAGCAAAACAAAAGAATATAAAAGTCATTGGATTGCTTGGTGGTGATGGTGGCAAAATGAAAGACTTATGCGATGATACCATAATTGTGCCAAGCAAGACTACTGCACGCATTCAGGAATCACATATAATGATTGGACATTTATTATGCGAGATTATCGAAGAGGAATTATATAAATCATAATTATTAAAGGAATTGCTCTTGCCATAACGAAAGTGATAGCAGTGAGTATATTTCCTTTGAAAAGTTCACTTTCCCACTGCGGTGCGTTTGCATTATTCTATCTATAAATTGCTTATTGAAAATACCTTCCCGAACCAAATATGAATTGTCTATTTTATCTTTAGCATAATCATACCATTCATTACGCAACCATTCCGACATTGGAGCAGAAAATCCTTGCTTTTTACGATATATTATTTCGTCGGGAATAACACCTTTAGATGCTTTTTTTAGCAAATACTTTGTTGTATGCTTATCAGGAATCTTTTTTTGTAGATTCAATGTCGATGTCATTTCCACTAATCTATGATCTAAAAAAGGAACACGAGCCTCAATACTATTTGCCATTCCCATTTTATCTACACGGTCGAGCAACATTTCTGGCAATCGTTGAGTAAGTTCAAGAAATATAGAACGTTGCGAATAATCAGCGTTGCTATTGAATTGCAATGCAAGATTGTGTAATGATTTTGCATATTGATGTGTGCTTTCCATTCGATAATGCGATTTATCGTTCAGCAATTTCAAAATTTCTTGATTAGTGAGCATTGGAATACCACTCCAATATTGTTCCCAAGAATTCCCCGCCCTATCGAGATAATCCAGTGCAAGATATTGATTTTTTGCAATAAATAATGGTTTTATTATATTGAAATTAAATTTGCGCACTAATTTTGGCAAATAATGATATGCCTTCCAATATGTTTCGTGAAATTTAAAATCGCGCAACATCCAATTATATCCAATAAATTGCTCATCGCTGCCTTCACCCATAAGTACCATTATGGTTCCTTCATTGCGAGTGAGATTGCTTAGGAAATATATTGGAATTGAAACAGGATCAGCGTTAGGCTCATCCAAGTGCCAAGCGATTTCATCAAGCATTGGCAATGCCATTTCGTTATCGATAATAATTTCGTGATGATTTGTTTTGAATATTTTTGAAACTAAATCAGCATATTCAAGTTCATTATATTTCACTAAGTCCTTGAATCCAACAGTAAATGTATCAACAGGGCGATCCATAAATTCGCTCATTAATGCCACATTAAGACTTGAATCAATCCCGCCACTTAAAAATGCACCAAATGGTACATCGCTAATCATACGAATGTGAACCGAATCGCGCAATAATCGCATAATCTCTTTTGTAATCTCATCCTCGCTCCATTCTGAATAATTGATATTTGATTGAAAAGGATTCCAATAACGCTTGATTTCAAGATTACCTTGCGAATTTATTTTTAAATAATGTGCAGATGGTAATTTATTAATTTTTGAAAATATTGAAGAATAGCAACTTGTTGCACCAAAAGTCAAATAATTTGATAATTCATCAAAATTTATATCTTTATGATAATTTGGATATTGCAGAATAGCTTTGATTTCAGAGGCAAAAATAAAATCGCCATTATCATAATAATAATAAAATGGCTTAATCCCCATTCGGTCTCGTGCGGCAAATAGTTCTTGGGTTTGTTCATCATAAATTGCAAAAGCCCACATACCAATCATTTTATCAAGTATTGCCTCGCCCCATTCTGCATATCCATATAGAATTGATTCGGTATCGGAATTTGAGCGGTATTTATAACCTTTTGCTATCAATTCCTTACGTAATTCCAAATGATTATAAATTTCACCATTGAAAACGATTGTATATCTTCCATCGGGTGTATGCATTGGCTGGCTGGCATTTTCCGACAAATCCAGTATTGCAAGGCGACGGAAAGAAAATCCACAATTTCGATTGCGTGCGAGCCATACACCATCGGAGTCAGGTCCTCGATGGTGTATTATATCGCTCATAGATTTCAATAATTTGTCATTGATTTCAAATTTAGATTGATTTGTTTTATAAATTCCAGCTATTCCACACATATAGAATTATTATAAATAGAAAATTTGCAAATTACAGAATTTCTCTCGCTTGCGCATCTGCATTATATGAACTACGAACGAGGGGACCCGATTCTACAAATTTAAAGCCCATCTTTAAACCCTCGTCTTTATACATTTTGAATTCATCAGGAGCGACATACCTATCAATAGGCAAATGTTGCTTTGTTGGTTGAAGATATTGTCCAATTGTCAATATATCGCATTTGTATTTAATTAAATCTTGCATTAACGCCAGCACTTCATCAGGTTGCTCACCAATTCCAACCATAATACCGCTCTTTGTACGTAAATTATGTTCCTTAAACCAAAGTAATAGCTCAAGGCTACGCTCATATTTTGCTTGAGGGCGGACAAAAGGATACAATCGAGGCACCGTTTCGAGATTATGATTTAAAATATCAGGTGGATTTTGCATTATTATTCCAAAAGATTCCTCATTTCCTTTAAAGTCAGGAATAAGAATTTCAATTGTAGTATCGGGCATTAACTGGCGAATTTCTTTAACAGTTTCCGAAAATATTGTCGCTCCACCATCAGGCAGATCATCTCTATCAACTGATGTTATGACAACATGACGCAAATTCAATTCCTTAACAGCATCGGCAACTCTGCGAGGTTCTCGTAAATCCACTTCGTTTGGATTGCCTACTTTAACAGCACAAAATCCGCAGCTTCGAGTGCAAGTATCTCCCAAAATCATAAATGTTGCAGTGCGATGTCCCCAACATTCTGCTATATTTGGACAATCTGCTTCTTCGCAAACGGTATTTAATTTTTGCCTGTGCATCATTTCCTGTAAATAGTCGTAGTTATTGCCAACTGGCGCTTTCACACGCAACCATTCGGGGCGTTTGAGTTGTGTGGTTTGATTTTTTTCTATTGAGTTTTTATATTCTTCTTGCGATTTATTTAAATAATTATTATTCATATATTTCCTTTAAATTGGCTTCTTTAGTGTGCCTTCATCATCTTGATGAAGTAGTAGTGTGCTTTCATCATCTTGATGAAGTAAATATCCGCTATCCAAAATATCAAATAATTCCTTTTTATCAATTTCTCTATATACTTTATAATCAAATACTTTCTGAAAATTTATTACTAACAATTCCTTTCCTTCTTGAATATTAACTTTTCGAGAAATTTCATATTCAATTGATGTTACATCTTTATCTTTTATACCGCAAGGAATTATACCTTTAAATACTTCCAAATTAGTATTAAAATTGAATGCAAAGCCATGCATTGTGACCCATTTTTTGATTTTAATTCCAATTGCAGCGATTTTGCGCTCGTTATTAATCCAAACTCCTGTATGCGGAGGAAATCTATCAGCAGCTATGCCATAATTTTGGCATACATTGATAATAATTTGTTCAAGCCCACGTAAATACAAATGCGAATCTTCGTGCCAATTGCTTAAATTGATTATAGGATAGCCTACAATTTGCCCTGGACCGTGATAAGTAATATCGCCGCCGCGGTCTATTTCAAATATTTTTATATTATATTTATCAATAAATTCTTGCGATGCAATTAAATTTTCTTTATGGGATGTTTTTCCAAATGTATAAGTGTGGGGATGCTCCAATAATAACAAAATATCGGGAATTTGATTTTTAATTCTCATCTCTAATATATTCTCTTGCAAATCCCAAGCATCCTTATAATCTATCAGCCCCAAATCGCAGTAAAGAAAGACACGATTTTTATTATTAATATGATTTTCCAAAATATTGTCAAAAATAATTTAAATAAAAACGTAATTATAGAAAATATATTAAAATGTGTTAAAATATGAAGCATAAGCATTCCTGCTTGTGATAATTCTGCACCAAGATGGTGTAGCCACATAAAGTGGCACAATCATCCTTGATTGTGGTTCCCTGTCATTCTGAACGAAGTGAAGAATCCATTCTTCGGGAATGGATTCCTCGCTATGCTCGGAATGACAGGGAGTCAATGCCCTCTTTATAAAGTAAGGGGATGTCTCGCCGATTGATCATACAACTTCAATTCGTGGGTTTATAATGAAACAAAATAAATATTTTAACAATTTAAAAAATATATTTGCTAATTATAATTTTATTATTATTTTTGCTATTGTATTTTAACCATACTTTTGGTTTTAGTATTTGAAAACTTTGCACTTACAAATTAAAAATCTTGACAGATACAACATTTTATCAATTGGGATAATTCCAAGTATTTCATTATTTAATAAATATTATATTCGATATAATCAAATTGAAAAAATCGCTTCACCCAATAATTTCATAAGTCCTTATTATATATATATATATATATATGGTTTTACAAATATTTACCCAATAAAATCTTCGTTTTGTATGGGCAGTCAATATGCAAAATCGCTTTTGATAGCGAAATATATATTGTCTGCCCCATAAATCCGAACGCATTTGCACAACAAATTGAAATTTATGCATCAGCGGTTTTTGTGGATGCATCCAACCATAGCAGGTTTAGGCTGCTAAAAATTAATTTAATTTTTTAAATATATAACATACTTATGAAGACTTATAAAATGAATAAAAAATTTTTTACGCTGTGTTATACGC
>JAGOIG010000106.1 GCA_017995735.1 Candidatus Kapaibacterium sp. | reverse complement strand
AGGGCCAAATTCACCCTCTCGTCCTTTTAAAACACAATTAAGAATAATATCTATTCTGCTAATTATTTTTTCTATATTTATTATACTGACAATTGTTTCATATTCTCGACAGGATATTGCTGCATCAAGCATAACGCTAAATGATTTGTTAGGGATAATCAAAAAAGACCCCGAGATATTAGCTCGCCAATCAATTACTCAAAATTGGCTTGGACTTTTAGGGGCATATATTTCAAATATATTAATTAATGGCACATTTGGGTATGCAGTATTAATTTTGCTATTACTTTTAATCTATTTTTCAATTGAATTATATCGAAAGTTTAGAATCTCACCTCAAGTAATTTCTAATATTTCTTTTGGATTACTTTTGACTTTGCTTATATCTGGATTTTTGGGTGTATTATCCAAATTTACTTGGATCGGCAATATTCCTTTTGAATGGTACGGAAGAGTAGGATATTTTCTTGCTGCTATCTCAAATAATCTTTTAGGAATAACAACAAGTTTAATATTATTTATTTCTATTATTTTTATATCTATTTTCTATAAATTAAATTTCAAATTCTCTACGGTAATATCCAATATAAGCAATGGAATAAGGGAAGTGTTTAAACGAGAGCATCAACCTGAAATAGATAAATCTAAAAATTTCAATGATGAAGGCAATAATGAGGCACAAAATAATATAATTAATAATACACGTCTCGAAACGCCAAAGCCTCAAGAACCCCCCATAATTAGAGAACCTGGGAAACATATTGAACAGATTTCTACAAATCCACAAAAGAAAGAGGATTTAAAAATTCTTATAAAGCAACCACAATATGAGGCGCAAAAACCTCAACCATCGGTAAATTATGTTCCTAAAATACAAGCAATTGATTTTGCAAAAATTACTGTTAGCAATCCCCAAATTCAAAAAGAAATTGATATGGAGCATAATTTAGGATATAATGAAAAAAATGAAGATATAAATCAAGCAACTTTTATTCCAGAGCCAATTTCACCAAATGAAAATGACGTTAATGAATTAAAACAAAGCAATGAACTTATTGAAAAGCAAATTCCAGATACAAAAGAAACTATTGTACCATCAGAAACAATAAAACAAAATATTGATCTTGAACAAACAATAAACCAAATTGTCCAGGAAAAAATATCGAACACCTCTCCCCTACCCGAACCACCAAAACTAAAAAAAGAACCGGCAAAGCCAAGTATTTCAATTAGTTTAAGTCAACCAATAGAGAAGCAAAATCGAGAAGATTTGCATTCTTTAATTTATTCTGATTATTGGGATGAGAGGATAGAATACAAATTTCCAAGTATTGAATTGCTTAATCCACCATCAACGCAAAATGTAGTCCCGAGCGAAGAATTGGAGATGAATGCAAGGATATTACAGGAAAAATTAGAGACATTTAAAATTGTAATTGATAATATTGCAATAACACCAGGACCAGTAGTAACACAATATGAATTCGTACCTGCGCCGGGTATAAAAATCAGTCGAATTGAAGCGCTTGCCGATGATTTAGCAATGGCATTAAAGGCGAAAGGGATACGCATTATTGCTCCAATACCTGGTAAGGGAACAGTTGGAGTGGAGATACCAAATTCAAAACCTTCAATCGTTCGATTTAGCGAAGTAGTATCATCCGAAAAATTTCAAAATAGTAAGGCAAAATTGCCAATTGCTTTAGGAAAGACAATAAATGGTGAGGTATATGTGGATGATTTGACACGTATGCCGCATTTATTAATTGCGGGTTCAACGGGTTCAGGAAAAAGCGTTGGAATAAATACAATTATAAATTCATTATTATATAAAATTCATCCTTCAGAATTAAAATTTGTAATTATCGACCCAAAAAAGGTTGAGCTATCGCAATATTCTATGCTTAGCCAGCATTATTTAGCAACCTCACCTGATATTGATGATGTAATAATCACAAATCCTAAGGATGCGGTAATTGTGCTAAAAGCAGCAGTAAAAGAAATGGAACGACGATATGATATACTTGCTGATGCGGGGCAGAGAAATATCTCAGATTATAATCAAAAAATTAAGCAAGGAAATTTGCCAAAGAGCGAGAATATGCTTCATTATCCAATGCCCTATATTGTCGTGATAGTTGATGAATTAGCAGATTTAATGCTCACAGCATCAAAAGAAATTGAGGAACCTATCACACGCCTTGCACAAATGGCACGAGCTGTCGGTATTCATCTTGTAATTGCAACTCAAAGGCCATCGGTAGATGTTATCACAGGTTTAATTAAAGCTAATTTTCCTGCACGTATAGCATATTTAGTTGCCTCGCGAATTGATTCTCGCACAATTTTGGACCAGCAAGGTGCAGAACAATTGCTTGGAAATGGTGATATGCTAATTATGCCTCCAGGAACTCCAAAGCCGATTCGTGTGCAAAATGCTTTTATTTCGACTGATGAAGTTGAAAGGATTTGTGAGCTGATTGGTAATCAAAAGGGGTATTCCGAACCATATTTATTGCCGAGTTTAGAGGAAGAAAATTCAGATAGTAAGGAGTTTGATATAAACGATCGCGACCCACTTTTTGCAGATGCTGCGCACTTGGTTGTCCAGATGCAGCAAGCTTCGGTATCAATGTTACAAAGACGAATGAAAATCGGATATGCCCGCGCAGGGCGTATTATGGATGAGCTGGAAGCAGCTGGAATTGTCGGGTCTTCTAAAGGGAGCAAAACTCGTGATGTTCTTCTAGACAGTGAAAGCCAACTTGAAGCATACCTCTAATCATAATATTGACTATCTTATTGTAGGATTGGGAAATCCGAAACTTGAATATTTTAATAATCGACATAATATTGGCTTTTCGATAGTTCAAAGAATTGTTGCTAAAAAGAATTTGCAAGTTTTTGATAAAACAAAATATTATATTCTATATTTGGATGAATCAAATAATCATCGAATTTTGTACGCATTGCCATTGACATATATGAATGCATCAGGAATTGCAATTAGAAAAATTATTGCAAAATATCAAATTCCAATCGAAAAAGTAGTTGTAATAGTAGATGAATATAATTTTCCCGTTGGCAAAATTCATATAAAACAAGGAGGAAGCGACGGCGGACATAATGGAATTGCATCAATTATCACCGAATTAGAAAATCCAAATTTCATTAGATTGCGATGTGGTATATCGCGAAATTTTGGACCCGGCGAGTTAATTGATTATGTTTTATCGGATTTTCCCGAAGAGGAGATGCCAATTGTTAATGGAATGCAGGAAAAAGCAGAGCGTGCAATTGCATATTTAATTGAGCAAGGATTTGCCCGTGCAAGTTCCGATATAAATTCAGGGAAAATATAGAAGATTATGAACTTGCGAGATTGAAAATACGATTCATTGAGAGTAGTGGAAATTTTGAACTCTAATGAAATGTGTTACAAAAGTATGCGTATAGGTTGCGAGGATCACCTATTGGGTAGCTTGAACAACGCTATAGAGGGCGTCAGTTTTATATTGTAATGTTTTATTCCTTCATTATATTCGATTTGTTAAATTCTTTTATTTTAATTAAAATTGCTAATTTTGTAAAATTTAAATAATTAACAATATGCGGTCGTGGCGGAATTGGCAGACGCGCTAGACTTAGGATCTAGTGAGGCAACTCTTGAGAGTTCGAGTCTCTCCGACCGCACTTAAAAAAGGATAATTTATGGAAAAAGTAATAATAGAAAATGAAAATGGCGAGAATCAACTTGAGTTGTTCTTGAGTAATGAAGAAATAAAACCATTTTTGGATAAAGCTTATTCACAAGCACAAAAGAATTTGAAAATTCCTGGCTTTCGACCTGGTCATATACCAATTAACCTTATAAAAAATATGTATGGCAAGGCAATCGAAGCCGACACAAATATTGAAATTGTAAATGATTATTTTCCACGTATAGCTACCGAGGAAAACCTAATTTTACTTGGCAATCCAAATTTACTTGATATACAAAAAACCGATGAAGGAATAAAATATATAATCGGATACCAAACAATACCTGATTTCAAAATAAAGGATTATAAAGAAAATCTCATAGTATATGAACCAGTTCATATTGTAACAAATGAAGAAATTGAAAACAGGTTGGACGAAATGGCATATACACTTGCTGAACGCCAATCTCAAGATGTTATTGAATCATATAGTTATTCTGTGAAGTTTAATATTACTACTCAACATCACCACGAAGACGAAGAAGAAGGCAATGAAAACGAATCAGATGAGCATACCGAAACAAATAGCGATGAGATATATTTAAATGCTCCGGGAATGGATCAAGAATTTAAAGATGCGTTCTTAAATCGAAAGAAAGGTGAGAAATTTATTTATTCACCATCAAATGACCCACATCATACATTTGAAATTGAAATAACAGATATTACTCAAATTATACCACCTGCAATTGATGATGAATTTGCAAGACGTGTATCTCAAAATAAATATGATACATTAGAAGAATTGCGGAATAATATTGAATTAGAATTGCAAGATTCTTGGGATGATGAAGCACAAAATGAAATGTATGACCAACTTCGCGAACGCCTAATTCAAGATAATTGGGATTTAGTAGTCCCTGAGCAGCTAATGGAATATGCAAAACAAGATTTTTTAAAGGCAATTAAAAAGCGATATAATATACCTGAAACAGAAACAAGTATTGATTCTAAATTATTAGAGTACGCTGGTGATGCTCCGAAGAAAATAGCATTGTGGGAACTCTTGAAGTCAAAGCTATATAAATTAGAAAGTGTTGAGATTGAGGATAGCGATATTGAAGTATTTATTGAAAAGCAAAAAAGATATTTCCAGAATTTATCGACAGACGCGGCAATGGATTTAGTTAAGAAAAATGTAGAATTAATGGAACGAATAAAAGAACAAAAATTATTTGAAATATTGCTTGGATATGCTACTACAGAGGAAATATCATTTGAAGATTGGGCTGCTAAAAAAGAAATACAAACTCAAGCTCAGACAATGCAAAATAATACAGTAGAAAGCGACGCAACATCAGTAGAAGCATCACCCGATGAAGAGATTAACGATTTACAAAATGATGAAGAGAGATCAGAAGACTAAAGTCTTTTTTTTAATATTCAATTTGAGTATGTAAGGCAATTTCCTCAAGTATAGAACTAATACGTAGGCATTCCGATAGTTCTCCTTCGAAAACGACTGCTTTACCATTGTTATGCACTTCCCATGCAAGATTTTCTGCATAATCCGCAGAACACTGTATTGCTTTAATTAATTGAGCGATAACTTCATCGAACGTGTGCCAATCATCATTGAAAAGTATAACCTTAGCAGGAATTTCTACATCCAATGTTGTAATTTCTTCAGGAAAAGCTACGGTTTCCTGATTATTTTCAAACTTAATAACAGTTTTTGAAAAGTCAAATTCCATAATAATCCAAAAATAGTAAAAGAATAATTAAATTTGAAGTTTTATTTTTTGCAAAATTAAATTAAATGGTTAAAATTCCTCAGATATTTATCATTTTACTTTGGATTTCTAATTTAGCATCTCTTTTTCAAGTTTTTCAGATTTCAGGATATGGCGTAGTTTTGACTGATTTGCTAATGGGATTAATGATAATAACAGTTTTTTTCCAATTAGTAGTTGAAAAGAGGCAATTCAGAATCCTCAAGGGACCATTGACAAACATTCTTTACTTATCAATTTTAGCAGCATTATTATCGGGCATCGGATTAATATTTTGGGGAGGGTCAGTTCAAATATTTCAATTTGCTAAGACATTTATCCATTATATTTTCTTCATTATATTTACTTTTTTATTTGTAGTTGCTGAGGTTGATGATGATGCATTTTATAATGCCATAAAGGTTGTTTTAATCTGTGCTTTTTTTGTTAATATATTTGGAATATATCAGATTTTTGCACGTTTATATGATTTACCACTAGCCTGGATAAAAATTACAAATGTCTCGTTTGAACAACGTGGTATGAAAGAAGTTCAGGGCGAGACAGTGCAATTATCTTTGCGATTTGGCAACTTCTTTCGCGCTACTTCTTTTTTTCCGGAACCATCTGCACTTGCTTATTATAATCTATTTAATTTGTTATATATTGTAGTTCCATTCGTAAGAGGCTCTCGCCCATTTATAAAAAATCCAGTTATAAATATTATAGTATTTATTTCTGTAATATTAGGATTGCTCACACCTTTTTCTCTTGGAGGGTTATCAGGCTTCATTGTATTTATGTTTTTATTAATATTTTTTGAAAAACTAAAAGTAAGAAAATTTATTATTCCAATTATTTTGCTGCTTATTACGGTAGGAATTTTCGATTATTATTTCCAAAAAGAAACTCAAACAAGTATTGTAAGTCTTTTCAACGAGCGAGTATCAGGCTTATTATCTACAAAACCAGGTATTGAACCTATAACGGGTGAATCTACACCAGG
>JAGOIG010000105.1 GCA_017995735.1 Candidatus Kapaibacterium sp. | reverse complement strand
ACGAGACAGGTCCGATGTCAATCAAATTACTAATTTGATATTCTCCATTTGCAAGCCATTCGACTTGATCCAAATAATTAGTATTTTTTGATTCGTGGCGTAAAGATTTCCAATAAATACCCATCCCTTCAATATGGATCTTATTAAAGAGTTCAATATCAGCTGTTAGCGATGGCACAATATTATCGCCAACGACAGGTCGCCCTCCCCCACTCTGAAAATTGCCACTCCCTATTCCTATTGATGGAGTTAATACAAGATCGCCTTCAAAAAATTTAAAATCCATACCAACCCCAAATTCAGTAGCTAATGCTGATGAATCATCCCTGATGCCACTTACCCAAAATGTTGCATAAAAATTTAAATCTATATTTTTAGATAATAGATGATAAACATATATTTCGGGATAAAATCCAAAAACAGGGTCCAGGTTCAAATCAACTACAAATCTGTCCCTAACATCATCTTGAGTTTCTTCAGCCACAAGTCGATAAGAAACAATAAATGATAGAAGAACAAGAGTAAAACAAAGTTTGGGTTTCATAAGAAATCAAAAAAATAAAATTAAGCAATTTTCAGAATTATTTTGAAACTAATTTGAAATAAATTCGTAAATAATTAAAAAAAGGATTAAAATGAAAATTGTTCAAAGGTCTCGAAATCATAGAATAGTTGCAGGAGTGTGCGGCGGGCTTGGCGAGTATTTTGATATTGATCCTGTATTTATTCGCTTACTTTTTGTTATAGTTTCATTTTTCTATGGAATTGGGGTTGTTGCTTATATTGTTTTATGGATAATTATTCCATCCACACCTATGGAGAGTGCATATATGACAAGCGAAAATCCATCTAATCCGCATAGTGATTATGACAATAAATCTACAGAAAATATAGAAGTGGAAGACGATAGCAATATACGTAATAAGAATACACAACAAGTTCGGATATTTATTGGCTCAATTTTACTTCTTATTGGAGTTTTAATTTTACTGAATGAATTAGTTCCAAATATCAAAGGGGAATTGATATGGAGTTTTATCCTAATAATACTAGGTATTTTTTTAATAATATTATCATTAAAAAAGAAAAAAGAAAATGAAAACTAATTATTTATTTTGGGGGACATTGCTGATTTTTTATGGATTATTTTTGCTACTTTTTGAATTAAATGTGTATTTCTTTATTGGAATAAGCTGGGTAATAATTGCCGCCATCTTATTAATAATTTTAGGATTATATTTTATTTTTCAAAAAAATAAAATTGCAAAAATGATACTAATAATTGCTCTATCTCTTGCAATATCATTTGCAGCGTTCAAATTGACTGAAAATATAATTCATCCCACATATAGCCATCAAGTAATTATCAATTACCAATAAAATTGTAATTTGCTTTTTTTAATGGAGTTTTTTATGAAATATTCAAAATATTACATTCTATTATTATTAGTATTAATCTTATTCTCAACGTCCGCATATTCACAAAAAAAGAAATCGACACAACCCGCACAAGAAAAGAAGGAATTACTTACCCCGACAACAATACAGGATTTAAAATTGAGATTGGTTGGTCCCGGTGTCATATCAGGAAGAATTAGCGATTTAGCAGTGGATCCTAATAATCATTCCGTAATATATGTCGCAGTCGCATCGGGTGGTGTTTGGAAAACGACAAATGCGGGAATTACATTTGAGCCAATTTTTGATGATGCGGGAGCTTTCTCTATTGGTTGTATAACAATGGATCCAAATAATTCCCATATAATTTGGGTTGGCACAGGCGAAAATAATAGTCAACGTAGTGTGGGCTATGGTGATGGAATTTATAAATCTCTTGATGACGGTAAAACCTGGAAGAATATGGGTTTGAAAAATTCGGAGCATATTGGTAAAATCATTGTTGACCCACGTAATTCTAATGTTGTTTATGCAGCTTGTCAAGGACCGTTATGGGCAAAAGGTGGAGATAGAGGATTATTTAAAACAACTGATGGCGGCAACTCTTGGGATGCCATATTAAAAATTAGCGATTGGACAGGTGTATCGGATATAGCAATTGACCCGCGTAATCCCGAAATAATTTATGCGACATCATATCAAAGGGCAAGAACTGTATGGACAGTCATAGATGGAGGTCCCGAGAGTGCGATTTATAAATCAAATGATGCAGGAAAAAGTTGGAACAAATTGACAAATGGACTTCCAAGCGGCGAGCTTGGAAAAATTGGAATTGCAGTATCTCCTGCGAATCCAGACTATATATATGCAATTATTGAAACATCAGGATCTCAAAATGGAATTTATCGATCGACAGATAGAGGAGAATCTTGGGAAAAACGCAATAGTTGGATTTCGGGTTCTCCACAATATTATCACGAGATAATATGCGACCCAATAAATCCCGAGAAAGCATATTTTATAGATACTTATATGCAATATACTACAGATGGGGGCAAAACATTAAAAAATGTAGGACTGAAATATCGTCACGTAGATGATCATTCAATATGGATTGACCCAAAGGATACACCCCATTATTTAATAGGTGGCGATGGCGGTCTTTATGAAACGTATGACGATGGAGTTGAGTGGCGATTCTTTGCAAACTTACCTTTGGGACAATTTTATCGAGTTCAAGCTGATAATAAAGAACCATTTTATTGGGTATATGGTGGAACGCAAGATAATAGCTCTTGGGGCGGACCATCTCAAACAAATTCGACAGGAGGTATTACAAATGATGAGTGGTTTCAAATTGTAGGAGGTGACGGATATGAAGCCCAAATTGACCCCACAGACCCTAATATTGTATATGGTGAATTCCAATATGGCGGGGTTGTTAGAATGGACCGAAGAAATGGAGAATCGAAATTTATCCAACCACAACCAAAAAAAGGTGAAATGCAACGCTTCAATTGGGATACTCCATTATTAATTAGCAAACACGACCCTAAAACTATATATATTGCTTCCAATGTACTATGGAAAAGCACAAACCGCGGTGATAGTTGGACACAAATAAGTCCAGACCTTACTCGCCAGATGGACCGCAATAAATTAAAAATTATGGATAAAATTTGGAACGCTGACGCTATCGCAAAAAGTGCTTCAACATCTTTGTATGGAAATATAGTTGCCTTTAGCGAATCACCACTAAACCCTAATCTGCTTTTTGTTGGTACAGATGATGGATTAATTCAAATCACAGAAGATGGAGGAAAAAATTGGACAAAAATTGAGAAAGTTGGTGGATTGCCCGAATTGATTTATGTAAGCGACTTGTTTGCTTCGAACTTAAATGAAAATGTTTTATATGCTACTTATGATAATCATAAATCAGGTGATTTCAAACCATATATCTTCAAAAGTAATGATAAGGGCAAAACGTGGACATCAATATCTTCTAACTTGCCTGAAAGAGGTACAGTTTATACAATTGCAGAAGATTTTGTAGATCCGAATTTATTATTTGTTGGTACTGAATTTGGGTTATATTTCACAAACGACGGTGGGAACAAATGGGTTCAATTGAAAGGTAATTTCCCCACAATAAATGTTCGCGATCTTGATATACAGCAGAGAGAAACAGATTTGATTGTGGGAACTTTTGGCCGTGGGATTTATATATTGGATAATTATTCTCCACTCAGAAATCTAACAAACGAAAATCTGGAAAAGGATGCTTATATTTTCCCCGTCAAGGATGCAAAAATGTATGTAATGGATGAGTCAAAAGCAAAGTATACACAAGGTGGCTCCTTTTATCGGGCGGATAATCCTCCATTTGGTGCTACTTTTACATATTATTTAAAGGAATCTATTAAAACGCAAAAAGAAAAAAGAAATGCATTAGAAAATGAAGCATCGAAAAAAGGGGAGGAAGCCCCATACCCTTCCCTCGAGCAATTAACAAAGGAAGATTTGGAGGAATCGCCATATTTACTATTTTCAATTTATGACCAAAATAGTCAGCTTATTCGTAATTTAACAGCACCTGCAATAGCGGGTGTTCATCGAATTAGTTGGGACTTACGTTATCCCGATTTATCACCTGTGAAGAAAAATACAGATATTAATAAAAATTCAGGATTTCCCGTATTGCCAGGAAAATATAAAGTAATAATGAGTAAAGTAATTGATGATAATACAACACAAATTGCAGGACCCATTGAATTCGAGGTTAAGCATTTGAATAATGCCACATTACCAATTGCAAATCGTACAGATTTAGTTGCATTCCAAAAAAATGTTGCGAAGCTTCAGCAAGCTGTGATGGGCACTCAATCATATTATGAAAAATTACTTGAGCAAATTGAATTAATGAAAAAAGCAATTCTAAGCACACCAAATATTGATACAAAATTATATAGTCAACTTAGGAAAGCTGAAATTGATTTGAAAATGCTTGGAATTACTTTGAACGGCAATCGAACTATAGAAGCACACAACGAAAATCAAACACCATCAATAAATGATAGATTAAATTATGTCATCTGGGTGGTATGGGATTTAGATTCTGCCCCAACAGAAACAGCAAAAGACAGCTACAATATTGCTTCTGACCAATTAAAAGAATTTTTGCAAAATCTCAGATATATCGAAGATAATCAAATTAAGCCAGTACAAGATACTTTACAGAAACTTGGCGCTCCTTGGACACCAGGTAGATTTCCTGTATGGGAATAAATAAAACAATTGACAATTTTAATGCTATAGGGATTCAAATCCTTGAATTCCTATAGCATCATTTCTCAATTGTATCGCTTCCATTTTATCATCAGGATAAGGTTTGAGCAAAGGTTTAATTTGTTCGCGAGTTAATGAATGATCAAGCCACATATCTTCATCTTTCTTATCAATAATAAGAGGCATACGTTTTTTTGTGTTATGAATTACCTCTAAAAGGGGATTTGCAATAGTTGTAATAATAGTAAAGGTATTGAATATCTCCCCTGTTTCAGCATTCACCCATTGATCCCATACTCCACCAAGTCCAAATATTTCTTCATCCTTTAATTTAATCAAATATGGTATTTTCTCATTCCATAAATGTTGCCATTCATAAAAACCAGTGGCAGGAACAAGGCAGCGGCGCGAAAGTATTATTTTGCTGAAAGATTTTTTTTCAAATATTGTTTCAGCCCGAGCATTTGCATTATGTGCTCCCATTTTCTTTTGGGCTGTAAGAGATGGCGTCCAAGATGGAATTAAACCCCATTTGAAAAATTGAATTATATTAGATTCAGCTTTAACAATTACAGGGACTTCTTTATCTTCAAACGCAGATACTTTTTCAAAAGGTACATACCTTTCTTCTTCCAATATCTTGGCTTTAAATCTTTTTTGCAATTTTATAGCATCTTCAGCAAGCGAATAATAATAACACATTTAATTAAAAAAATAATATGCAAAAATAAAAAAAATTATTGTAATATTTGAATTTAAATTGTTTCTGCGTCTTTCGAGCATAGAGAGGAATCTATCTTTACGGCGTATGGATTCTGCACTTCGATAGGAATGAAACTATGGGTTAATCTATAAAAAATGCCAATAGGCCAAGCAAAATTAATACCGACCCACTTACTAAGCGTGAGTGATGGTCCATAAAATGAAAATTGACTTTTTGCACCCCACGCATTGCAAGATTGACAAGCAAGAGCATACCCGCAAGAGTCACGATAAAATATACAACTGAAACAATTGCAATTCCGATCCACCCTCTTGTGCTAGCAGGAAAGTAATATGCTTCAATTTCCATGCAAGGTGAAAAAAACATTGCAATTGCAAGGGATGTAATAATAGCAGTTTTATTTTTATTTTTTTCTTTTATTATTTTTTCTGGATTTATATGTTCGTGATAACGATGTATATGATTTTCCTTAATATCCAAAATCACATAAATTGCCCCCAAAATGAAAAGAACAAGCGGTGCAGCTATCTTTGTAACAAATTCGTAAGATGAAGATAATGTATATCCAAAAAATCCAATAATAATACCTACAATTATCGTACTTAATATATGAGCAGACCCTGCAATTAATGTAACAGACATCGCTTCTGGTATCGTCCAATTTTCTGAACGACTTATCGCAACAATGCTTAGCCAATGATTAGGAATTGAAGCATGAACAAGGCTTAAAAGTAAGGCACCAATAAAAATTTGGAATAATGAACTCATTAAATTTATTTATTAAGTCAAATTAAATATTTAATAAACATTCAAAACGATGAAATATTGTAAATTAACTTATTCTAATAAGAAATTAATATCAGGAAAGCGATCTTGCAATTTCTTTATTTCATTTTGCACTTCTTTTTCAGTAGCATAGCCCCAGATTTTCACTTGATATTTTATTTCATTATTGATTATATATCTCTGGTAATAAGCACGGAAACCCAGTTTCTCCCAACTCGTTACTTTTGTAAGGGCATCAGACTTAGATACAACAATTTGTGCTAATATTTCATAAGGAAGTAATTCTGGATCAAGCCAGCGCACTTCTGCTCTACGATTATAGGACAATTGCCATTC
>JAGOIG010000104.1 GCA_017995735.1 Candidatus Kapaibacterium sp. | reverse complement strand
GCTTTACATCTCGAGAAATCTTTTTGAAATTCTCGAAATCATTTATCAGTTCAGGATCATCTAACTTTGCTTGCAATTTATTATAATTCTCAATTATTTCTTCTATCTTTTCTTTCATTTACATTTAATAAAAAACTACAAAATTACAAGATTCATCAATTTGGAAATTATATAGACGATATTAAAATAAATGATTATAAACATTATTTAGAATATCATTCGTCTTAAAATAAAATTATTCGAGATAGAAATGCAAAGAATTATGATGAAATCGAAAATTCATCGTGCAACTGTGACAGAAGCAAATCTTTATTATGAAGGGAGTATTACTATTGATAGGGATTTAATGGATGCTGCTGATATATATGAGTATGAACAAGTTTCTATTGTGGATATAAATAATGGCGAGCGTTTGGAAACTTATGTTATATCAGGAGAAAAAGGCACAGGAAATATTGGCATTAATGGTGCAGCAGCTCGCAAAATTGCAGTCGGTGATGAAGTAATTATCATAAGCTACGCTATAATTGATGATGATAAATTATCTAAATATGAACCTACTATAATTCTTGTCGATAAAAAAAATAATATAAAATCTTTAAGCCATCAAATTTCTGCAAACACAATAATATCAAATAATTAAGATGCCACCACACAATCTTGCAATTGCAATTCTGGCAGCAGGTAAAGGCAAACGAATGAATAATCCCAATTTGCCAAAAGTACTTACATTGCTTAATGGCAAACCGCTTCTTGAATATGTGCTTGAAACTTCAATTTCTATAAAACCAAAAAAAATAATTGTAATTATTGGACATCAAGCAAATAAAGTTATCGAATTTCTATGTAATTTTGAAAAACATTTGAATTCTTTTTCATTAGAATACGTTTTGCAAAAAGAGCAACTGGGCACAGGCCATGCTATTTTGCAAACCGAGGATGCACTGAGTGGGTTCTCGGGTGATTTGCTTATTTTGAGCGGCGATGTCCCACTATTAAGTTATAAAATATTGCAAGAGTTCATTGATTTACATTTTAAAAAAAATATAGACGTTTCTGTTTTATCAGCGTATGCTCCGAGTCCAACTAATTACGGTAGAATTGTGCGTGATGAAAATGGTATTTTCTTGCGTATTGTAGAAGAAAAGGATGCAAATGAATTTGAGAAAGGGATAAATGAAATAAATTCAGGCGTTTATTTGATTAAAAAAGATATTCTTTTCGATGCATTGAAAGAAATCCATAATAATAATGCGCAAGGCGAGTATTATTTAACAGATGTTATTGAAATATTAAAAAATAAAAATTATAAAGTTGAAGCAAACGCTTTGGCAGAATTTAATGAAATTCAGGGAGTTAATTCAATAGATGATTTAAAATTGCTACAAAATACAATAAATTATAGCAAAATAAATGATTAAATCTATTAATCACATTGGGATAGCGGTAAATAATCTCGATGAAAGTTTAGAAATTTTCAAAAAATTATTACAATTTGAAAATATCCATCGAGAAACCGTTGAAGACCAGAAAGTTAAAATCGCAAGCTTTGAAGTTGGAAATGTGAGGATAGAACTCACACAAGCGACTGACGAGGATTCCCCCATAGCAAAATTTATCGCAAAAAATGGCCAAGGAATTCAACATATTGCTTATGAAACAGACGATATTGTTCAGGAATTAGATCGATTGAAATCTGAAAATTTTCGATTAATTGATGAAGCCCCACGCAAAGGTGCACACAATATGCAAATTGCTTTTATACATCCAAAATCAACTAATAGCGTTTTAACAGAAATTTGCCAATTAAAATAAATGAGGTAATATGATTTATGCAATCATAATAAGTCTGGTACTATTTATATCGAATTTTGATGCGTCAGCTCAAACGCAATCCAAATTAATTCAAATAGTTAAACCAGAACTTCAACGTTATATGGATTCATTAAAAACTCATCCAATTCCACCATATTTTATTTCTTATTATATTACAGATAATAGAAATACAACTATTTCAAGCGTCAACAGAGTTCTCGATAATCAAATAATTGATAGCTCCCGCTCCCTTGATATCCAGGTGCGAGTAGGCGATTACAAATTCGATAATACTCATATTATTCGAGGGTCAAGTTATGATTATTCTCCCTCGGTAGGTCAAATTGACCTTCCTTTTAATGATGATGAGCAAGCTATACGTAATATTATATGGTTTGCAACTGACAAGGCATATAAAAATGCAATTGAACGCTATGAGAAAGCTGTGACTAATTCAAAAGTAAAAGTCAAAGAAGAAGATACTTCTGCCGATTTCTCACAGGAGCAGCCCGTGAAATTTTATGGCAAAGGTGCTATTATTACACCAAACGTTGATAAAATTAAACCTTTGTTAAATACTTTATCCAAAAAATTTGAATCTTATCCGTGGATTTACTCGTCCAGTGTTAGCTTTAGAGGTAATTCTCGTAAGAAAATATTAATCACAAGCGAAGGTACTGAAACCGAAACTTATGAAAATTATTTTTATATTTATGTTAATGCATCGACAAAAACTGAAGACGGAATGGATTTGCCTTTATATAAAAGCTATTTCTCATTTTCGCCCGATTCATTGCCAAATGCAGATGTAATATCTAAGGATATTGACCAACTTATTTTACTTCTTGATGGATTGCGCAAAGCACCGCTTGCAGAAACATTTACGGGACCAGCAATGCTATCAGGTTCAGCAGCGGGTGTATTTTTTCATGAAATATTCGGCCACAGGATCGAAGGCTATCGAGAGAAGAATCCTGAAGCTGCACAAACATTCAAAAAAATGGTTGGGCAAAAAGTTCTTCCATCGTTCTTGAATGTAATTTCTGACCCAAAAAGGAAATATATTGACCATACACAATTAGCAGGCTATTATGAAGTGGATGATGAAGGAGTTCCCGCTCAAAAAGTTGATGTGGTCAAAAATGGCATTTTTAAAAGTTTTCTAATGTCTCGCACTCCAATTGAAGGATTTGACCATTCAAATGGACACGGGAGAAAATCACCTGGCTATGCACCTGTCACCCGTCAATCCAATCTCATCGTTCTTGCGGATAGCACAATGCCTGTGGAAAATATGAAAAATAGACTACGCCAAATCGCAAAAGAGCAAGGCAAAGACTACGGACTATATTTTACTGTTGTAGAGGGTGGTTTTACTATAATACAAAGAACAATACCAAATTCATTCAATGTTATGCCTCTGGTTGTTTATAAAGTTTACGTCGATGGCAGACCCGACGAACTTGTTCGTGGTGTTGATTTGATTGGAACACCATTGACAACATTTGCAAATATTATCGCAGCGGGAAATGATATGGAAACATTTAATGGGGTATGTGGTGCCGAATCGGGATGGGTGCCAGTATCAGCATCATCACCGACATTGCTCGTTTCTCGCATTGAAGTTCAGAAAAAATATGTATCGCAATCCAAACCACCAATTTTACCTGCACCTTAAAATAGGAGATAATTTATGAAAAAGATAATATTTTTATTTGCATTAATAGTTTCATCTTTTAGTCTTTCAGCACAAAATCTAAGTGTTGCTGCTAAACCTGATGAAATTTTGCGGGCAATGCATGATGAATTGAACCGCTCTATGTCCGATTTAAAACTCGAATCCCTCGAACGTCCTTATTTTATTGAATATACCTTGACAATATCTGACAAATTTTATACTAATGCCATATTAGGTAATCTGACAGAAAAATATAATAGAAAATCTGCTGTGCTCACTGTTAAGGTTCGTGTTGGCAGCTATGAGAGAGATAATTCAAATTTTATGGATATTGGTTCATTATTTTCAGGTGGTATGATAGACATAAGTTCTCTTGGTAATCAAGTACCAATTGATATGAATTATAAAGTGCTTCGACGTGAGCTTTGGCTTGCGACTGATGGTGCATATAAAAGTGCAGCCGAGACATATTCCAAAAAGCTTGCTTCACTTAAAAATATAATCCAAAAAGATACTATACCTGATTTTGCTAAAGCAAAGCCATTTAAAGGAGTTGATACAATTATAATTGAAAAATTCGATTTTGATAAAATTACTAATGAAGTATTAGAAGCATCCGCAATTTTCAGAAATTATCCACAAATTTATTCATCTAATATTTCTTTTGAATATAATCCCACAAGGGTTTATTATGTAAATAGTGAGGGAACTGAATATATCAAGGATGAATTTTTCACAGGTTTTGAAACCGTTGCATTTATGCAAGCAGATAAAGGTACGCCTGTTGCTGAACATTACAATGCTTATACGCGATTTCCCAAAGATTTACCAAGCCTTGATTCATTGAAAAAAGGTGTGGATGCCATCGCTAAAAATATGTTGCAACTTGCGTCTGCTCCAACTATTGAAGAATCATATAATGGACCAGTGCTTGTAGAGGGGCAAGCTGCTTGCGAAGTATTTGCTCAAGTTTTTGTTCCAAATCTAATTGCACAACGCGAGCAATCCTCTGAAGGTAGATTTTCTTTTGGGGGAAGCGATAAAACAAATCTTTTCCAGAAAAAAATAGGCGGAAGAGTTTTGCCCGAATTCCTTTCAATTAAAGATGATCCATCGCTAACTACATTTCAAGGAGTACCATTGCTTGGTTATTATAAAATTGATGACGAAGGGGTTCCTGCTCAAACTGTTAATTTAGTTGTAAATGGCTATTTGAAAACACTTTTGAATAATCGCACACCAATCAAACGAGTACTTGAATCAAATGGACACGCACGAGAAGGCTCGGTTATGATTAGCAATCTGTTTATTACAGCTGAACAATCTAAAGCTTTACCTCAAAAGGAATTAAAAAAGAAGTTCCTGGATTTAGTGAAGCAAAGAGAATTGCCATTTGGGATTATTATTCGCAAAGTAATTGACAAAAATATCCTTTCTACTAGTTTATCAAGAATAACATTCGGTAATACGGGATACTTTATGAAACAAAATACAATACCCGTTCTGCAAGCCTATAAAGTTTATCCCGATGGAAAAGAGGAATTATTAAAAAATATCGAAATCAACTCTTTGACTGTTCAATCATTCAAAGATATAGTTAATGTTGGCAGTAAATCATATATACTGAATTATCTTGCACCTACTGTAATTCAATCATTTAGTATTGGCACAGCAGGTTATATTAGCTCATCAATTATTTCGCCTGATTTGCTTTTTGAGGATATGGAAATCAATTCAAATGATAAAGATACACCAAAATTGCCATTTCTACCACCACCTGTTGTTAATAAATAATAAATTTGTATAGATATAAAGGGGTGATTATTCACCCCTTTTTTATAATTAATGGATTACATTTTCGTTTTTTTAATTTGAAAAAAAGAAAAAAAATGAAAAAAAATCTATTTATCATATTATTTAGTATATTATCTTTTTCATTTCAAGCATATAGTCAGGAAATAGAACCGTTAGTAGATGTTAATATGGAGCGATTGGATTTTGAGCAACGTCGCTATGTATCAAATTTAAAATATGATTTAGAAAATTATTTAAGAACTCAACGTTTTACAGAAAAAGATTGGGAAGGTCCTCGCATCCCTGTTGAGATGAGCATCTATTTTACAGGTTACTCAGGGACAAGCGGAAGGAATATATATTCTGCCCAACTTATTATTACATCCAAAAGAAATATTCCGGGTACGGAGGGCGGAACTTCAATAGCGTTGCAATTTCTTGAAAAAAATTGGATATTTGAATATTCAACCGGGGCTGCTCTATCATTTAATCCTACGCGATTCAATGAATTTACCTCGCTCATTGATTACTATATGTTTATAGTAATAGGGTATGATATGGATACTTACGGCGAACTAGACGGGACTCAAATGTATGAAAAAGCTCGTCAGATAGTTCAACTTGGCTCTTCTCTTGGCAAGGATGGTTTTGAGGTGCAATATACACCCGGAGAACTTACGCATTATTCTTTAGTAAACGAAATTACAGATCCACGGTACGAGGATTTTAGACGTTTGATATTTTCATATTTTGTGGATGGAATAGATGTATTGCCTTTCGATAAAGAGCAGGGTATGAAAAATCTTGAAAATACAATTGCGGGAATGGCTGAATTTAAGAGCAAAAAATTATCAGGCCCGAGTGTATTCTTACAAATTTTCTTTGAAGCTAAAGCTCAAGAGCTTGCGCAATTATTCAAAAGCTATCCTAATAGACAAGTATTGAGCGACTTGATTTATCTTGACCCCACAAATACAATGATATATCAGAATGCCTTTGATGGAAAGTAGGGGCGATTCATAAATCGCCCTTACAAATAATATTACAGCCAATTATCTATACTGCCGCAACCATTCCAATCGTGGCTCTAACTCGGCAATGGGAACTAGCAATTTTTCCTTGCCAAGTATAGCATCTTCCGGATTGGCAAACACAATTTCATAATCTTTGCTCATAACAATTGCTTCTTCGGGACAAGCTTCCCCGCAAAATCCACAATATACACAACGTAACATATTAATTTCAAACAATTGAGGATAACGCTCTTTAGG
>JAGOIG010000004.1 GCA_017995735.1 Candidatus Kapaibacterium sp. | reverse complement strand
AACATACGATTGGGGAAATGTCAGACCAGGGCAGAATCCTTTAAATGGAAAATTTATAATAAAGAATACAGGCAATGATACTTTAAGGATAACAAAGGTGCAACCGAGCTGCGGATGCACAAGTGCTCCATTGCAGAAATATGAATTAGCGCCAAATGAATCAACAGAATTAAATGTTTCACTTAATATTTCTTCATACGAGGGGCATATTGAAAAGTACATTGATATATATTCAAATGATATGACGGCGCCTCAAAAGCGATTGACACTTCTTGCAAATATCGAACGAATAATCAAGGTTGAGCCGGGGAATGTTGTTTCATTTATGCAAATGACAGTTGGGAAAACTCAGACACAATCTGTGCAGATCAAAAATTATGGGGATAAGGATGTGGAGCTCACTATTTCTGAGTATTACCCGAAGACTCTACTTTTAAAGTTCGAATCACCAAAAATATTGAAGAAAGGCGAATCGTATCCTCTTGATATTACGATAAATGCAGATAAACCGGGGATAATTAAGGGAAGAATTTTAATTAAGACAAACAATTCTGAAATACCTGAATTGCCTATTTATATATATGGCGATATTGCACCTTCACCAATTTTTATTGGTAATTAGATTTATTTCAATCAAATTTAGTAATTTTGTAATCTTATAAAAATACAAATCGATATGGCAAGACGTGATCAAATTACAGGGAAAACAATAATGACAGGCAATAATGTCTCACATGCAAATAATCGTACACGTAGACGTTTTTTACCAAATTTACAATCAAAAAGAATCTGGGTCCCTGAGGAAAATAGATTTGTCAAGGTGAAAGTTTCTGCAAAAACACTAAGAACAATTGATAAAAAGGGGTTAACAGCTCTTTTAAAGGATAATCAATAATCAATTGTTTCACTCTCATCAAATTCTTTAACTAATCTTTATATAATTTTGCTTATTTTTGAAAAAAAGCAAAATTGAAATGAAAAGAATTATAAAGATTATAATAATACCTATTATTATTGCACTATCAATTGAGATTTCTTTTTCTCAAGTATGGACAGAAGTTCAAACACCATTCAAGTATGTTAATCGAATTAAATTTTTTGATAATGGAACAAAGCTCTTTGTATCAGGAGATACAATTGCAATAAATTTTTTAAGATATAATTTATTTTTACCCTATTTTGGAAGTGGTTTTACAATTTCTGAAAATAATGGGCAAAGCTTTTCCGATATTAAAATGAATTCATATACTGTTTTTGATATATATCGATCAATTGCAAATCCTCAGACATATTTTGTATCCGCAGCAAAATTGACACGGTCGGCAATTTATCGTTCTACAGATGGCGGCAATCAATTCGAGGAAGTTCCATTATTAGAAGATGCTAATTTTTATAATAAGATTGTATCAAAAATAATAGATGGCAAAGAAACACTTTTCATCTGTGCATATAACACATCAGATGGATTAAGTATTTCCACAGATAATTGCGAAACAGCAAGCACTACAGAAAATATCAGAATTCAAGTAAATGATATAAAAATAGCAAAATCAGGTGATATTTTTCTTGCGTCAGATAATTCAACATTCGGACACGTACTGCGCTCAACAGATAATGGAAAGAGTTGGATAAAAGATGAAAAGGGACTTGACGGATTGCGAATATTATGTGTGCAGCCATCAAATTTTGAACCTGCATTTATTTATTGTGGGGCTGATTCTCTGGACCTCAATAAAAACAGCATCGGAAAGGGTATCTACATTAGCCTTGATACCGGAAAGACTTGGAAACCACTCGGGATTTCAGGTGTTCCTGTTCTTGCTATTGAAGAGCATCCAATTGATCCACATTATATGGCTGCAGCCTGCGGTGTGCTTGGCGTTGGAGTATCGGCAAATTTCGGGCAAGCTTTCGAATTCTATAATAATGGCTTGCCTCAAAATGCTTTTGCAGAAGGCGTTGCAATTCCCCCAATCAATCCCACATCTGATGGTATCGAAATTTTTGCAAACCTTTATCAAGGTGGTCTATATAAATCAAAGAATATTAAAAGCAGTATAAATGATGTGGCTATCGATATTTCAAATTTGAAAATAGAAAAAATTTATCCCAATCCTGTATCTCAATATTTGACAATATCATTCAATAACCCAAAAATACAAGATATTGATATACAAATTATCGACATATTAGGCAATACTATTAAGTCTATGAATCTCAAAAATTTAAAGGAAGGAATAAACGTTACAACTTTTGAAAATTTAGATATTCCGTCAGGTAGTTACTTCATAGTATTAAAAAGCAATTATAGCCGTGATATGCAAAAAATTATGATATTAAATTAATGGATATAAACTCACCAATTGGCGTTTTTGATTCAGGAGTAGGCGGGCTAACGGTCTTGAAGCAATTAATAAGATTTTTGCCAAATGAGCATTTTATTTATCTCGGCGATACAGCCCGCGTTCCATATGGCAATAAATCACAATCTACAATTGAGAAATACGCAGGAGAAGCAACACGATTTTTATTGAACAAAAATGTCAAGCTTATAGTAATAGCATGCAATACAGTTTCTTCAATTGCAATGGGTGCTGTAAAGCAAAATTCAAACGGGATACCCGTGGTGGGTATGATTGAATTTTCAGCGCGCACAGCACTGCGAATTTCCAAAAATCATAGAATAGGTATTATTGGAACACGAGCAACTATCGGAAGTAAAGGTTATGAGAAACAAATCCGCAAATTATCCCGTGCAAAAAATTTAACACTTACTTCACAATCTTGTCCATTATTTGTTCCCCTTGTCGAAGAAGGATTTATCAATACCCCCGCAACTCGGTTCATTGCTGAGCAATATCTGGCACCATTTAAAGACTCAGCAGTAGATACATTGATTTTGGGCTGCACACATTATCCAATGCTATCGAAGGTGATTAGCGAAATTTTGCCAAATGTCAATCTAATAGACACGGGAGTAGAATCATCTATTCAAGTATTGCGAATTCTTGCAGAAAAAAATCTTTTAAAAGAATTGAATGAAATTTCTGCTGATTTGTCTGAAAATATCGATATTAATAATTTCAATGATCCTAATGTCGAATTTTATTTAACAGATATTTCGTTAAATTTTAAATCAATAGCAGAACTATTACTTGGTTATAATATTAAAGAGCCAATCGAAGTCGATATATCGGATGAATAATATACAATTTTTTTGGATTTAATTAGTTTATAAAGTGCTAATAAGTTAAGATGAAATCGATTCTAAAAATATTAATAGTATTTATAGCACTTCAGACAACAGTGCTTAGCCAAAATGACCGGGTAAGAAAAGTCGATTCCGCTTTTATTTATAAACCTGCTCAGCCATTTGAAATATATAATCCTGATGCAAAATTTATCAATAATTCATTATGCCTTGATATAATATTTTGCAATTCAGGATTTGGGGTTGGTACGCTATTTACACATTCATTTGATAAAGAAAATTTGTTATTTGCTAATTTTTATATTTCAGGGGCAAGAAACACAGATGAAATTGAATATTGGGATTCTAATACAAATACATGGCGAGTACCAAACAAAGTGAATCGATTATTTATGGCTCCCATAACAATCGGATATTCAAGGTTGATATTCCAAAATTCTATAGCAGGATCATTCAAGCCATTTTTATCAGCAGGTATCGGTCCAACTTTAATTGTTGCAACTCCTTATGATAAGGAATGGTTTTCAGCATGGGGCTATGCACAATCTTATATTCGGTTCAATACATACATTGGTATTGGTGCTTATTTCAGCTTAATAGATAATTCAGTTGCTTCTGCAAATATTCGATATTATTACATTCCATTTGGTGGGCAAGGGTTAGAAAGTATTCGCAATCTTCCAATCAAAGATTTTGGCGGACTTGTGCTATCACTCTCTATTGGATATACTTTTTAAAATTTTGATTCATCAAATAAAATGATAAAAAGGTCACTTCGATATATAAAATTAATCGACTACGCTCCACTAATTGCAACACCTGTAAAAGTATGGTTCATATGCAATGAATTGCATTGTTCTCCATAAGTACTGAATCCAACTACATTATATTTTTTTAACACATTATTATATTCCTCTTCGGATTGAGAGCCTTCAATTTCTACTCTACGAAATGAGCAGTCAAAACCTAAAAGGAAATCGATTCTACCTATTTTACGCTCTACTTCTCTAAATTTATCATCTAAATTTTTGATAATATTCCCGGGCTTACCTAAATTATAAAATCTGTTTTCTTCAACTACACAAGCAAAACGCAGGCTATCATCGGCGTTTGCTTGAAGAATTTCTCGAATATACCAATCACCATAATAATTTTCTATTAATGGATTTTTGGAAAAGTATTTTGGTGCGAGTTCTTCTTTAGGAACATTAATTAATTTAGAATAATAAATTGCAGCGGGTTCATCATTAATTTCATATACAAGTCGGGCACTTGGTTTGGCTTTTGTAATTTTCAAAATTTTATTTGTTGGTACAAAGTGATGAGTTTTTATTATTTCAAATGGCAATTCAGATTCCACAATTATAAATGCAGCACGATTAGATTTGAAAAGATAATTCAAATAAATGTGTGTTTTAATAAAATTAAGATTATCACCTGCCGAGCCACCTACAATTGGAATATTATTAAAAGTATTTGCTAATACACTAACAATTTGTTCTTCTTTCGCGGATAATCCATCAATCAAAAGAATTCCAAAGATTTTCCTGGGATTTAAATACGTATTAAATTTCAAATTATGTATAATTTCTCTAGCAACTCGTTGAGAATCTTTTATACTAAATGTTTCTAAATCATTTATATCATAAATATGGAATGCAAGATAATCAGATTTTAGACTAAACCCTGTAATGGAATTTACGACTAATCCATCATTTGAAATTTCACCTGCTGTGGTAACCCCCACAATATTTTTTGTCTGAATATGATTCAAAGATTGCTCGATTGTTTGTAAATAGTAATTTGGAGAAATAAAGAACATCATCAAATCATTTCTATCCTGAGATATTTGGTTAAGAAGTTCATTAATTGCTTTAACTGGGTCTGAATTTGTTGTATATCCACGTTTTACAGATATTTTCTCATCCATTGTATACTTTCCATAGAAATAATAAGCAAATTAATAATATTTTATATAATTGGGAAAGAAAAGTAAAAATTAAATAACAGAGTGGTTTATATAATAATTTTTTGCAAATTTCTCAATAATGTATCTATTGCATCATCAAGAGAATTTGACTTTAATGTTATTCCTGAGGCATTAAAATGTCCGCCTCCTCCGAGTGAAAAAGCTACCTTTTGAACATCATAATCATCTTTCGAGCGTAATGATATTTTATATTCACTACGTTGATAAATTTCTGATATTAATATTCCAATCTTAACTTTTTCGATAGAAAGAGTTTGCTCTACAAAAAACTCTGTATCCTGATAGCTTGTTTGTGTCTCGCGGAAATCTTTTTCGCTAATTGACATTAAGCATACTTTATCTTGAAATAGTAGTTTCATATTAGCTAATGCTCTGCCAAACAAACGCATTTGATTAATTGATTTTTGATTATATACATTTTCATAAAGATAAGCTGGATCGGCACCCGCATCAATCAATTCTGCTATAATTCGATGTAGTTGTGAAGTTGTTTTTGGAAATCTAAAATTGCCTGTATCAGTAGCAATAGCGACATATAAAGCTTCAGCAATTGATTTTGTTAATTTGAAATTGGGAACTTGTGACAGGATTCTCCAAATTATCTCTCCTGTTGAAGAGGCATTTGAATCTACTATGCTGTGATTGCTATTTATATTCATTCCAGGATGATGGTCAATAATAACCTTAATTGCATCGGAATCTTGGAAGTATTCAGCCAAGGTCATCGAGCGTCCGTAGTCATTCATATCGACAAGAACAATCATATCGGCTTGTTTGATAAGATGGAGATTAGATTTTTTATAAAATTTTAGGATTCTATCGGCACCATCAAGAAATCTCAAATTTTTTGGAACATCATCCGAAATCATAATCCACGCATCTTTTTTATTATCAACAAAATAATTCCACAAGGCAAGCGCCGAGCCAATTGCATCTCCATCGGGATTATAATGAGTTGAAATAATTATTTTATTAGAATTTTCAAAAATCTTAGTAATTTCGTATATATTATTTATTTGAATTAAGTTATTATTCATAATTTAATAATTAGAATTAAGTTTAAACGTTTTTTATTATTTAAAATTTCATAAACATTGGAATTCAAAAAATTATTGCCATATCTTGAAGTATTAGCAGCCTTTTTAGGGGCAGTTTTAATTATTTTTTTAATTTTTGATAATTGGATTCTTCCCTCAGTTGTAAAAGATAGAAAAATTGTGAAAGTACCAAATGTCGTTGGTATGCCATCAAGTACTGCTATTAATTTACTTAATGAAAACGGGCTAGAATATGCAATTGTAAGTCAACAAAATAATGAAACATATCCCAAAGATTATGTAATCAAGCAGGTACCTGCTCCAGGCACAGAAGTAAAGGAATCACGCCAGGTTCTTCTCACGTTAAGCAAAGGAAAAGAAAACACATCTGCACCTAATGTAATTGGACAATATGAAAGCTACGCTCGAAGTATGATTTCAAATGCTGAACTTAACGTCGGAAATATATCCTACCAAAAAAATGATTCTATACCCAAAGGTATTGTAATTTCGCAAAATCCCCCTCCCAATAGTACTGTTTCGCTTAATGGATATATTGACCTTGTAATTAGTGAAGGAGCCGAAGAAAAGGTAATCATTCCCGATTTGACAGGCAAATCCCTCAATGATGCAGAAAATATACTCAGTGATATAGGCCTAAAAGTTGGCGATGTATCCTATATTAGAAGTGAAACATTTTTACCTAACACAATTGTCAGGCAATCGCCATTGCCAGGTGAAAATGTGGTTAAAGGCGCTGCCGTTAATCTTGTTATATCACATTAAGTAAAATATCAAATTGATAATATTGCTTCTTTATTCTATTATTGATAGAATTCTCCTTGCATTAGGATTATTTGGATTGAATTCTAAAGCAAGTGAAAGAATCTGAATTGCTTTTTCCTTTTGATTATTTTTATATGCATAGATTCCATTATTTGTTAAATTGTCAGAAATAAGCAATGGCAAATTCTTTGGCAAAATTCCCTCGTATTTATTTCTATTTTTCAATAGATATTTGAAATCCAAATTATCGATTGATACAGAAACAATAGTATCTTTCGGAAATACTTGAAGAACAAGTCCATGAGGTGCAACATAAAAGTCTTGGAACATATCTTTTTCAGTTGCATATACATCCATAGTCATATAAATTGGATGTGAGTCTATGTTTTCGTTAATAATTTTTTTAAATACATTGACATATCTTGTCTGAATCTCTATATTATCATAAGGACGTTTTTCTTCAAAATCATCCAATATTGTTTTATAGGCTTCAAATTCATTTTTGGCTGATGAATATATCTGGGGATATTGTAACTCAAATTGCAAAGGGTACCAAGTTCGCCGCATAAGTTCTTTTTCAACAATAACAACATCGCTTCGTTTATGTTCCACAATTTGTTCATACATAAAAGGACCAACAAAATAATCCCATTGTGATGAAATTAATATTGCATTTGACTCCATAGAAGCAAGGACATTTTTTGTGTATTCTGCTACCATTTTATCGTGCGAATGATCGCAATCTTGAAAATTTAAAAAAAATTCAAATACTGGAATGAAAACAATTATATAAACTAATTTTTGATTGTTACGTACTATAAATGCTGCGCCAATGACTGCAAAAATTAACAATGCAATAAATGAAAGAGAAAAATACGGGTCAATATCAAAAATTGAATAATTTAATGTATAAAACAAATTGGCGGCAATTAAAAGAATAAAAAACCAAAATAAATCGCTAGATTTCCAAACTTTCACAATTCCCCAGAAAGCAAGTATTAATCCAAATATTCCAAATTGATAAGGTAGGAGCGAGAAAAATTTCCCGATATTTTTGAGAATAACGCTTGCCCCTGAGAACATCCATACTTGATATTGACCTCCTGAAATATGGTACATAAATTTGCTAAATCCTCTATGCACCCATCCCCAATTAACTGCGGGAAGCATTGCGGAACGGATTGGCAAATAAATATATACAGATAGAGCTACTATAAATGGGACAAGAAGAATAATAATAAATTTAAATTTATCTGCCGTTATTCGGAATTGCCTTTTTTCATCGAGGAAATATAGCCAAAGAATTGCGGGCACCAAAAGAATACCTGTCAAATGATTTGACATAGTTAATCCAAGGCAAAATGCAGTTATAAAATAATACTTTTTAGAATGAGAAAAATATGCTTTTAATACAAAAAATATTACCAAATTCATCAAAAGCAGCTGCAAGGAATATACCTCAAGTGAATTTGCCTGTTCCCATATAGTTTGAGCTAATCCATAAGTAAGAGCAATAATAAGAGAAATAATTATTTGAGAAAAGGATGACAAGTCTAAATTTTGGTATGAAATATCAATATGGCGTTTTCTTTTTTGTGAGCCTTCGATAATTTGCTTATTTCTAAATTTTGCATTAGAAAGAATCATTAAGGAAGTATAAAATAAAACAATAGATGAAAGTGCCGTTAGAATTGCAGCGAAAAGATTTAAGCTATAAATTTTAGAAAATCCAAAGGGGATAAGCGACCAAAGGTGACCAAGCAAAGTAAAAAGAGGGTATCCCGTAGGATGAGCAATACCAAGCATAGCACAAGCAGCAGCAAGTTCCCCATTATCGGTATAAGTAACATCTGTATTTGCTGTAAATATATAGATAATCAAAATAACAATGAAAAGAAGAATTGCATCTACATTTGGCTTTGAGAACAAATTTTTCATTTATCTGATATTTAAAAATTCAAAAATAAATAAAAAAAACCATCCAAAAAATATGTTGGATGGTTGTAATTAATTAATACTTCACAGAATTAAATATTATTCATCTTTTTTCTTTATATTCACAATAGGTTCTTCTTCGTCGCCTGCGTATTCTTTTGATTCATTGATTTCACTTGTTTCGCTTGTTTCACTTGTTTCACTTGTTTCATCAATAGTTCCAATTGTTTGAGAATCGATCGGATTCTCTTCTGGTGTTGGAATGGTTTCCTCGACACTTGAAGTTTGAATCATTTCTTCTTCAATTGGTTCTGAAATTTCGTGTTTTGGAGTTTTTACATTCGATTTATTTGAAGATGATTTTTCAGGTTGAGTTGGTGATTCTGTTTGAGTTTTCACTTTCGGTCGCGGTGCTGCGGCGGGACGACGTCTTCTGGTTTTACTTGCTGATTCAATTTCAGCATGCCAATCCACAAGATGAATTACAGCTGTTTGAGCAGAATCCCCTCTGCGGAAGCCTGTTTTAACAATCCGAGTATACCCACCGGGACGGTCTGACACACGCGGTGCAACTTCCTCGAAAAGTTCTTGGACTGCTGCTTTGCTATAAAGATATTTTGATGCAATGCGGCGGGAATGCACATCGATTGTTTGACCTTCGGGAAGTAAGCCTTGCGATTCACGTATTTTTGCATTTTTTGCTCGGGTGATAAGCTTTTCAATATAAGGACGAAGTTCTTTTGCTTTTGCTTCGGTAGTTGCAATGCTTTTTTTCTCTGAAATAATTAATGATGTTGCTAAATTCCGCATCAATGCTGATTTATGACTTGATGTTCTTTTTAATTTTCTACCACTTTTTAAATGTCTCATTGTCAATTCTCAATTTTAAGATACAAGATATTTTAATTACAAATTTGCTTAATACTGTGCTTTTGGAGCATCCTTCAAATATTTATCGACATCCATACCGAAATCAAGCCCTAAATTATGGACAGCGTCGGCAAGTTCGACAAGAGATTTTTTACCAAAATTCCTTAATTTAAGTAATTCTGATTGTTCATATCGCACAAGTTCAAAAACATTTTTTATATTGGCACTTTTTAGGCAATTATGCGCACGAACTGAGAGACCCATTTCTTCAACAGGCATTAGAAGTAGTTGCCTAATTCTTTGATATTCACTCAATTGCGAATCTATTTCAACTTTTTTATTTTCTTCTTCTGCAACAGTATAATGAATATCAAAATCGATAAACAATTTAATATGGTCGCTAAGAATTTGCGCTGCTTGATGAACTGCTTCATCAGGAGAAATTGTGCCGTAGGTCTTTACATCCAAGATTAATTTTTCGTAATCAGTTTTTTGCCCCACTCGGAAAGGTTCAACAGTATAAATAACGTTTTGAATAGGTGTAAATATAGAATCAATCGGAAGCATTCCGACAGGGAAATCAAAGGAAGGTTGCTCTTCTGATGGTACATATCCCTTACCACGGCCTATTCTTAATTCGACATCAAAATCTGCTGAATCCTCAAGCGTAGCTATATGGTGGTCAAGATTAACAACTTCGATTTGCGAAGTAGCCTCTTGAATGTCTCGGGCTGTCCATTCTCCCGGTCCTTTCAAGCGGAATGCAATACGTTGTGCTTTTTTATCAATTAATTTAAATCTCACTTCTTTAAGATTTAAAATAATTTCAGCAACATCTTCTGTAACGCCAGGAATTGTTTGAAACTCATGAAGGACATTCGTGAATTTGACACCAGTAATAGCTGAACCCGGAATCGAAGAGAGCAAAATGCGACGGAAAGCATTACCAATTGTAACGCCATATCCCTGTTCAAGAGGTTGGAGGATAAATCTTCCATGATTATCTGAAGATGTTTGTTCGATTAGTACCCTTTCGGGCATTTGAATTTGATAACTCATAATAACTCCTCTTTAAAATTATACTCTCCGCCTTTTCGGAGGACGGCACCCATTATGGGGAATAGGTGTCCTATCAATAATACTGTGAATTTCAAGTCCTGCTTGTGAAAGCGCTCGGATAGCGGCTTCTCTGCCGGCTCCAGGTCCTTTAACAAATACATCGACCTTTCTCAATCCTAAATCAAAAGCTTCCTTTGCAGCTTTTTCAGCTGATACTTGAGAAGCATATGGTGTATTTTTCTTAGAACCTTTAAAGTTATTTCTTCCTGCCGATGACCAACATATTGTATTACCATATAGATCGGTTATGGTCACAATAATATTATTAAATGTTGCTTTTATAAAGGCTTTCCCGTGAATTTCGGAAACTGTCTTTTTTTTAATTTTTTTCTTTGCCAATTTATAATTCCATTATTTTATTATCGTTATTTCTTTGCAGCGGCTTTCTTTTTGCCCGCTACTGTACGTCTTCTACCTTTTCTAGTACGTGAATTTGTTCGGGTCCGTTGCCCACGTACAGGCAAACCCCTACGATGACGAATTCCGCGATAGCAACCTATATCCATCAATCGCTTTATATTCATTTGCACTTCACTACGGAGCTCTCCTTCAACTTTATACTTTTCGATAGCTGAGCGTATGCGTGATATTTCATCGTCGCTCCATTCATTAACTTTCTTAAACTCATCGATATTTGCTTCTCTAAGGACTTCTTTTGCTCGCGTAGGTCCAATACCATAAATATATGTCAAGCCCACAAATCCTCGCTTATTCTTTGGTAAATCTATACCTGCTATTCTTGCCATTTATTTTCCTCCTTATCCTTGTCTTTGTTTATGTCTCGGAACTTTTTTGTTTATTACGTATAGTCTGCCCTTTCGACGCACTATTTTATCGTCAGCACTTCTTTTTTTTATTGATGCTCTTACTTTCATTTATTTACCTATTATTTATATCGATATATTATTCTACCTTTTGTCAAATCATATGGAGAAATCTCCACTGTGACTTTATCGCCTTGCAATATTTTTATAAAATTCATTCTCATCTTGCCCGAAATATGAGCAAGCACTTTATGACCATTCTCCAGTCTTACTATGAACTGGGTATTTGGCAAAACCTCTTCTATTATTCCGTCAACTTTTATTAAATCTTGCTTTGACACTTATTTTCTTCAATTTCTTAAAGTCATTATTATCGGTTTATTATCATCTATTAAAATCGTATGTTCCCAATGCGCTGCGGGAGATTTATCTTTTGTTCGAACACCCCAGCCATCCTTTAATGTTTCAACTTCTTTATTTCCCGTCATTACCATTGGTTCGATTGCTAATGCTAATCCTCGCACTAATTTCCAATTTGGCAAATTCGCTCGATGCAAGAGCAAAGGCACATAATTTGGTACAGGTGGATCATCGTGCAATTTGTCTCCAATTCCATGTCCGATTAAATCCCTTACAACGTTGAATCCATATCCTTCACAATATGTTTGCACAGCTCGAGATATATCATATAACTTACCGCCTTCTACAGCATTTTCTATACCTTTTTCTAATGCTTCTCGGGTCACTCTCACCAATTTTTCTTTTTCTTCTGATACCTTACCAACCATGCATGTTATCGCACTATCCCCAAAGAACCCTTCATATTCGACGCCCATATCAATGGAAATAATTTCACCTTCTACCAATTTCCTATTATCAGGTATACCATGAACAACAATTTCATCAATTGATGCACAAATTGTTGCAGGAAATGGTGTTCCAGCCCCCTCCTGAAAACCTTTGAATGCTGGTTTCGCATTTTGAGATAGAATATAATCCTCTGCAATTTTATCTAGCTCCAAGGTCGTAACACCAGGCTTTACATATTTTTCTAACAGACTTAATGTATCAGCTGTGATTCGATTAGCCTTCTCGAATTTTTTAAAATCATCACTATTTATGACAAAGATCGACATTTTAATTTATTGTTTAATAACCACCAACTCCGACACGCCCTCGGATTCTACCTGACTTCATAAATCCGTCATAATGTCTCATCAGCAATTGTGCTTCAATTTGTTGTAATGTATCTAATGCAACACCAACCACAATTAGTAAACTTGTTCCACCAAAAAATGATGCGAAGGATGATGTTACCGAAAATATATTCATTAAAAATGTTGGAAGCACAGCCACAATGGCTAAGAAAATTGAGCCAGGTAATGTAATTAATGTTAATATTCTTTCTATATATTCAGATGTTGGTTTTCCCGGACGAATACCCGGAACAAAACCACCTTGCTTTTTCATATTATCAGCAATTTCTTGTGGGTTAAAGACAATTGCTGTATAGAAATATGTAAAAAATACAATCAAAATAGCGTATATAAATGCATAGACAAAAGAACTTTCGCTGAATATTCTTGATAAATAAAGCATTGATGGACTATTTGGAAAAAAGCTTAAAATAGTATTAGGTATAAAAATCAAAGCTTGGGCAAATATAATTGGCATAACACCTGCCGTATTTACACGTAACGGAATATATTGAGTTGTGCCGCCATAAGTTTTCCGGCCTACTTGCCGCCTTGCATATTGAACAGGGATTCTTCTTGCTCCCTGTGTCACAAGTATTACCGCCGCAATAATACCTACTAATAACGCTAGCAATATTAACTCAATTACCCACGAACGAGATCCAACAGCAATTAAATTCCATTCTTGCCACAAAGCCTGTGGTAATCGTGCGATAATACCAATTGCAATTATAAGTGATATACCATTTCCAATACCATGCTCAGTTATTTGCTCGCCCAACCACATCATAAATATAGTCCCCGCTGTTAAAATAAAAATAGCGGATATAAAAAACAATGGTCCGCTTTCGGGTACCACGGGTAATCCATTAGAAGTGTGTTGAGCATTTAATTTGATAGCAAATCCCCATGCTTGAAGCATAGAAATTGGAACTGTCCCCATTCTTGTCCACTGATTTATCTTACGCCGTCCTTCTTCACCTTCCTTCTGCATCTTTTGAATTTCAGGCACAACTACACCAAGCAATTGGAATATAATTGATGATGTAATATACGGCATAATCCCTAATGCAAAGATTGCCGCATTTGAAAATGCCCCACCCACAAACATATCAAATAATCCAAATAGGGTATTTGATGATTGTGTAGCGTTTGATGATTGAAGTGCTGCAAGGTCAATTCCCGGTAATGTAATAAATGCTCCAAATCTTACAACGACTAAAATCCCCAATGTATAGAGAATTTTATATCTTAAATCTTCAATTTTAAAGATATTTTGAATTGTTTGAGTAAAACTAGCCATTTATTATTGCTTTCCCTCCAACTGATTGAATTTTTTCTTTCGCTGAATTCGAGAATGCATCTGCTCTAATTTCTAAAGGAAAATTTATATTTCCCTCGCCAAGAATTTTTACAGGTTTATTTTTATGTTTGATTACACCTAACTTATATAATTTTTCTGTATCTATTATATCATCAGATGATAAACGATTTTCTTCATATAATTCTTGCAATCTACTCAAATTAACTATTTGCATCTCAACTCTAAAGGGATTTTGAAATCCAAACTTTGGCACGCGCCTACTTAATGGCATCTGACCGCCTTCAAAAAAAGCAGGAATATGAGACCCACGCCTTGAAAGCTGACCTTTATTGCCACGTGTGGAAGTACCACCCTTTCCTGAACCTTGCCCACGACCTAATCTTTTGTTGGTCTTTCTTGCTCCTTTTGGAACTTCAATATTGCCTAAATGTTTCATTTCTTCTCCTTATTAATCAGGTAATTTCTCAACTTTTACTAAATGCTCTACTTTCCTAATCATTCCCCACGTTTGGGGATTATCAGGAAGGATTTTATAGTAATTTGGTCTTCCCAAGCCGAGAGCTTTGATCGTTAATTTCTGATTTTTTAATGTTTTTAATATACTTTTTGTTTGTGTTACTCTTAACATTCCCATTTTTTCACCCTTTGATTACTTTTTCTAGTGAAATTTTTCTACGTGCTGCCACAAGCGAAGCATCTTCCATTAATTCTAATGCACGCAAAGTTGCTTTTAATGTATTATGCGGATTAGACGAACCCAAACTTTTAGTAAGCACATTCTCGACCCCCGCCATTTCTAATACTGCACGAATTGCACCTGCTGCAATTAAGCCAGTTCCTGGACTTGCTGGTTTTAAAAGCACTTTAGAAGCACCGTATTTTGCAATTATCTCGTGAGGAATAGTTCCATTCTGTATTTTGACAATATGTATGTTCTTTTTTGCAGCATCCGTTGCTTTTGCTACTGCATCCACTACCTCGCCCGCTTTTCCAAGTCCCCATCCTATATGTCCCTTTTTATCTCCAACTACAACTAAGACCGAAAAACTAAATCTTCGTCCACCTTTTACTACTTTTGCTGTCCTTCCGACATACACTAATTTATCGCTTAAATCGAGTTCTGAGGGTTTTATTACTGCCAATTTTTTATTCCTCCTTTAAAAATTTAATCCATTTTCTCTTGCTGCTTCCGCAAGAGTTTTCACTCGACCGTGATAGTTATATCCATTACGGTCAAATACTACTTTAGTTATATTTTTATCTAATGCTCTCTGAGCTATTGTTTTCCCTACAATCTTAGATAAGTCAGATTTAGTTGCATTGGTTGAAATTTGTCCCTTGAGTTCTTTATCAATTGATGATGCTGAAAGCAGTGTCCTCCCTTCCTCATCATCTATAATCTGAACAAAAATATTATTAAGGCTTCGATAAACTGTCATTCTCGGTCTATCGGGTGTGCCCGCTATTTTTTTCCTTACACTCAATTTTCGTCTTTGATGCTTTTTTTTCTTAAGTTCGTACTTATTCATAATTATAATATTTTAAATCAACTACTTAGAAGTCTTTTTACCTTCTTTTCTTATAATGTATTCACCTTCATAATGAATCCCCTTTCCCTTGTAAGGTTCAGGTGGCCTTAATCTTCGTATCTTTGATGCTACCAAACCTACTTGTTGTTTGTCAATGCCCTTTACGTTTATAGTGTTTGTTCCCTGTACTTCAAATTGAATTCCCTCAGGTGGCAAGAAGTATATCTGATGTGAATAACCTAATGATAGTAATAATCCCACACCTTTTAATTCTACTTTATATCCGACACCTTCAATTTTTAAAGTTTTTGAGAACCCATTCTGCACGCCCTCTATTATATTGTTAGTTAATGAGCGGCTCAATCCATGCAATGCCCTTACTTTCTTATCATCACTCGCTCGACTGAATGTAAGAATATTATTTTCAATATTGAAACTTATCGGTTCGGGTATTACGATAGCTAATTCTCCCTTTGGTCCTTTTGCTCTTATACTTCTACCGTCGACCTTTAATTCTACACTTTTAGGTATATTTATTGGCAGTTTCCCTATTCTTGACATTTTTCTATCCTCAATTAATTACCAAATTGTACAAATTATTTCACCACCCACATTAAATGCACGTGCTTGTTTATCACTCATTATTCCTTTGGAAGTTGATATTATAGCAATGCCTAATCCATTTTTAATTCGTGGTAGCTGGTCTGCGGGACAATACACACGGCGTCCCGGTTTGCTAACCCTTTCAATTTTATGGATTACATGAACTTTATTAAAGTATCGCAATCTAACTTTGATTGTGCCTTGCACATCATTATTTATTACTTCATAATCCTCTATATAGCCTTGGTCTTTCAGGATTGCTGCTATATTTTCCTTTAATTTAGATGCTGGAGCTTCAATTGAACTATGTCCTGCTGCTCCGCCATTTCTAATTCTTGTTAAAAAATCACCAATTTGATCTGATACTGGCATAATGTTACTCCTTACCAACTTGCTTTGCGGACGCCTGGAAGTTTACCTTCTAATGCAAGCTGCCGCAATTGATTTCTACATAATCCAAATTTACGATAAACGCCACGTCCCTTTCCTGTAATTGAACAACGTTGTCTCACCCTTGTTGGAGAGGAATTCCTAGGTAGTTTCTGCAAGCCTTCCCAATCGCCTTGTGCTTTCAAGGTCTCACGCTTGGCTGCATATTTTTCTACCATCCTTTTTCGTTTCTCGTTTCTTTTTATTACACTTAATTTTGACATTTTATACCTTAATCTTTCTTCTTAAATGGAAAACCAAATTCACTTAATAATGCAAATGCTTCTTCATCTGTTTTTGCTGTTGTCACAAAATTTATATCCATTCCATTGATTCGCGCTACTTTATCAACATCGATTTCCGGAAAAATAATTTGCTCTTTTATCCCAACAGAATAATTCCCACGCCCATCAAAACTCTTATCGGGTAACCCTCTAAAATCACGAATTCGTGGTGCTGCTATATTTATAAATCTATCCAAAAATTCATACATCATTCCACCCCGTAAAGTCACCATACATCCAATTGGCATATCCTTTCTTAATTTGAAATTAGATATTGATTTCCTTGCTTTTGTCACAACCGGTCGTTGCCCTGTTATTAATTCTAATTCATTTATTGCACTTTGCAATAATTTTGGGTCTGATACAGCATCGCCCACTCCTATATTGATTGTAATTTTTTCGAGTTTAGGCACTTGCATTATATTCTTATAATTGAATTTCTTAATTAGTGCTTCTACTATTTGGTCTTTATAAAATTTACCTAATCTCGGTTCAGGCTTTTCTTTTATTTTTGATGGATCAAGTCGTTTACCTTCATAAACAAATTCAATTTTCCTGGCTCCTGTTTGCCCTTGTGCTTTTGCCATAGTTTACTCCTTTAAATATCCTTTCCATTAGTTTTTGCATAACGAACTTTTATAGGCTTGCCCTTTGAATTGAGTTTATCGCTAACTCTGACACCTACCCTTGTAGCATTCTTATCTGAATCAATTAACATTACATTTGAATAATGGATAGGTTCTTCTTGATGCACTAATCCACCCTTTTGATTATTAGGATTTGGTCGAGTCGCTTTCACTCTTATATTCACTCCTTCAACAAGTATTCGCATTTTATCAGGTATTACCTCAAGCACTCGTCCTGTTTTGCCTTTGTCATTACCTGATATCACCATTACTGTATCGTTCTTCTTTATCTTTAATTTCATTATAACCTCATAATTTTAAATAACCTCAGGTGCAAGTGAAATAATCCGCATAAAGTTTTTATCTCTCAATTCCCTAGCTACAGGACCAAAAATACGTGTTCCTCGGGGTTCACCTTTTTCATTCAATAACACTGCGGCGTTATCATCAAATCTGATAAATGTCCCATCTTTACGCCGCACTTCTTTTGCTGTTCTTACTACAACGGCAGGATATACTTTCCCTTTTTTTACCTGAGCACCAGGAATTGCGGATTTCACAGTAACTATAATTAAATCACCAACTGTTGCATATTGTTTATCATGGCCGCCTAAAACTCGAATGCAACGTATCTTCTTTGCTCCCGAATTATCTGCAACTGTCAAATTTGTTTCTTCTTGAATCATTTTTCCACCTTTTAATTATTTAGCACGTTCAACAATTTCAATTAATACCCACCTTTTCTTTGCGCTTAAAGGACGGCTCTCTTGGATACGCACTTTATCGCCTTCTTTTGCTTCGTTTCTCTCATCGTGTGCCATAAACTTTTTTCTACGTTTATAATACTTCTTATATAAAGGATGGGCTATTTGCCTCTCGACTTTTACAACAATAGTTTTATCTGCTTTGTCTGATACTACTATACCCTGCAAGACTCTCTTCCGAGTCTTAACTATTGTTGAAGAGGTGCCTTCTATGTTGTTCAAAATATTTTCTTCCATTTTATATTGATAAGTTTCTTTCTTTCATAATTGTTAGAATTCTCGCGACATCTTTTTTTACAATCTTAAGAGATGCTGTATCATTTAATTGCTTTAACGAATTTTGTATGCGAAGCCTCATCAAGTTCTCTTTGCTTTCATCATACAAATTAGTTAGCTCTTTATCGCTCAATTCTTTTAAATCTTTTGCATAATGTGGTTTCATTTTTCCACCAAATCTATACGTTCAACAAATTTTGTTTTTATTGGTAATTTATGCGAAGCAAGTCTTAGTGCTTCGTTTGCCGCTTCCTTTGATACGCCATCTACTTCAAACATTATTCTGCCAGGTCTTACGACTGCTACCCATCCCTCGGGTGCTCCCTTCCCACTTCCCATACGTGTTTCAGCTGGTTTCTTTGTTATTGCTTTATCAGGAAATATTCTAATCCATACCTTCCCATCTCTTTTTAAATATCTATTTATTGCAATACGTGCTGCTTCAATTTGCCTGTTTGTTATCCACGCTACTTCCATTGCTTTTAGTCCATATGAACCAAATGATACTGTTGAGCCACGATATGCTTTGCCTTTCCTTCTACCACGTTGTGGTTTCCGATATTTTACTCTTTTTGGTGCTAACATCTTTTACCTCTTCCTATTAATAAATTTCACCTTTAAATATCCACACTTTTACTCCAATTGAGCCATATATTGTTTGCGCTGTATATACTGAGTAATCAATATCGGCTCTTAGAGTATGCAATGGTGTTCTGCCTTCCTTATAATGCTCTGTGCGTGCCATTTCTGCTCCACCTAATCGTCCTGAACACATTATTTTGATTCCACCCGCTCCCATTCGCATTGCTGATGAAACTGCTTGCTTCATTGCTCGGCGAAATCCTATTCGCTTCTCAATCTGTTGCGCTACATTTTCAGCAACTAAATACGCATCAAGCTCAGGCCTCTTTATTTCTTCAATGAGGATTTTTACTTCCTTATTTGTAATTGATTTCAATTCATATTCAAGCTGCGTTATATCTTTTCCAGATCTACCTATTATTACACCAGGTCTCGATGTATGGATTGTTACCCGTATTTGCTTGGATGTTCCCTCAATGACTATCCGTGAAATTCCCGCATTTTTCTTTCGATTATGTATGTAATTTCGTACTTTAATATCTTCACTGATTTTATCAGCATAATTTGTATTATCAAACCAATTTGCATCCCAACCTCGAGTTATCCCGAGTCGCAAACCTATTGGATTAGTTTTTTGTCCCAAGATTACTCCTCCTTTTTGCTAATTTCTTCGGTCTCATCTATTTTGTTCTCTTTATTATTCGATACCACAATTGTTAGATGATTCGAGCGCCTTCTTATTCTATATGCTCTGCCTTGTGGTGCTGGTTGTATCCTCTTAATTGTCGGTCCTTCATCAACAACTGCTCTTGTCACAACATATTCGTCTTCATTTCTTGCCTCGCCTGCATCCATTAATTTATTGTTTAAATTGGCAATTGCAGAACGCAAAACTTGCTCCGCTACTCTTGCTGCATTCTTAGGTTGAAAATGCAAAATCCCTATTGCCTCATTTGCATTTTTCCCCCTAATTTGGTCAATAACCAATCTCATTTTTACAGGCGACGAACGTATATATTTTTTTACACAACGTGCTTCCATTTCTCTCCTATTTCTTTATTTCTTTTCGGTTTCCAGAATGGCCTCGAAATATCCGTGTCGGTGCGAACTCCCCAAGCTTATGTCCTACAAGATTCTCAGTTATATAAACAGGTATAAAATTCTTGCCATTATGCACCGCAATTGTATGTCCAACAAATTCAGGTATTATTGTTGATGCTCGTGACCATGTCTTTATAACTTGTTTCTTCTTACTTTCGTTTAGAGCTTCGACTTTTCTCAAAAGTTTGTAATTAATAAACACACCTTTTTTAAGCGATCTTGACATATAAATCTCCTATTTTGTTCTCCGACGGATAATATATTTATTACTTAATTTATTTCTCTTACGTGTTTTTAAGCCTTTTGCGTATTTTCCCCACGGTGATTCGGGATGCTGCCTTCCACCACCTGATTTGGACGCTCCCTCGCCACCACCCATTGGGTGATCAACGGGATTCATTGCCATACCACGAGTTTGTGGCCTTACTCCTTTCCACCGCAACCTGCCCGCCTTTCCCCATAAAATATTAAGATGTTCGCCATTACTTACTTTTCCTATTGTTGCATAACACTTAGCATTTACCATACGTATCTCCCCCGATGGCATCTTAAGCTGAGCATATTTACCCTCAATACCAACTAATTGACAACTTGTCCCCGCACTCCTTGCAAATTGACCTCCTTTGCCTGGTTTCAATTCTACATTATGTACAAATAATCCTAATGGGATATTCTTTAAAGGCAATGCATTTCCATCTTTATATTCAGCAGATGGGGATGTCAGAATTTCCATTCCTACTTTTAAATTATCAGGTGCAAGAATATATCTATATTCATCATCCTGATACCTTAGCAATGCAATACGTGCTGTTCTATTTGGATCATATTCAATAGTTTGCACTCTTGCCGGAATGCCTATCTTATCCCTCTTGAAATCTATAATTCTATACATTCTTTTGTGGCGACCACCCCTATGACGTGATGTTATACGTCCCGTATTATTTCGTCCACCAGATTGCTTTAAAGGTACAAGTAGTTTACGATAAGGTTTATCCTCAGTTATCTCTTTAAAATCACTTACTGAATAAAATCGTGTTCCTGGTGTTATTGGTTTTAATGTTCTTATTCCCATTTCTTTCCCTTTTTAAATTATTGTTCCTCTGCCCCTGATACTAGTTCTATTGAATATCCTTCTTTCAAAGTAACATAAGCTTTCTTTCTCATTGGAGTCTTGCCTGTCACTCTCCCTCGCTTTGTAAATCGAGATTTTATTTTGCCCTTCTCTCGTAATGTTCGAATACTTTCTATCTTAACTTCATAAAGCTCTTCAATTGCTTTCTTTATTTCAATTTTATTTGAATCAATATTTACTTCGAAAGCATATTGCCTTGAATCTCCTAACTGCATTGCCTTTTCTGTTATCAGTGGCTTTTTTATTATATCATAATTCATAATTGAACCTATAATAGTATTTCTTCAATACTTTTTATTGCATCCTGCATTATTACTATATTTTTATATTTCATAATGTCGTATGCTGATATCTTTTCTGCTGGTTGAATTTCAACCTTTGGTATATTTAATGCTGAACGATAAAAATAGTTGTCGGCATCATTAGTCAAAATTAAAGCTGATTCTCCACTTATTTTCAAATTTGACAGCAATTCGACAACTCGTTTTGTTTTATATTCATTAATATTGAACTCAGTCAATATTTTAATATTATTTTCACTTGCTCTAATAGAAAGAGCTGATTTCTTTGCTAATCTTTTTATCTTAACGGGCACTTTTACATTATACTTATGAGGTACAGGTCCGTGAATTTTGCCTCCGCTTACCCAAACTGGTGAACGACTTGACCCTGCACGTGCTGTCCCACGCCCTTTTTGTCGCCATGGCTTTTTACCACCACCTGATACCTCAGATCGTGTCTTTGTTTTATGTGTACCTTGACGTTGATGAGCAAGATAAGCCATTACATATTGATGTATTGCATACTCATTTGGCTCTATTCCAAATACTTCGTCATTCAAATCGACCTGTCCTATTATCTCTCCTGTTGGATTATATAAATCTGCTTGCATTTCCTATTTCTCCACTATTTCTATTAAACTATTTTTTGTGCCAGGAACGCCACCTTTTATTGCCAACACATTTTCTTCGGGATAAATGCCTACGACCTCAAGATTTTTTACTGAAACTTGCTTATTCCCCATCTGACCTGCCATACGCAAACCTTTTATTACCCTCGATGGATAAGATGAAGCTCCTATTGATCCTGGATGTCGTTGCCTATCTGATTGACCATGGGTTACCATACCAACACCACCGAAATGATGCCTTTTTACAACCCCTTGATATCCCTTCCCTTTTGAAATACCTGTTATTTTTACTTTGCTGCCAATATTAAAGTTTTCTACTGTTATTGTCTTTCCAACTGCATAATCTCCAGTCAAATCTCGAAATTCTTTAATATATCTCAATGCAGGCATTTGTAATTTTTTGAACAATCCCGATATAGGTTTATTTAATTTCTTATCTTCTATTTCTTCAAATCCTAGCATTACGGCATTATATCCATCCTCTTGCTCAGTCCTTAATTTCAATATAGGGCAAGGTCCTGCTTTAACAAGCGTAACAGGTATTTGTCTACCACTTTCATTATAGATTGTAGTCATACCTATCTTACGTCCAAGAATTGCTGCTTTCATAATCGGTCCTTATACTTTGACTTCAACATCTACACCTGCCGGTAATTCTAACCTCATCAGTGCATCGATAGTTTTTTGAGATGAATTAAATATATCAATTAATCTTTTATGAGTTTTTAACTCGAATTGTTCCCTTGATTTTTTATCAACGTGTGGCGAACGATTGACTGTATAAACAGAGTGTTTGGTTGGTAGTGGAACAGGTCCCACCACTAATGCTCCCGTCTGTTTTAATGTCTGTGTTATTCTGCCCACAGATTGATCTATCAAGTTATGATCAAATGATTTTAATTTTATTCTTATTTTTTGCATTATCTATCTTATTATTCAAATATTATTCAATGATTTTTGTAACGACACCTGCTCCAACGGTTTTTCCACCTTCTCTAATAGCAAATGTCAATCCTTCCTCCATAGCAACAGGTTGTATTAGCTCAATCTCTATATCATTTAAATTATCCCCAGGAATAACCATTTCCACTCCCTCTGGCAATCTTAATGTGCCTGTTACATCAGTTGTTCTAAAATAAAATTGAGGTCGATATCCATTGTAAAATGGTGTATGCCTTCCGCCTTCTTCTTTCTTTAAAACATATACTTGTGCATGAAAATGATGATGAGGTGTAATTGAGCCTGGTTTAGCAATTACCATTCCGCGCTCGAGTTCTTTTTTATCGATACCACGTAATAATACGCCTATATTATCCCCTGCTTGTCCCTCATCAAGTATCTTACGAAACATTTCGATACCCGTGCATATTGTCTTCTTATGCATTCCAAAACCCACAATCTCTACTTCATCGTTTACGTGAATCTTGCCCCTTTCTACACGACCTGTTCCTACCGTTCCACGTCCTGTAATTGAAAATACATCTTCGACAGGCATTAAGAATGGCTTATCAATATCTCGCACAGGTGTTGGTATATAACTATCAACTGCATCCATTAATTCATATATACAAGCTAATCTGGGATCGTCTGGTCCTACACTTGGATCTGCGCCTGCTTCCAATGCTTGTAAAGCTGAACCACGTATTATTGGAATTTCATCGCCAGGATAACCATATGATGTAAGTAATTCGCGTAATTCCATTTCAACCAAATCTAGTAACTCAGGGTCCGCAGCATCTATTTTATTTAAAAATACTATCATTCGTGGCACTCCGACTTGATGAGCAAGTAATATATGCTCACGTGTTTGAGGCATTGGTCCATCTGTTGCAGTAACCACTAAAATTGCTCCATCCATTTGTGCTGCCCCTGTAATCATATTCTTAATATAATCTGCGTGGCCTGGACAATCGACATGGGCATAATGTCTCTTCTCTGTTTCATACTCAACGTGCGCTGTTGCTATCGTTATGCCTCGTGCCTTTTCCTCAGGTGCATTATCTATTGAATCAAATGTACGTATCTCACCACGTCCATACTTTTTACTTAATGCCATTGTGATTGCGGCTGTTAATGTAGTTTTACCATGATCAACATGACCAATAGTACCAATGTTAACGTGCGGTTTTGTCCGCTGAAATACTTCCTTTGCCATATTTTACTCCAATATTTTTATTATCTTACTTATCATTTTTTAGTTTCTTACTTACTTATTTCTTAAAAAACTAATTATTTTTTTTCTTTAAATTTTTTTTAAAGAAATTTTTAGACGAATTATTAACTATTTATTATATTATAATGTGAAAATACCATTGTGAAACTTGCTCTCCCTTGCGATAAAGAACGTAGGTCAGTCACATAACCAAACAAGTTTGATAACGGTGCATATCCAACCACTACCTGTAAATTCCCTCTTGTATCAATTCCCTCAACTCGGCCCTTCCTTGCATTCAAATCTGAAATTATATCTCCTACATATTGTTCGGGAGATACAATTTCAACTTTGAAAATAGGTTCTAAAAGTACTGTGTCTATTCTATTTAATGCACTTTTTACAGCCATTGAACTTGCAATTTTTATTCCTGTCTCGCTTGTTAAACCCTCTATATATTGGATTTTTATCAATTTTGCAATTATATCGACCATTGGATAACCTTGCAATCCCATTTGAACAGCCTCGGTAATTCCTTCTAATGCTATATCTACTATATTCTTCGGAATCGATTTGTCATTTATCAAATTCTTTATTTCTATACCCTTGCCGCGCTCATTAGGTGAAAGCTCAACTGTCACATCTCCAATTTGATTTTTTCCTGCTATAACCCTTTCAAAATGATAGTCCTCCAATACAGTTTGGTTAATTGTTTCCCTATAAGATACCTGTGGCTTGCCTGCTCTTGCGTCAATATTAAATTCTGATTTTAATCTATCCACAGCGATTTCTAACTGCAACTCGCCAACCCCACTAATAATAATTTGCCCGCTATCCTCATCAAATTTATAACGGAATGTTGGGTCCTCATCTGCCAACTTCCCAAGTGCTTGTAGCATTTTCTCTTGGTCAGCTTGAGTTTTTGCTTCTATCGACATATCAATCACAGGCTCTAAAAACCTAATTTTCTCAAAAATCACCATCCTCCCATTGCATAGTGTATCGCCCGTAGTTGTGAATTTAAGCGACGGTATTGCAACAATTTCTCCTGAATATGCTTCGGGAATTTCTTCTCGTTTGTTTGAATATATCCTAAATATCTTGCTTATCCTTTCTTTTTTATTGATTGTCGAATTTTCAATAGCTTGTCCCACTTTAATTGCACCCGAATATATTCTAATAAAATTCAAACGCCCCAGGAAAGTATCGCTCAATACTTTAAATGATAAAGCAGAAAATGGCTCATCATCGCTCAATTTTACTTTTATAATCTTGTCAGGATCATTTGCATCCTCTCCTTCTACATATCCTATATCGCTTGGTGATGGCAAATACTTTATCACACCATCTAAAAGTGTTTGCACTCCTATATTTTTGAATGAAGAACCGCAAAACACAGGCACGCATTTTAGCGATATTGTCCCCTTCCTCAGCGATGTATTAATTTCATCTTCAGAAATAACTTCATTTGCTAGATATTTTTCCAAAATATTATCGTCGAATTCTGCTATCTTCTCAATCAAATTCCCTTTATAATTCTGTGCAATCTCAATCATATTTTCAGGTATATCTGATATATTATATTCGGCTCCAAGCGTTTCTATATCAAAGTAATATGCTTTCATCTTAATCAAATCAATAATACCTTCAAAATCATCTTCTGCCCCAATTGGAATTTGCACAGGTATGGGATTTGCATAGAGTTTATCAATCATCATTTGTATAACGTGACTGAAATCAGCACCCATCCTATCCATTTTATTAATATATGCAATACGCGGTACGCGAAATTCATTTGCTTGATGCCATACTCGCTCGGTCTGAGGTTCAACACCTCCAACTGCACACAACACAGCAATTGCGCCATCAAGTACCCGTAAAGAGCGTTGAACTTCTGATGTGAAATCCACATGACCTGGCGTATCAATGATATTGACTTGATGATTTTGCCAATATGTTGTGACAGCGGCGGACATAATTGTTATTCCCCGCTCACGCTCCTGCTCCATATAGTCCATAAAGGCGGTGCCTTCATCAACTTCACCAATTTTATGAAGATAGCCCGAATAAAAAAGCATCCGCTCTGTTGTTGTAGTTTTACCTGCATCAATATGAGCCATAATTCCAATGTTTCGGATTTTCTCTATTGGGATTGTCCTTGCCATAATGTTTGGATATTAATCACTAATTTTCAAAGAACGCAATCTATTACCATCTAAAATGAGCAAAAGCTTTATTTGCTTCTGCCATCCTATGGACATCTTCTTTTTTCTTAAATGCAGATCCCTCGCCTTTTGAAGCAGAAATAATCTCATTTGCTAATTTCAGAGACATACTTTTATCTTTTCTTGCTCGTGCTGCTGTTTTAAGCCATCGTAATGCAAGAGCTATTCTGCGATTTTCTTTCACTTCTACAGGCACCTGATATGTTGCACCGCCAACACGTCGAGAACGCACCTCAATTATAGGTGATATATTCGAAATTGCTCGGTTAAACACATCCAGTGGCTCTTCTTTCAATTTATCTTTTATTACATCAAATGCTTCGTAGACTATGTTTGTTGCAGTAGACTTTTTCCCATCCCACATAAGATAATTGATTAATTTAGCGACCATCATATCGTTATATCTTATATCAGGTGGTATCCTTCTTATTTCAGCTTTTTTCTTTCTCATAATTCAACCTTTTTATTATTTCTTCCCCTTTGCAGGTGCTGCGCCCTTCTTACGTTTGGAGCCATATTTTGAACGACCCTGTTTTCTGCCTTCAACACCTTGTGTATCGGCTGACCCTCGAATTATATGATAGCGAACGCCTGGTAAATCCTTTACTCTTCCGCCTCTAACAAATACAATAGAATGCTCTTGCAAATTATGTCCTTCACCAGGAATATATGCCGTCACTTCAATTCCTGAGGATAATCGAACACGAGCCACTTTCCTTAATGCTGAATTTGGCTTTTTGGGTGTTGTTGTATATACACGTGTGCACACTCCACGCCTTATAGGCGAACCTTTTAATGCGGGCGATTTGCTCTTATATTCTACTTTTTGCCTGCCTTTTCTTACTAATTGACTAATTGTTGGCACTCATTCTCCTTTAATTAGATAAATTTACACTCTGCTTTCAATAGAGTTTACAAAATTAAGAAAAAATAACAATATACAATATATAGTTAACAAAAAATATTTTAAAAAGTAATTTTTCATTAAAATATAAGAAATTTAAATTTATTTTTTACCACTACAATATTTAATTTTTATTTTCATCTTTATTTTTAATCTTAATAAAGGTTTAACTATGAAAAAAGTAATCTACGTATTTCTTTTATTATCAATATCAATCACACCACTTTTTGCTGATTGGGAGCTCTTCAAGAACAATGTTACATATTATTATTATAATGGCGAGTATAATATCGATGTTAAATTCCTTCAATCGGAGGATAATCCAAATCTCCTTTATTCTAAAGTTTTCTTAGATTTTAAACAAGATCAATGCTTCGATTCCTTACTTCCATATATTGACATATTTGAGCGAGAATGGTATGCGCATTGGAATGGACATCCGGTACCTGATTCAATTTATATAAATAATGATACAACTTTTATTCCATTATTCAATGATAATTACTATTTCTATCTAATCACAACTCAAGAGCCTGGCAATTCTGTTTCAATAACTAATATTGTACAAAAAGATACAATCAGTTGCTCTATTAAATGCGATAGCATATCCCTTATCAACATTTTTAATACAATGGATTCTGCCCGTTACTATACAATTAACAAAATCATTAATTCATCACAATGTTATCCTCGCTCGATTATACTAAGTAAATCTTATGGGTTAATTTACTCAAATAATTGGGAAAAAATACTCAATTTGGATTGTGAGAGCTATTATAATGATCCACTACAATTAAGTTTAGTCGGAATTGATGATGGTATAAAACCACTTGGATATTCTTTTAAACCCTTTATGGATGCTTTTACCAAAATTAAAGCGGGAGATATTTTAGTGTGGGCATTTGATGATATTTATGGATTTTCAGGAAGTACTGGGAAAATCCGTGAGGAAATTACTTCTACTGAGCTAAAGGATTCAGTAATTACATACACATCAAATATTGCAAGTGCAACTTATGTACTTAATCCTAATCCAATGAATCATGATACCCTTTCTCTTATAAATAATGTTAAGCAATTTGTCGATCTTCGCACAGTTCTAAAATTATTTGATATGTCAGCAAATACTTTTTTTGAAAGTAATTTATATTTGGGTTCTATTGGGTTTAATGATTTCAATGAACATATAACAAAAGATGGATATAAGAGAGACAAAAGTAGATTTACTTCTGATACGGTAGATATATTAGCGGCAAAAGCAACCCACATCAAGGTAAGAAAAGATAGCTGTATTGTAGGATGGTATTTGTCTGACCCCGGTGAAACTTATTTCTACTTTTCCTCTGATATGGGTTTTCTTGAAAGAAATACAGGCAATAACCACCTTGAAGATATTTCAAAAGAATTAGTTGGCTATGTAAGAGATGGTATTGTTTATGGTGATACTACATTCGATTGGGATGTATCAGTAAATGAACCAAAATGGTTAAGCGAAATTTGTATCTCCCCTAATCCTGCTCGAGATTATATCTATATAAATTCCCCCTTTCTTGAGAGTATATTTGGTATTTGGCTATACCAGATCTATGATATACTTGGCAATTGCGTGCAGAACGGAATAATTGAAACAGACAAAATTAACATCAGCGGATTAGCAACAGGATTTTATACAGTGCGATTTTTCAATGGACAAAAGCAAAAGGTAGAAAAGCTGATGAAAGAATAATTCAGAGAATTTGGAATTTGGATATAGAGGCTGGGTGCGGATGTCTCAAGGTGGCACAAGCGTCTCGCTTGTGCTTCTCTGTCATTCTGAACGAAGTGAAGAATCCATTCCCGCCGGTATGGATTTCTCGCAATGCGCGGAATGACAAAGGCATCTCTAAGTGCAATTATGAATTGCCCTTACAATTTGAACCTACGACTTCAATTCGTAGGTTCAAAGCACAATCAAGGATGATTGTGCTACAGCGCAAACTGCCTATCCATCCTATTTATTTTCCCCTAAATCTTCTGTTTTATTTTTACTATCTTTTTCCTTGTTTGCCATCTCTTGCTTTATTTTCTCTATCTCTTGCATCATTGTTGCTATCTGGGTTTGCAGCAAATTTAATTGCTCTTTCATCTCCTGATTTTCAGCCATTTACTTTAAAGTTTAATGCTACATTATCGGTTGTTCCAATGTAATTTGTTCCATCATTAGTGCCTGTATTGCCTGTCAATCCCCAACCAGTTGCAATTGTATTCCAGCTCAAACTTCCACTACCATTTGTACTTAATATTTGCTCATTTGTACCTGCCACCGCAGGTAAAGTATAAGTAATATCGCCTGCTTGTGTTTGTGCTTGAATTGCTGTATAATTTGTGCCACTTCCCGATGATTCATAAAAACGGAGCTGTACTGCTGTTCCGTTATTTGTTAAATTAAGATTGTATAATATCGATATATCGCCTATTACAAGCACTATTTCACAAAAAATATTGAGGTGCACTATAATTAACCTGAATATTTGGGACCTAAGAATAACTTCATTTTTCAATAAAAATTCCCATTCTAAAAAAGATTATACCGACAAATTAGTCTTTATATATTTGAATTAATCCAATTTGGATGTTTACAATTATTGATAGATATATTCTCAGGCATCATATACCGACCTTCCTATTTGGCACAGGTGTTGGCGTTTTTCTTTTTCTTATGCAGTTTTTAATGAACCAGCTTGATAAATTCATTGGCAAAGGGTTGAGTGTTTGGGTAATATTGCAAGTAATTACTTATAATCTTGCATGGATGGTGGTGCTAGCAGTACCAATGGGTGTGCTTTTTTCGGTGGTTTTGACTTTTGGCAATTTATCATCTAATTCAGAAATTACAGTAATTAAGGCAAGCGGAGCGGGGCTTATCAGAATGATGAGAGTGATCATATTAGCGGGTTTAATACTTTCCTATTTATTATATTTATTTAATGATTATGTTTTACCCGAAGCAAATCATCAGGCAAAAATTTTGATGGCAGATATTAATCGTAAGAAACCTACTTTTGCTCTTGAATCAGGACAATTTTCTCAAGCAATAAGTGGATATACAATACTTGCGCGAAAGGTAGATTCTATATCCGGGAAACTCACGGGGGTGACAATTTACGATAATACTAAAATGTTTACACAAAATATAATTTCCGCAGATAGCGGCTATATCAAAAGCAGCCCAACATATTCCAAGATGGTTATAAGGCTGTATAGTGGGGAGATGCACCAAATATTTAAAAATCGCGATGATATTTATCGTGTAATCAATTTTCAGGAAGGCGAGATTTATGCTGACGCATCTGATTTCTTTTTTAGTCGCTCTAATGCAGATGTATTTTCACGTGGTGACCGTGAAATGCGTATTTCTGATATGCAAAAAATTATTGATGGAATCGCAAAAAATCAATCGGAAAAAATCAAGGATTTTGATTCTCTGCTCATAAATCATTTAAATTATTTACTTTATGGAACTCAACCTAACATAACGCAGAAGTTTGTATCACACGACTTAAAAAATGTTGATGATGAAACACGTTCTAAAATTGAAGCATTGAAAACAGCAGAGATAGAATTGAATCATTTTCGTGTAAATTTATATGCTGTATCAAGCAATATCGAAGGATATCAAGATCGTATTGACCAATACAGTGTGGAAATACATAAGAAATACTCAATTCCATTTGCCTGCCTTGTATTTGTGTTGATTGCTGCTCCACTTGGGGTAATAATACGTCGTGGTAATTTTGGTGTGGCAGCGGGCATTAGCCTTTTATTTTATGTATTTAATTGGGTATCACTCATTGGCGGAGAAAAGCTTGCAGATAGAGGGATTATTTCTCCTGTGTTAAGTATGTGGGGAGGTGATATACTTGTAGCAATTGCAGGTATTATA
>JAGOIG010000103.1 GCA_017995735.1 Candidatus Kapaibacterium sp. | reverse complement strand
TATTTAAAAGCAAAATTGCCTGAAAATATTTATCAAGATAAAATACAAAATAATATATATTGCAATAGATTATTAAAAACAGAAAATGGATTTATAGTTCAATTTCCTTTTGCAAATGAAAATTGCCAATGTATGTCGGCTGTTTGCAAAAGGAACGTGTTATTGACATCGACACCTGATGATTCAATTGTAATTTATGTCGGAGATGGATTTTCAGATTTTTGCGCAGCAGAGGTTGCGGATATAATATTTGCAAAAAAAGCTCTTGCAAAATATTGCAGCGAGAAGCGAGTCCCTCATTATACTTATAAATCTTTTTTCGATATTGAAAGGATATTAAGGAAATTATTAAATCAAGCACAATTACGTCAACGCTATCAAGCACACTTGAATAGAAAGAAAGCTTATGAGATTGAATAAATTGTGATTAAAATTATGAAATATATAAAAATATTCGTCATTCTAATAATTTTACTCATAGGATGTACTGAAAATAAATCAGAGGAAAAAATGCAATACAATAAACTAACACCCGCCGAGGAGCGTGTAATCCTGCATAAGGGGACTGAAGCACCATTCACGGGCAAATATGATAATTTTTTTGAAAATGGAGTCTACACTTGTAAGAGATGCGATGCTCCACTTTATTATTCAAAAGATAAATTCGATTCCGAGTGTGGATGGCCCAGCTTTGATGATGAAATTCCAGGTGCAGTTAGAAGGCAACGCGATGCTGATGGCATTCGTACTGAAATATTATGCGCTAATTGTGGAGCACATCTTGGTCATATTTTTGAAGGGGAGATGCTAACCCCAAAAAATGTACGACATTGCGTGAATTCTATATCATTAAATTTCATTCCTGCAAGTGATTTGAAATATGAGCAGTCAATATTTGCTGGTGGTTGTTTTTGGGGAGTTGAGTATCTTTTTCAAAAGTTAAACGGAGTCATTTCAACAACAGTTGGATATACAGGTGGGTTAGTCGAGAATCCTACATATGAACAAGTATGCACAAACACGACAGGGCACGCTGAAGCATTGATGATTATTTATGACCCCAAAATTATTTCTTATCGCGATTTAGCAAAGTATTTTTTTGAAATTCACGATTTTACGCAAGTTGATAGACAAGGACCTGACGTTGGCAAGCAATACCGTTCAGCTATATTTTATACAAATGAAACACAGAAGGAAATTGCTACAGATTTAATAAATCAATTATCTGAGAAAGGTTATAAAGTGGCTACTATATTAGAGAAATTCGATAAATTCTGGCCTGCCGAAGAATATCATCAAGATTATTATAAGAAAAATGGCAATATTCCCTATTGTCACTTTTATCAGAAGAAATTTTAAGGAAGAAAAACATTTTTTAAATAATATTTTTCCATTTCATTATTTCTATTTTGAACTTGTTATTTATTTTTACATTTATTAAAAAATGACAAGTTTCAAAAGAATATTATTTATATTTATTTTATTATTATCTCGAATACTATTATCGCCAACTCACTTTGTTGCATTGGCTTATAATAATGAAATTATAAAATTGGATAATAATAACAATACGATGAACCAGGATGGTCCTTCCCCTTGTGATTATTCATATTTGAAATTGAACACAGACATATATTTTTTCGACAATGTGTTTTTATATGCTGATAGTGTAGCTCAAAGGAGATTGAGTTCATATCATAATCTCAATTATTTGAGTATTAATTATGATGGGGTGCCAATTTATTCAGATTTTGATGGAAATTATAATTTGAATTTTTTCCATCCAAAATTTTTCCAATCAATTTTCGAAAATCAACAAAAATTCTCAATGCTACCAGATATAAGCACAGATTTGAATGATACACTTTCGACAGTAATTCAACTTTTTTCAGGAATAAAAAATTCAAAATTTGATATAAATCATTTTGGTACAAAGAATCATTTTTTCTGGAATATAAATCCTGTTTTTGAAAGTTCAACAGGCTATTTTTATTCAAATAAAAATACAAAGAATCCTTTCGATCTGATTAGAGTTAAAAATTCAGGGTACCAAAATATATCTGCTTATGCAAATGCGGGGTATAAAAATGAGAAAGCAGGAATTTCGATTGAGGGTTATTTCTCAAATGCAGATTTATTTGTTCCAAATAAATTAAATGAAAATAATATTACAATTCATTTCAATGATTATAATTTATTTATAGGCAAATTGAATTTTTTTGATGATTTCTCATCATATTTCATAATATCAGGCAATGTATTTTATAAATACGGGTATCGAAATCAATTGATGCATTATGATTCAGCAGAAATTTCAATAGATAATACTACATTGCAAATATCCGAGTATCTTTATGGCGCAAATATTTTAGTGGAATTCCCTACTTTTTTTGAATACAATACCAAAATGTCGCTTTATTACTCGCAAGGTGTAATTATCGATTTCGATTTGAAAATGCAATATAATTTGAGGCTGGAGGATGAGAATTTAATTTTGACGCTTTATCAAGACATTTATAAAAGCAATAAAATTAAGTCAAATATCGAATTCCAATATTTTCAAAATAATATAAATCAATCGGAACTTGGCGAAATACCAAGCAATAAACATGGCTGGAATTTATATTTTAATAATCAATATAATTTTTCAGAATTTGATGCAATTTCGTTAAATTTAAACAAATTCAGCAATGTGCCATTTAATTCTCAATATTTCAGTATTTACCCAAAACAAATAGCAAATCCAAATTTAAAAATTGATGATAATTATATTATTGATTTATTTTACAATAGAAAAATATCATCATATTTTACGGGGAATATTGGACTTACAATATCGAAAAATGATAATTTGATTTGTAATGTACCAATTGCAGTTGATACATTTCAATTCCAAAATACTAATTCCATAGCAAATATGGGAGTAAAATCACAAATGAAATATAATAATCATAATTTTTCGATTTATAGTAATATTGAATACGTATTTTCGAAATTTAACAACAATATTCAAAAAATTCAACCTAATATTATTTATCCAAAATTCAATTTTAAACTCAACAGTGAATATAAATTTGATTTTGGATTGAATGCACGGCTTAATTTTGTTTATATGACAGGAGTTAATTCTTATAATTCTCAGAGTAAGGAAATCGAGACGACAAAAGATGTATTCCTGACAAATTTATATTTTGAACAATTATTTGATAAAAATAGAATTTATATAATTATAAATAATTTGACAAACGAGATTTATTATAATTATTTTAATTTGCCAAATTCAGGTGTCAATTTTTTAATGGGTGTTTTATTAACGTTTTGAATTGAATTGGAGCAAAAGCAAGAATACGAAACTCAATATATAAAGGGAGTTGGACCTCAAAAGGCAAAAGTGCTTGCCGCAGCAGGCATTAAAACCTTTGAGGATTTAATTTATTATTTCCCATTTTCATACTTGGACCGCAGAAGTGTGAAACGCATAGATGAGCTCTATCATACGCTTTTTACAGAGGAAACGAGCAATCAATATGAATCCGCTTCATTTAAGCAAATAAAATTCCGCCGTGAATATACCATAGTTGGCAAAATCGCAAAAAAGACAAAGCGAGCTATATCAGGTAATAGGCAAATGCTCATTGTCGAAATCACAGACGAAAGTCGAGCAAGGGCAAATATTATATTTTTCAATCGAATTGAATATTATAGCAAATACTATAACGAAGGTGATTACGTTGCAATCAGTGGGTACCCAGATATTGGGAGATATAATGAAATTAACTTTGTGCATCCCGAAATTGAAAATATAGATATTGAAGATGCTGAATATTATCAGCGGGGTGGAATTTTGCCAAAATACACAATGCCCGAGATGTTTGTTAAGGCGAAAATTACTCAAAAACAGTTAAGGAAGATAATATCAAACGCATTAGAAAAAATTGGCAATTCAATTGAGGAAACTTTGCCCGATTATATTTTGCAAAATTTCAACTTTCCACCAAAAACAAAAGCAATAAAGAATATGCATTTCCCCGAAAATTTTGAATTGCTTGAAAGTTCGCGGCAACGTTTTAAATTTGAAGAAATGCTGATGTTTTTTCTCGCGATATTATCATTGAGGCAAGCGCAAATCAAATCGCAAAAAGGCTTGATTATCCCACGAAACAGCCCAAATGTTAAACGATTTTACAAACAATTACCGTTCAAATTAACAAATGACCAAATCAAAGCATTGCAAGATATAATGAACGATTTCAATTCAGGTATTCCGATGAATAGATTGCTTCAAGGTGATGTCGGTTCAGGCAAGACTATTGTTGCGCTAATTGCGATGCTTGCAGTGATTGATGCGGGTTATCAAGTTGTGCTAATGGCACCAACAGAAATACTTGCTCAACAGCATTATAATACAATAAGCAATTATTTGAAAGAGTTCGATATTAAAACAACGCTTCTGTTGGGAGGATTGCGTGCAAATCATCGGGATGCGATTTTAAGCTCGATTGCTGACGGAAGCTCTCAAATAATTATCGGCACTCACTCCCTTATTCAAGACGATATCGTCTTCCACAATCTTGGATTTATTGTAATCGATGAACAGCATAGATTTGGCGTCACTCAAAAGGCAGAATTAATAGAACTGGCAAGGAAATCTCATACGGAATTGGAAATTTTTCCACATACTTTATTTATGTCGGCTACACCAATTCCACGAACATTGAGTATGACTTTATACGGAGATTTGGATGTATCGGTGATTAGAGAAATGCCAAAAAATCGCAAGCCAATTCAAACAAAAGTAGTATTTGACGAAAATCGCAATAGTATGTATGAATTCACTCGGCAACAGCTCAAGATGGGCCGGCAAGCTTATATTGTCTATCCATTAGTGGAAAAATCTGAAAAGCTAAATTATAAATCTGCAATTGAACATTATGAATATATTAAAAAAATATTTAAAGAATTCAATGTGGGATTATTGCATGGGCAAATGCCACCTGCAGAAAAAGATGAGATAATGTATAAATTTTTAAAAAAAGAATTTGATTTACTTGTTGCCACAACCGTTGTTGAGGTGGGAATTGATGTGCCAAATGCCACAGTGATGATAATCGAAGATGCAGAGAAATTTGGGTTATCACAATTGCATCAACTACGTGGGCGAGTAGGCAGAGGTGAGCATCAATCATATTGTATATTATTTACAAAAAGCAATTTCCAATATAAAATAAAATCAAAACATATCGACCCAAACGAACGGATTGCAGCAATTAAGCGATTGCGAACAATGGAGGAGACCACCGATGGGTTTAAAATCGCAGAAGTAGATTTGGAAATTCGTGGTCCTGGGGATATTCTTGGTACTAGACAATCGGGATTGCCTGCTTTTAAATTTATCAATCTTGTTGAGGATATTGATATTATAACAAAATCTCGAGAATTTGCGCAGGGTGTTCTTGAAAATGACCCGAAGTTAAATAAAATTGAAAATGCAATTTTGAAACAAAGTCTAAAAAAATATTTGTCTAAGGATTTCGATTTTTACGGGATTGCTTAAAAAAGTTATTTTTTTTAATTTTTCGTCTAATAATATTTGATAGAAAGGAGGTAATTATAAGTATGGATCATTTAAAATCAAGAGGAATTAGGCACACAAATAATCCCCCAAAGGATTTATCGGATACGTATTTAAAAAATGCAACCCTAAGAAATCAAGATAATGAAAACAATAATGAAAATGAACAAAATGAAATTAATGAGGGAGAAATGATTGATTTTCAAAAAGAAAACACGAGTGAAGAAGATATCATCAAATCTCAAATGTCTATGGATGACTTAATTGAAGAAAATGAAAATTTGATAGAAGAAAATGAAAAGTTAAAAAAAGAAAATGAGGAATTGCGAGATCAATTAGTGAGGAAAGTAGCAGAATTTGAAAATTTTCGCAAGCGAACTTTAAAAGAAAAAGAAGATATAATTCAATTTGGGAATACACAATTACTATATGAATTATTAGAATTAGTCGATAATATCGAAAAAGCATATAATACTGCAAAGACTAATCAGGATTTTGATGCCTTGTTGCGTGGGTTGGAATTAATAAATCAACAAGCTTATAAACTTATGCAAGATTTTGATGTTTCACCAATTCCTATAAATATTGGGGATGATTTCGATGTCGATACTCAAGACGCATTGATGACAGTTCCATCCGATATACCACCGGGGAAAGTGGCGCTTATTTTGCAAAAAGGATATAAAATTAAGGATAAAGTGTTAAGACATGCGAAAGTTGCAGTTTCTCAACCAAAAGATGATAAATAAATATATACATAAATATATTCAACACAGGGCTTAAGCCCTGTGTTAAAAAGAGAGAATAAAAAAGTATATTTCAACACTGGGCTTCAGCCCTGTGTTGCGAGGCGAAAATAAGAGAAAGAATATATTTCAACACTGGGCTTCAGCCCTGTGTTGAAAAAATAATAATAAAATTTGAATATAAGATAAAATGGATAAAAGAGATTATTACGAAGTGCTGGGAGTGGGTCGCAGTGCAAGTTTAGAAGAAATTAAAACTGCATACCGTAGATTAGCAATGCAATTTCA
>JAGOIG010000102.1 GCA_017995735.1 Candidatus Kapaibacterium sp. | reverse complement strand
ATAATTAAATGGGCAATAAGCCCACCCATATTAGTTTATTTCAATTTTCAAAGAGTTTTATAAAAAATACAAATTCATTTTTATTAATTTAAATAAAAAAATTAAAATTGCAATAAAAATGAAAAAAATAATTTAAAAAATTGTTTTAATGCCGATTTTTTAAATAGATAACAGTTCTAAACGTCAAACTCAATTTTATAAATACTTGAAAAATGAATTTTCTCAATCCTTTTGTTTTGTTCGGATTAATTGCAGCGTCAATTCCAATCATATTGCATTTATTGAACTTGCGCAAACTTCGTACTGTTGAATTTTCAAGTATTAAATTTCTAAAAGAATTACAAAAATCGCAAATCCGCAAACTCAAAATCAGACAAATCCTGTTGCTTGTCTTGCGAACCCTATTAATTATCTTTATTGTGCTTGCATTTTCTCGACCCGTAATTAAAGGAACATTGCCAGGAATGACCAATTATGCACAAACAAGCGCAGTAATTTTAATTGATAATAGCCCAAGTATGAATTATTCTGATGAATTTGGAAATCGTTTTAACTATGCAAAACGCACAGCACGTAAATTGATTGAGCAATTCCGCTCGGGTGATGAAGTTGCTGTAATTCCAATGAGCGATTTAAAAGATTTCGCAAATTATAATTTTTCACGCGATTTGCAAAATTTAAAAGAACAAATAAATAAAATTAATATCAGTTATTCTGTCGCAGATTTTGATAAATCAATTTCTCTATCTTCTGCATTGTTCGAAAATTCTCGAAATATTAATAAAGAAATATTTATTATTTCAGATAATCAATTAATTAATTTCAAAAGCATTGACACAATTTCAGAACAATCCCAAAACAATTCCATTCTAAAAAAGTATCATCCATCCATATATTTCCTTGAAGTTGGTGCAAAATCAAAAATTGATTATACAAATTTATCAATTGATTCTGTGCAATTGCTCACTCAAATTTTTCAACAAAATAAGCCTGTTCAAATTCTTGCAAATATTCACAATTATTCTAAAGAAGACCAGCCATCTACAATTTTGAGTATTATATATAACAATGAACGTGTTGCCCAGTTGGATTTCAGTATAAATGCAAATTCCACAAAATCTGTAAATATCTCAGCAAATCCAAAGGATTATAAAATAGTTTCTGCGGAGGCAAAACTCGAAAGCGATGCATTGGAAGAAGATAATTCAAAATACTTTGGATTTATTATGCCTCACTCTCCAAAAATTGCGGTAGTTGATGATGAAAAAAATCCTTATTTGCTTTCAGCACTTGGAATTAGTAATACAAATAATTTATATAGTTCTGAAGTGATGACTGTGAATGATTTCAATAATAAAACAATCACAGATTATGACGCAATAATTATAAATTCATTGAAAAATTTGAATGTTGAGAAATTGCGTCAATATATTGCAAATGGGGGTAAAGCAATATTATTTGCTGATGATAATTTAGCACAATCACCTAACTATTTGGCGTTACTTGGAATACAAGGCGGACGATTTACGCAATATCCCGAAGGTCAAATGCCCGTCGTTTCACAAATTCAAAAGCTTTCTCCAATATTTGAAGGTGTATTTACAGACAAATCTTCGTTTAGTTTGAATGAAAAAATACATTTTAAAAAATTATATTCAATATCAAGTGGATTCCCAATAATTCAAACAACATCGGGGGACCTTGCATTTGAAAAGAATATAGATAAAGGCAAATTCATCTTTATTGCGTCACATCCATCGCTCGATTGGGGAAGCTTTCCTATTTCATCTTTATTTCCCGTATTTATAAATCGCTCGGTGGAATACCTTACAATGATTTCTGAAATTTCAAGATCTGCGACAATAGGACAGTCACTTCAAATCACAATCCCTGAAAATTATGCAAAAGGGTCAAGCTTCAAAATTATCGACCCGCTTAAAAATGAATCAATGCTTTATGCACCAAATTTGTCTGAGGGTACTACTCTTAAATTTGACAATTTGTCAATCCCTGGGAATTATATTGTTTATAATCAAGCAGATGAACCCGTAGCAATGGTATCAGCAAATATCGATAAGCGTGAATCAGATATTTCACAAATTCAGAACAGCGCAATTGAATCACTATTGAAGAAAAAATATAGCGACAAAATAAACATATCGTTTATTGAAGATTTGACTTCTATTGATAAAAGCATACAACGGATACGCACGGGTTCTGAGCTTTGGCAATTATTTGTGATTCTTGCGCTACTTTGCGGAATTGCAGAATTGATTGTTGAGCGAGTCACAAAAAATGAAGTTGTGGCTGAGTAAAATATTAATATAAAATTGGAAAAAATTATCAAACAATAATTAAACAAAAATATTTTTATTATATTTAACGTTAATATTACAATTATTATATATAATTGAGGAGCAATTATGCCATCCCAAAAATATTTAATTTTGATTTTATTTGTTCTATTCTCAATCTCTTTTATTCAACCAATTGAAACGTATGCGCAACAATTTCCTGAGAAAAAATTTAATTGGCAACGCATAACTTTTGAGGATTCCACTTGGTACGGACCCACAATGGAAATGAAAGCAGTCAAAACTACTAATAATTTACTAGTCATCGGGGGACAGACACTCTATGGAGGCTTTAAACGACCTGTTTCAATTTCATCTGATTTTGGAAAAACCTGGAAAAGATATGACTTTAATACAATTGTAAATTTTATTGTTGACAGTAAGAACCGTTTAGTAATTTATGGAGATTACGATTCCCTTTCTCAACTTTTACATATTATTGATTTAAATTCATTTCAAGAGCAAATCCTACACGTGCAAACTACATTTCCAATTAAACAATTAATCGAAATCAGTGAAGATAATTATGTTGCTAAGGCACTTGATTACATTAATACATATTTATATTTAATAAATTACAAAAATCTAACAACTACCCAGATTTTGCCAAGAGATGATACTGCTGGGGTCTATAGTAAATTAAAATATGTTGATAATTTATTTAAAGGATCGAAACCAAATAGAATTTGCGTAGTTGATGGCTATTATCCGGGTGGAATTTATTATACAGATGATTTATTTAATACTGTACATCAATTTTTAACAGATTCAAATCTAACAGGGCAACGCACTATTTGGGAGATAAACTATGATAGTGGTGTATGGTTATGGGGTGCTTATTCTTTTGATGCGTATAATCTTACATCGGTAAATTTGTGGAGAATAAAAGATGAAAGTGGGAAGAAAGACCTAATATTGCAAGATTTGTATCCACCACTGAATTACAGCAGCCCTTTTACTTTATATGCAGCCAGCAACGTTAATTATATTTTTGTATTAAACGGTGCAAATCATATAGTATATAATAATGAACAGGATTCATTATTTTATTCGGATGATTATGGCGATACATTCTATAGCGTTCCAATGCCGCCAATTGCTCATATTAAATATGCTCTTACTCCTTCGGTCTCTTATGATGGAAATCCTCTTATTATTTTATCTTACGGTGATTCAGCTGGGGTACATTTTGAAAGCGAACTTTATATAGGTTATCAAGATACAACATCTATAAATACTCTAAATGATAATTTAAATTTCACTATTTCACCTAATCCCGCAAGAGATTATATTATAGTTAATTCAAATTATAATATTAACTCAAGTGAGAAGTGCCAATACAATATTATTAATTTTTTAGGCCAGAATGTGCAAAGTGGCGAGCTAAAAAATAATAGAATTTCCATTACTGAATTACCCACGGGTATTTATTTTATAATTTTAAGATTGCCATATTCAATAAATAGCAATAGACTTTTGCCATTGAAATTTGTAAAGGAATAAAAAAATATTGATAAAAATTTTATAATTTAAATTAATATGAAAAGAAAAATTCTATTAAGAAATATAACAGATTTGGATTATTGAAACGTATTATATATGGAAGGATAGGTGTTTAAAAATTTGTTTAACTAAATTAAAGGATTTTCAAAATGAAAATCTTTAAAAAAATTACACAATTCATTGCAATTAGTGTAATATTAGCGGTTTCTTTCTCTTACGTTAGTCTCAGTGATATAGCAAGAACAACAACAAAATGTAACGACCGGAATTTTAATGCTGGATTGTGCAGCGGGACAATAACTACTTATGTATCCAAAACTCCACAAGAGAACGGAAAAGATCACATTTCAGTATGGGTACATGTAGTCGCTGATTGTGGTATATTAGGTAGTTTTAATGAAGAGGGTAATATATTCGATGGTGAACTATCCTTAAAATTACCAGATGGGTCACCTATTCCGTATAACGGTGCGCTTTTATTTGATGAATCCGATATAATTACAAGTGCTACCTACGATCCACCGATTGATAGTGCAGCTAATCTTGCCGAATGGTCACCAGTTGGGTATAATATTGAATTTAGGGATAGTATTAGTCAGGAACTAACAGGGATCCTTGTTAAAACCGAAGCAGATTCAATACCTGTTTACTACACATATAAAACATATTCTTCCAATAAAATAAGCGATACAACTTTGGCTGTTCTTATCCAAGCTTTGAATTATGGAGATCCAAATTTTGAAGCAATGAACGTATTCCCAAATCCTGCAAATGAGCAAATTACAATTTCTTTCAACTTTTATCCCGAAGTCGATGGATATCCCTCTATTGTTGGCAAAACCCTAGATTATTTAAAAATATACAATTTGGAAGGCAAAGAAGTATATAAAGAGATGAATATTCCATCTAGGGAAAATAAGATAATTGACATTAAATCATTGCCAAGCGGAACCTATATTATTGAGACTGCAGTAAATAGTGCAAATCTAAAATGGCAGACTATGTTTTCCATAGGGCGTTAAGTAGAAAAATTCTTACTTTAAAAGAATGGCACACCCGATAAATGTGCCATTTTTTTTATTATATAAAATATCGTAGCAGAAAAATTCTATAAAATTTCAAAAATTATTTCTATTTATAAATAAATAAATATTTCTTTCTATTCGTTTTTATCCAAACAATTTGATTAAGAGGAGACGTGGATCTCTCTGACAAAGATATTGAAAATTGCAGAAAAAAAGTGTTAAGTGCATTATCAAATAACTACAAATTTAGTAAATGCCTGCCCGAGGATATCGAAGATGCACTGCAATACGCACTTTTAACATACGCAGAATCAATTGATAAGAATAGTAGAAAAGAAAGATTCACTACAACTGATGCCTTTAATGCTTGGTTATTTACAGTCTCTCACAATAAGCTTATAGATATATTGAGGAAAAAACAATATCTTGTTCAAATATATGAAGATAATGATGAAAGAGATAATGACCCGATTGGAGATATTTTTGGACAATTTATTGATAGTGATAACCCATTAATAGAATTTATTTATGATTATCAGAATGAGGAAAATATTGATAGGATACTCATAAATTTTTGGGAATTAATATACAAAGAAGGTGATTGGGATAAAATCGAAAAAATAATATTGCAGAAACACCACGTAGTAGGTATTGATTTAAGGGTTTTGGCTGAGGAAATAAAAATGACGCCAAACAGCCTATATTTAAAGAATAAAAGGCTTAAAGAAAAAATAAAAGATATTATGAATAAAAACAATATTCATAATATAACAGATTTGGATTATTGAAACGTATGTTTTTTCTTCTCAGTTCTTGCTCCGAAATACTAGCGAGATTGGGACTCCCTCCAAATCGAAATTTGCTCGCAATGTGTTTTCGAGAAAGCGGCGGTAATTCGTTGGCACTAATTGAGGGAAATTGCAAAAGAAAGCAAAAACAGGAGGTTCGACTTTCACTTGTGTTATAAAGTTTATACGTAAATCCTTTCCCTGTATTGATGGTGTCGGATTCTTATCAAGTATTGGAAGAAGTGTAGAATTAAGTTCAGAAGTTTTGATATGTGTTGATCTACGTTCTTGAATTAACTTTGCTAATTCAATAACTTTGGAAATTCTCTGTTTGGTCAAGGCGGAAATATATAATAATGGTAGATACCTATAATTTGGCATTTGATAATAAAATTCTTCTGTGAATTTTTGCGCTGTTTTATCATCTTTTTCTACTAAATCCCACTTATTTACGGCAACTATAATCCCTTTCCTTGCCTCATCAACTTGATTAATTATCTTTTTATCTTGGTCTTCTAATCCGCGAGTGGCATCAAGCATTACAACTACAACATCGCTTCGTTCAATAGCACGAGAGGTTCGCAAGATGCTATAAAATTCCACATTTTCCTTGATATTGCTCTTCTTACGCAATCCCGCAGTATCGATAAGAATAATTTCTTCATTATAATATTTCATAATGCTATCTATTGAGTCGCGTGTGGTGCCTGGAATATCGGTAACTATCGAGCGATTTTTTCCCAGCAATGCATTGGTAAGGCTGGATTTGCCTGCATTTGGACGTCCAACTATTGCAATTTTCAGGCGATTATCTTCGGTTTCATCATCATTAGTTTCAGATAAATTATTAACAACTGCATCCAAAAAATCGCCTGTGTTATGTCCATTAATAGCAGAAATTGGGAAGGGTTCGCCAAGCCCCAGATTATAGAATTCATACGCAAAATTTTCCTGAACAGTGTTATCACATTTGTTCACAACAAGGATAACAG
>JAGOIG010000101.1 GCA_017995735.1 Candidatus Kapaibacterium sp. | reverse complement strand
CATTAGAACATATTGAGGAATTCCAAGAGTTATTGGACTTATTTTTTTCATTTTCATTACCAAAAGTTCAAACATCCCGCTCTCTTGCAAAGGAATTGGCAAAACGAACACGATTTTTGTGTGATGAGGTTATAACAATTGAATTGGCTGAGGAGACAAAGAATGGCCAGAGCATTTTACGTGGTTATTATGATGCATTTAGGAATTTTTTAATTGGAACATTGACAGAAAAGACATTTGCTGATTTATATTCTCAAACATTAACGTATGGATTATTTGCAGCGCGGTCAAGGACAACAGGGGAATTTAACAGGCAATTAGCCTTTCAATACATACCTCAAACCATTGGTATATTAAGGGATGTATTTCGATTTATTTCATTAGAAGATCCACCAAAATCAATGCAAGTGATAATTGATGATATATCAGAAGTGCTTGCAGCAACAGATGTAAATAAAATATTGCAAGATTATTACCAGGAGGGTAAGGGACTGGACCCAATCATACATTTTTATGAAACATTTTTAACAGAATATGACCCAAATATACGAGAAAAGCGAGGTGTATATTACACACCCGAACCTGTTGTAGATAATATTGTTCGTTCAATTCATAAATTATTGAAAACACATTTTGGGATAGCGGATGGATTGGCAGGAGATGGGATAACATTGCTTGATCCAGCAGCGGGGACTTTAACTTTTCCCGCGGAAGCAGTAAAATTAGCAGTTCAGGAATACAAAGAAAAATATGGTGAAGGCGGAATATCAAATTTAATACGAAATAAAATTTTACCTAATTTTTATGCATTTGAATTGATGATGGCACCATATGCCATTGGACATATAAAGATTGGATATTTATTAGAGGAGCTGGGATACAAGTTAAGCGATGATGAGCGATTCAAGCTATATTTAACAAATACTCTCGAGATGGAAGAAATCAAGCGTATCTCAATTCCAGGTTTATCATCTTTGAGCGATGAGAGCCATTCCGCGGGTGAGATAAAAAAAGAAAAGAATATTTTAGTTATACTTGGTAATCCACCCTATAGTGGTATTTCTGAAAATAAAAATGAATGGAGTAAAAAAATAGTTAAAACAAACTTTGATGGAGCACAAAGTTATTATATTGTAGATGGAAAACCGATAAATGAGAAAAATCCAAAATGGTTGCAGGATGATTATGTTAAATTTTTACGTTTTGCTCAATGGAAAATTTATAATGCTGGATTCGGAATTGTTGGTATGATAACAAATCATAGTTATTTAGACAATCCTACTTTCCGAGGAATGCGTCAAAGTTTGATGGGGACATTTAATGAAATCTATATAATTAACCTTCACGGAAATGTCAAAAAAAAGGAACAATCTCCAAAAGGGGACAAGGATGAAAATGTATTTGATATTCAACAAGGTACATCAATAACAATATTTGTTAAGCAAAAAGGTAAAACAGGATGCCTGTTGTATTATCGAGATTTATATGGACCGAGAAAGGATAAGTTTGAATGGTTAAATAAAAATGAATTAAATAAAGAAAATTATGTGAAACTAAATCCCGAAAGCCCTTGGTATTTCTTTATTCCAAGAAATACTAAGGATATTATGCATTATCAGACATGGAAAAATGTGAAAGATATATTTACAATTAATTCAACAGGTATTGTAACTGGTAAGGATAAATTTATTATCGGTTTTGAGAAAAATGAAGTAAGAAAGAGGATAATTCATTTTAAAGATGTTCAATGGCCAGATGATAAAATAAAAGAGACATATAATTTAAGAGATACATTTATCTGGAACTTATCTGAAGCACGCAAAATATTAATGAATGATCCTAATTGGGATTCATATTTTCAATCTTTTTATTATCGTCCATTTGATAGAAGAATTATTTATTATTCTAGAATAATGTTGGAGGGTAGTAGATCTAATGTTATGCAAAATATGTTAAAGAATAATATTGGATTGACTTTATGTAGACAAGTAAAAACGACACAAAATTGGAAACATTGCTTTATAACAAATAGCATCATTGAAAGTTCATATGCTTCCAATAACACAAGCGAAATTACCTATATTTATCCTTTATATATTTATTCCTATAAATACATTAATCATATTACAGATAATTTTGACATAGAAAACAAAGAGCCAAATCTCAATCCTCAATTAATAGAAAAGTTATCGAATGGATATGGCAAGGCTCCAACCCCTGAGGATATTCTCTATTATATTTATGCAATTTTATATTCTAATACCTATCGGGAAAAATATGCAGAATTTCTGAAAATTGATTTTCCACGTATTCCATTTACCTCTAATTACAATACATTTTTGAAATTCGCAGAATATGGCAAACGATTAAGTGATTTGCACTTGCTCAATAGTCCAGTTCTTGAGCGACCCATATCGCGCTATCAAGGCATATCTGCTAACGATAAAATTGAAAAAATTGAATATAACGAGCAAGAGCACAGAATATATATTAATAAAGAAAAATATTTCGATAATGTTGCTGCTGATCTCTGGAATTATTATATTGGTGGTTATCAAGTGTTGCAAAAATTCTTAAAAGACCGCAAAGGAAGAACAATGGATGATCCTTCCCAATATTGCCGAATTATCACAGCAATTGCAAAAACAATTGAGATTCAAAAGCAAATTGATGAAGATTATTCTAATATTGAATCGGAGCTATTGAGTTTATAATTCTTAATTTTGAATTTTATTATAATAATCATTTAACAGATGAACCACTTTATTAAAATTACTCTATCGCTTGTTCTGATGATTTTCTTTGCGGGCTGTTCCCAACAAGCAAAAGAAGATAAACTGCTTAATGTTTATAAACAAATCCTGATTGTGCGTGCAAGTGAGCCGGATAGCGTTGCCGCGAATACAAAAGTGCGTAATATTTTGCAACAAAATGGCTATACACTTGAATCATTCAAAAAGGAATTTATGGATGTGGCAAAAGACAATAAGGAATTTTTTGCTCGGCTGGATTCTTTAAGAAATTCATTGAATAGAGAATATAATCAGAAAGTCGATTCAATTAGAAAATATCAATCAAGCCCCACACAATAATCTCTTATTGTATGGAGCTTTAAATAAAATTAAGAATACGCTTCTTTAAGAGAGAGAACTGCAACAAGTCCAAATCCAAATAAAAACATCAATTGGAAGGGAATCGCAGCAATTTCAAGATAATAGATTGACACCCCCACGCACACCACAAAATACAAAGCAAAAAGAATTTCCGCAATTGTGCTTTTAGGTATTTTACGTGGTTTGTAAATGTTTGATTTAGCAGTTTGAGTTGAATTCCCATTGCCTCCGACAATTCCCATTTTTGGAGTACGAGTGAAACTGGATTTTTTCCCGATTAAAGCTTCGATAACAGCACGTGTGTTATTCACCGCAAATCCCATACTTCCTGCCATAAATAAAGGAAAGAGGAGCAAACGTTTTCGCCAGTCATTATGTATTGTCATCTGTGAGAAAGTATAGAATAAAAAAGTAGATATTGATGCTAGCACGAATATTGACATTACAGCATAAAAAGTGTCATACGCAGAAGTATAATTTTTAATCAAAAGCACAGGAAGATTGAGTAATGCTACTATTAAAATAAATGGATAGACAATATTGCTTGTAAGATGAATAGCGCCTTCGATTTTAATTTTAGCGGGGAGTTTAGACGTAAGCAATTTGGGAAGTAATTTTCGAGCAGTTTCGACCGCACCTTTTGTCCAGCGGAATTGCTGGGTTTTCAGAGCATTAATATCAGCAGGCAATTCAGCAGGGGACGTGACATCGTTGAGATAAACAAATTTCCATCCCTTCATTTGTGCGCGATAACTCAAATCGAGGTCTTCAGTTAGAGTGTCTGGTTGCCAATTACCTGCATCTATAATGCAAGATTTCCTCCATATTCCTGCTGTGCCATTGAAATTAATAAAACATCCTGATTTGAACCTTGCATATTGTTCAACAGCAAAATGGCCATCAAGCGAAAGTGCTTGTGCCTTTGTTATGTAAGAGTATTCTTCATTGAGATGCTCCCATCGGGTTTGCACCATACCAACTTTAGGGTTGGTGAATTGGGAAATTGTTTTAAGTAAGAAATCAGGATTTGGCAAAAAATCAGCATCAAAAATAGCAACGAATTCTCCCTCTGCTACTTCCAATCCTGCTTTTAACGCCCCCGCTTTAAATCCTTCGCGATTTGTGCGGTGGATATATTTAATATTCACACCTTTTTCCTGATATTCTTTTACGCATTTCTGCAGTATTGCTTGCGTTTCATCAGTCGAATCGTCCAAAACTTGAATTTCTAATTTATCAGCGGGGTATTTTATACTGCATACTGAATTAATTAACCTTTCGGCTACATACTTTTCATTATATAAAGGAATCTGGATAGTTACTCGCGGTAACTCGTCGGGTAACGGATATTCAGGCGTTTTTTTGGTATCATATTTCCTTAGAAAATGAACAAGCAAAAGGCTGTGAATACCAAACCCGAACAACACCAAAAGTGAAAAGAAATAAAAGACAAGTATAAATGTTTCCATAAATGGATTTATTCACCCCTTTTATTAATAATACTACCAACCTGAAATAACAGATAGTAAGATGTCGTTTGCATTGTTTTTTAATATATTTTTAATTGTTTCATTTCTTGCTAACATACCACCAGCAAGATCATAAAAATTATAATTTGAAAAACTCTTTTGCCAGATAAGCTTTTTATTAACATTATCATAATACTCTACCTGGCAAATTACTGTTATTTTTCTTTGTTTTTCTAACTCTGCTTGAGTTAGAGCTTGAATTTCTTCGCGAATGTCCGAAATCTGAACATTCAATATTGCATCTCCCTGATTTTGGTTGATTTTAAAGGTTCCATCCTTTTGGAACGTTGATATTAATTCATTAGTCATATAATCTTTAAACTCAGGTACACCAAAAGTAGTCGCATCGACTACTGTCGGTATTGATATTGTTTTTAAATAATCAGGGACACTACTTCCTTTAAACGAATAACAACCGCTTAAAATAACGGTAATTATCAAAGAACTTAAAATATATTTTTTTGTTTTTATAATCTTTTTCAAATTTTCTAAAAAGAACAAATTCAAAATTAATAATAAAATTCAATTTGCAATATATTATTCTAAAAAAATTATTTAGATAATATTTGACGAATTTAAATTATTTTAATATAAATTTATGATAATATTTTTCATTATTTGTAATTATTTCTATCAAAACTATTTGCCTTGAGCCTTGTGAAAACATAATCTTAGCATAATTTTGGTTTTGTAAATTTTTACTCATCATTTGGATTTTTCGACCTAATATATCATAAATATTTATTTCATTTATAATTTCTGCTTTATCTGATAACTGTATAAATAATTCATTTGTCTCGGGATAATCTATATATTTAATCTTTTCAGTTATAGATTGATTATTTTTTATTCCTGTTGTAATCAAATACGAACTTAACGAATTTGTTAAATAAGTTCTATCTGTATCGCCAGCAAAAATAAAATGAAATTGCCTTGTCTCATTTGGGGCAAGAGCTCCAAGGAATTTCATTCCAACAACCATAGACCTATCGTATATTCTATTAGATTGCATTGTTATACCGCTATTTAAAGTTGCAATCTGCTCACTTTTCTCAAATAATTCAGTATAATCATAATCCAAGCCCGCTGCTTGCGCTTCAGGATTTATATCATCAGAATATGCTACTACTGCACAATAAATTGGAGCTCCTGGCTTATATGTAATTTCACTCGCTATTGCTTTCCCAAATTTATTTGCAATGTCGTTTGTAATTATATCAGAATAATATTCGCATTGATTGGAATCGGCATCGTCTGCCACATCAAAATCAATATAATAACCAAAGGCAATATCATTTAAATCTATACTATTAATATTTGTTAAAGTAACTTTAAAATCAAAGAAATTACTTCCTTGTTTATATTTTTCTAATTGTACTTGCATCCCAATTTTATTATCCAAATTTGCATAATCATCTGTAAAGATATTGATATGTTCATTTGGATTTAAGAATTGTTTGCTTGTTTTAAAATCTCGGCCAAAAATTGAAGCAACTCTTTCAGCATTATTGCATATCATTGCTCCCGAAGATGGATAAACATTTTTCCCATAAATTTGATTCCCATAATTTTTCACCACAAAACCATCTCCAACAACCCTACTACCACCGTAAACAAATCCAAACTCTCCCGCATCACCAAGTGAAAATTTCATCTTTTCTGTTTCAAAAGTTTTATAACTTTTTGTTGGAACAAAATTAAATTTAACAAAATCGCGATAATCGTTTCCACCTTCAATATCAAGTCTGAACATAATTGGTGTGATATTTTCTTTCAAAATTTTAAAAGTAAAATCGCCAATAGTTTCTTGCTCCTGTGAATTGATAGAATTAATAATTACAACGTTGTCTATAATTTCAATACTTTTTAATGGGTCATTTATCACACTTAAAGTAAATTTTAATGTATTTGCAGCTCCCAAAAGATTTGTGACATAAATTTTAAGTAAGACAGTATCACCAGCATTAAATCGATCTTGGAGAACATTCTTAGTATCATAATATAAATAATTATTTGGCACTATTGCGGGAATACTCATTGGATTTGTTGAT
>JAGOIG010000100.1 GCA_017995735.1 Candidatus Kapaibacterium sp. | reverse complement strand
CCCATTTCTGCAAGATATTTAATACCATCAAAAGCATTATAAATATAAGTCAATCCGGCATTACTGCCATGCTTTGTTGGTATGAATTTTACATTCCAGGAAATGCTTGCAATACCAAGATTGTTATTTGTAGAACCTGCTGAAATACCCGCAACGTGTGTACCGTGTTGATTTGCTGTCGATGCCCAGGGATCATTCACAGTTGAGCCATCATCGGGATAAAAATTCCAACCGACAAAATCATCTACAAATCCATTACCGTCATTGTCGACACCATTTACATCACCAGGATCAAATTGCCATTGTCCATCAATATACTCAATAACGTGTCCATCGCCATCAGCATCTTCACCGAGATTTTGATATAAATTGTTAACCAAATCAGGGTGTTTCCAATCAACACCACTATCATTGATACCCACTAATACGGGATTGTTTTCCCCCTTGTGAATGTCCCATGCAGCCGGACACATCATTTGTACAAGATGTTGCTGTTCTGAATAACGAGTGTCATTTGGTATTTCACATTCATAATATAGCGGCACTGGCTCAGCATATTCTACTTCAGGTAAAGTAGAAAATTCAGCTGCTAATTTTAAGGGATCGATATTTTCGTCAAATGTAACAGTATAAATTCTATTGATTCCGTATAAATTAGAGCTAGCCTGAATTTTATCCTGTGAAATTTTCTTTGATGATACTTTTGGAGAAATAAAAGCCTGCTCAATTTTATTAATACTGTATTTTTTAGAAATTCGATCGAGGTTTTTTAACCCAAATGATTTAGAATATAATTTCTGAGTATGCTTATCGAATTCCCTTAAATTAATTGAGCTTGTACTTTTTAATTTAATATAAATTGTACCATTCTGAAAGAGAGGCTTGCCATCCGAACCTAAATATTTGTAATAACCCACCGAATTTGAATTTGTTGGATTTGTTTGAATGTTATTTAAATTATTGAAGTCCTGAGAAAATAACATTGCAGATGAATACAGGAAAACAACTGCAATAAGATAGAAATGTTTCATAATACACTATTTCCTAAAAATTAATAATACTAAAATACAAAAAATTATAAAATCATTTAAATGAAATTAATATTGATTTTCAAATGATTATTATTATTTTAATTCAATTTATTAAATTATAATTTTCAAAATTGCATTTTGTATTATAAATATTATTACTTAAAAAAAATAAAATAAAGGTAAGAAATGGAAGATAAAATTACTATTGGTATTTTCGGATTTGGTAAGACGGGCAGACTGGTTGTGAAGGAATTTCTGAATGACCCAGATTTTGAGGTTAAATGGGTGTTTAGAAAAAACAATATAGACGTTGAAAAATATGCAAGCCGATTATTGGGTTATGAATATGATAAGGGGGTTATTCAGACAATTCAGAATCTTGATGAGCATTTCTACATCGATAATCCTGTCGATATTATCGTTGATTTTGCACATTCAACAGCAGTAAATTATTATGCAAATGCTGCCAATTCAGGAATTAAAATTATTTCAGCTATTTCAAAATATGAAGATGAAGATTATAAGACATTATGCTCATTAAAAGAAAAAACAGCTGTAATATACTCGCCAAATATAACACTGGGTATAAATTTCTTACTTGTTGCTTCCCAAATTCTTCAAAAAATTGCACCACACGCTGATATTGAAATTGTAGAGGAACATTTCCGTTCAAAACCTGAAGTTTCAGGAACAGCTTTAAAAATTGCAGATTTACTGCATTTAAATCGAGATAAACATGTTAATTCAATACGTGTTGGCGGTATTGTAGGTAATCATGAAGTCATATTTGGACTCCCTTATCAGACAATACGTTTAAAACACGAAAGCATTACACGAGCTGCATTTGGTCAGGGGGCTATATTTTGTGCTAAGTGGCTGATAAATCAACCAAAAGGATTGTATTCTATGGAAAATATAATAAGTGAAATGTTTGCCAAAAATATACCAATTTATTAAAAATTACAACACATTGTTCATTAGAGTACCCGATATTTGAAGGATATTGATTTCTAATGTTTTAAGTACATATCTCAAATCAAGTAATTGTGTTTGAGCTTGAATATAGTTTAGTTGTGTTTGACGGAAATCAAATCCATTTATCTGTCCAAGTTCATACTGCCTTTGTGCAAGATTCATATTATTTTGCGCAATTTTAATTTTTTCTTCTTGTAATTGGTATTGTTGAAAAACAGATCGATAAGTAATATAATTATTATAAAGCCCAGCTTCAATTGTCTGTTGCATTTGCTTTGTTTGGAGATGATCGTTTTGCTGGTCAATTTTCAAATTTTGTAATTGAATGCGGTCTTTTGTTCCATTGAATAAATTAAACCTAACAGATAATCCATAATTAAATCCATTTGTTTTATTTGTTTTTAATAATCCTGAGGAATTATTTTGATTTAGAAAGGAATAACCACCAATAAATGAAATTTCGGGATAAAATTGCGATTCTTGAATTCTTATATTATGCGTATTTATAATTTCTTGAATTTGCGATAGATTTAAGTTAGCATTATATTTGAAAGCACTATCTTTTAAATCATTATAATTTGCTAATTCATTCAATTGTATTGAATTTTCAGGAATTATTTGAGATTCAATATTTCTATTAATAATTTGATTTAATTGTACTTGCAATTGAGTAATTAAATTCGTTTGCTCAATCACAGCAGAGCTATCATTCAAATAATCCAATTGTGCGAGCTGCAGTTGAAACAAATTCGATGTACCAAGTTCCATTTTCTTTTGCTCTAATTGATACCTATCATAAGAAATACTCTTCGAGAGATTAAAGGAATTAAGCTTATTGATTTCATTGACAAGTTGGTAATATGCTTTTGCTAAATCCGAAACAGTTTGCTCCATATAATATCGAGTGTTTATTGCTCCTAATTGTTCCAGATCTTGAAATTTGGATTTCTGAGCAAACATTTGAAATCCATCAAAGACCGTCCAGCTTAAATTAATTGCAGCATTAGTGCTGTTATTGTTTGCATTTGGATTCGAACGTGTATCGCCGCTATATAATTGTTGTTCTGAATTTACTTTATCATAATCTTGGCTAAATGTAGCATCAAGAGTAGGCAAGAATCCAGCATTTCCAATTGTATTATTATTTTGGGATTTTAATTGTTCATTTTTTATAATATGAATTTGATAATTATTTTCCAGAGCAAGATTAATTAAATCAGATAATTTTGTTGTATCCTGCGTATATAGATTAATAAAATTTGAAAATAACAATACTGAAATAAATAATAAAATAAATTTAAATTTCTTCTTCGACATATTTCCTTTCTTTTTTAGATGTTAAATATGTATATAATGCGGGAATAACAAACAAAGTTAAAATCAAAGCAAAAAACAATCCACCAATAATCACATATCCAAGCGACACACGACTTGTCGAAGCAGCACCAATCGATAAAGCAATAGGTACAGCACCAAGAATTGTAGCAAGACTAGTCATAAGAATAGGGCGAAATCTTTGGGTAGCGGCATCAATAACAGCATCGTGGATACTCAATCCTTGCTCTCGCCTTTGATTAGCAAATTCAATGATTAAAATCCCATTTTTTGTGACAATACCTATTAACACAATCATTCCTATCTCGCTAAATATATTTAATGTACTTCCCGTAATCCAAAGGGATAATATAGCCCCTGTTATAGCCAAAGGAATTGTGAACATAATAATAAGGGGGTCACGGAAGCTTTCAAACTGTGCTGCAAGTATGAGAAAAACAAGTATTAATGCAAATAGGAAAGTGCTTATTAAGTTTGAAGAGCTTTCAGAGAAATCTGCTGATGAACCTTTTAAAGCAGTAGAAAAAGTAGGGTCAAGTTTTTCTTTTGCAATGCGGTTCATTTCAGCTATGCCATCACCAATTGTTTTGCCTTTTGCTGGAGCTGCTGAAATAGTTGCAGAAAGATAACGATTGTACCTAAGAAGTTGTGGGGGGCGACTCATTTCTTGCAAGCTGACAAGATTATCCAATTTTACCATATCACCATTTGCATTGCGAACCGAAAGCATCCGCAAATCCAATGGAGTTTTCGTTTGTGTTTTATCAGCTCTTGCAATCACATTATATTGCTTGCCATTTTTTATAAAATATCCAATTCTCTGTTCGCTTATATAAATTTGAATAGTTTGAGCAATGTCGTTGACAGAAATGCCCATATCGAGTGCTTTATTTCTATCAATATTAATCACAATTTCGGGTTTATTGAATTTCAAATCAACCACAGCCATATCAAAAACAGGGCTTTTCTGAACCTCAGCTAAAAAAATTGGAAGGTATTTACGCATTTTTTCCATATCAGGCGCTTGCAACACAAATTGCACAGGCAATGAACCCCGTGAACCTTGCCCTGCTGCTATTGTGGGTTGTTGAATTACAAGATTTTGAGCGAAATTATAACGTTTAAGAATTTGTGTTAATTCATCTGCAATTTCCATTTGAGTCCTATCTCTTTTTTCAGGATCCACAAGTGTAATTGAAATATTTGCCCGATTTGATGTAGTTATAGAACCAAAACCAGGTGAAGTAGTTGCTGTGAATGATTCTTTTTCGGGTAGAGTATCAACAAGGGCAATAATTTCTTTTTCAAAATTATCCATTTGCTGGTATGATGTACCTTCAGGTGCAGTTGAATTAATACTTATTTGACTCTTATCTTCCATTGGTGCAAGTTCTGTCTGCAAATGCGAACCAATCAGGAAAATAATCGCAATGCAAGCCAAAACAATAGGAATTGTAAGCCATCTTTTGTCAACAAATTTAGATAATAGAGAATTATAGGACTTAGTTAAATTATTAATAAAATTTTCGATTGTATTAAATAATTTATGATGAGTTTCCCCCATTTTTAGTAATCGTGAGGACATCATAGGTGTTAATGTCAATGAAATGAACATTGAAACCAATATCGAACTGGCTAATACTAATGCAAATTCTCTGAATAATTTACCTGTAAATCCCGATAAAAAGAAAATTGGCAAAAACACACTTATTAATGTTATAGTAGTTGAAATGACTGCAAAAAATACTTCTTTACTTCCTTTAAAAGCTGCTTGAATTGGATTGTAGCCATCTTCCATTTTGGAAAAGATATTTTCAAGCATAACAATAGCGTCATCAACCACCAGCCCCGTTGCAAGCACAAGCCCAAGGAGGGATAATATATTAATTGAATATCCGAAAATAAAAAGAAATAGGAATGAGCTCACTAACGATATTGGAACAGCTATAATTGGTATTATTGTTGCGCGCCAATTACGTAAAAAGAAAAATACGACCACAAGCACAAGGAAAAATGATATCAAAATCGTTTCTATAACTTCTGATATTCCTTTGCGGATACTTTTTGTATTATCTATAACAACATTTGTGATTATATCATTAGGTAATTCCTTTTTTATATTTTCTAACTTGGCTTTTGCTTCATTAACAATTTCAATATAATTAGCACCTGGTTGAGGCAGAAGGGCAACTCCGACCATTGGTAATCCCCCATTTCCGCGCATAATTGTTCTCTCATTTTCAGCACCAAGAACGGCTTTACCAATATCTCGCAGTTTAATCAAAGCACCATTTCGCTCGGCGATAATTAGATTGTCAAATTGTTCAGGTGTTGATAATCTGCCTACTGTTCTAACGGATAGTTCTGTCGCTTTATTATCGATTAAACCTGTTGGCAATTCAATATTTTGAGTTTGAAGAGCATTTGAGACATCCATTGGAGTTAGCGAAAAAGCTTCCATTTTGATTGGGTCAAGTATTAGCCTCATAGCATACTTTTTTTCGCCCCAAATATAGATTTGGCTTACCCCTTTAATTGTTTGCATTCGCTCTTTGACAACATTATTAGCAATCTCAGTAAGTTCCATTAAATCGCGTTGATTGCTTTGCAAAGTAACGACATATATCGTTTGTGCATCAGCATCAGCTTTTGTTACAACAGGTGGGTCACAATCAGGGGGTAGCTGTCGAATAACTTGTGAAACTTTATCACGAGTATCATTCGCAGCGGTTTCCATATCGGTATTTAAATCGAATTCAATCGTAATCGAACTACGACCATCAGAACTAGTTGAGCTAATGTTTTTTATACCTTGAACACCACTAATTGCCTCTTCAATTACTTCAGTAATTTGAGATTCGATAATATCTGCATTAGCACCTGTATAGGTTGTCCTTACTGAAATAATTGGTGGATCTACACTAGGATATTCTCTTACACCCAAAGAAAAATATCCAACTAATCCAAATAAAATAATAATTAAAGAGAAAACTATTGCCAGAACTGGCCTTTTTATACTTAAATCTGAAAGTGTCATTTTTAATTAATAATTACATCATATTACGAACTTTTACATTCATACCGGGTCGAAGCTGCAGTAATCCTGTTGTTATTATTGTATCACCCGTTTTTATACCTTTAACAATATAAATTGTGCTATCTGTACGTAACCCTGTTTCCACAGGGGTTTGAGATACTTTTCCATTTTTATATAAATAAACAACTTGTTTATCCAAATTTGGAATGATAGATTCTGATGGAACCATAATAGCATTTTCAATTTTCCCAAGCATAACCCTTACTTCAAGAAAATCGCCGGGCCGGAATTTATTACGTGAATTATCTGCGATGGCTCTTACATTCAAATTTCTTGATGTAGTCGATATTCCAGGGTCAAAGGC
>JAGOIG010000099.1 GCA_017995735.1 Candidatus Kapaibacterium sp. | reverse complement strand
GAATATATACCCTCACCTTTTAACGGCTTAATCTCTAAATATTCTGCAAATAAGGCAATATTATTTAAAAAAGATAAAATTATAATTATTGCAAAACAGAAACTTTTCTTTCCCCCCATATTTCGAATTGTTATTCTAACAAAATTAATAATTTTGCTTTATTTAATTATGCAAAAGAACGTTTTTCTAATTATTTTCATACTTTTTTCCCTTAATACTATTTGTTTTGCTCAAAGTCAGACAATTGAGCTGGGTATTGATATTCTGCAAAAATCTAATTTTAGTCAAATTACAAGCAAACGTGTTGCATTGCTGACTAATTTTTCAGGCCGCGATAGTAAGCAACAATTATCAGCCGAGATTCTCAGAAGTACGTCTCAAGTTAAACTTACATTAATACTTACACCTGAGCACGGATTTTATGGTAATTTTTCAAGTGGGGCAAATGTCGATAATTCGCAATATAAAGGAATTCCTGTACTTTCTTTATATGGTAATTCAAAAATAATTCCTTATTCTTATGCTGAACAATTCGACGCAATAATTGTTGATATACAAGATATTGGTGTGAGAGCATATACTTTTATAAGTACCTTATATTATGTTATGCAATCTGCTGCTGAATATAATAAACCTGTAATAATTCTTGACAGGCCAAATCCACTTGGGGGAATGATTGTCGATGGGAATGTACTCGATATAAATTTTCGTTCATATATTGGACTTCTTCCAGTACCGTATATTTATGGAATGACAATTGGTGAAATTGCAACTATGATGAACGAAGAAAATTGGCTTTCTGATAGCAAAAATCAAAATATAAAATGCAATTTGACAATCATCAAAATGCAAGGCTGGGAACGTTGGATGCAATGGGAAGATACACAATTACCCTGGTTTCCAACATCTCCTAATATTTCATCGCCTGATGCAATTAGAGGCATTGCAATGCTCGGTTGGATTGGGGAATTGAGTTTATTTAGTATCGGGATTGGAACTAATATGCCATTTCAATACTTTGGTTCGCCTGATTTTTCACAATCTTTGATAGAATTTACATCTGATATAGAATTTACTGCAACTCGTTTATTTCCAACGCAATTTCAACCCACTTATGGAAAATATGCAAATCAAATTTGTAATGGTTTTTTCCTAATATTTGAAAAAGATAATTCATTTTGTCCATTTTCTAACGGAATTGAATTACTTTTGATTTTGCGGAAATTTTACCCTGAATTGTTTAAATCAGAGAAAATTGACTATAACAAAATTCAAATGTTCGAGAAAGCAACAGGAACAGACCATATATATAATTTGTTATTCAATAATGGAAGCGATGAGGAAATCAGACAAACCTCAATAAATGGAATTGAAAAATTTATCAAAATTAGACAAAAATACTTGTTATATTAAAACTCTATTACAAAATTAATAACCAAAAATATCTTGCAAAAAGCAGTGCAAATAGTATAGAAAAAAAATTTAATTCATAAATGCCCAATTTACAATAAATCTAAGATGTCTCCCAAGCTCGGGATAAAATGGGACATAATAATAATTTGAGCCAAGCAGATTGCGAAATTCAATGCGGATAAAAGCATTGCCCAGCTTCAATCTAGCAAAAAGATTTATACCATTGTTTTGAAGTTTGCTTTTATATGGATTTAAATAATATCCTGCATGTCCTGGGAAATAAGAAAATCCTTTAAATGATGATAAGAACTCAAAATCTATACCTACCTGCGCTTGGCTACTTCCAATATTCACATTATAATATCCATCCGCGCCTGCATAAATCAAAGGAAATAGATATGCGCTTTGATTATTAATTGTAGAATAATTCAATTGAGCAAATCCTTCAAATATTATATGTTTAATTGGTTCAATTTTAAAATTCAAATTTAATCCAAAAATATTTTGGGGTGATGAATTTTCAAACTTTGTAATAAAATATGATTGTGTTCCAATTGTTGAATCAATGGATTGCGAAAAGATAATACAATTTTTTATTTGTCGTGCAAAAATTTGTCCTGTAATTTCAAAAAAATTCCATTTATTTTCAAATCCCAAAATGCCAAGAAAATGATTCTCGGATTTTAAATTGCCTTCAATTAATGAAGGAATTCTTTCAGAATTAGATAAATCAATAAATAACTTAGAATTAGAATCAGGAGCAAATTCTAATTTGCCCCCATATGATAAGGCAGATTTTGAGAACTGTTTAGAGAAACGCGTTCCAAATGAAAGTTGCAACCTATTAGTAAAATGATACTTAAATAATTCAAAAATTGAATAATTAAAGCAGCTTTCTTTGTCAAGTATTTCCGATTGTTGAATCTTAGAAAAATATGCATCAATACCTAAATTAATGTCAAAATTACCGATTTGATTTTCAAAAATTGTCGAATTCCCAATATAGTAATCAATATAATTTATAGATTGAATACTATCTGAGGGTTTTACGAAAATATAATTTTTATCGTTAATTTTATTATTAGAAAAAGAAAAAAACAATTTAGAAGATAGAGAGCTTCTATGCATTCGAGGAGAAAATATCTTATTAAAATCTAATATCAAATTATTTCTTGCTGTAGATTCACTAAATGAATTTAATACAACAATAGCAGCAATTGGGTCATAAAGATCAAGAGTGGTTAAATAATTTACCCCGCCATTTTCTCCAATGGAATAATTCGAAAAGTTTTCGGAAAGTGATATAGCTGTAAGACTATCAATATTATATCGAATCGATGCCCGAATATTTGAAATCTTTAAATTAGAATTTGTAAATCGGCCGGGAGAGGATAGTGTTCGTAAGCCAACTGCAAGATTCCAATTTTTTGCAAAATTTTGAGAAAAAACTACATCTGCACCAATAAAATCGTCACTTGCTTGAGAATAAACAATTTTTGAATATGGATTTTTTGTATTATAAATGCTTTCCTGTAAATTGATAAAAGCTCCACTTGAATTATTCGATAAAATGATAGCGTCAGAACCTATAAAAATTTGAGCATTATCTATTTGTTCAGGAGGGAATTGAGATAAATTAAAAATTCCAATATCTTGTTCATTTATTGGAGTATTTGAAAATCTAACCGAAAGACTATGCGGATATGCACCAAAAAACGCAAAAGAATTATTTTGTCCATAAAATCCCAGTGATAATGGATAAGCAAAATTCTTTGTTTTTAAAATATCAAATAAGGTTGTATAACTCGTTTTTTGAATATCATATTTTGAAATATTGCAAAAACTTGTACTATCCAGCAAAAGCACTTTTCCGCTTGCCATTAATGGAGGATAAATTTTGATACTATCCTTTACAATATTTATTGTATCTTGAGAAAACAAATTAGAAATATGCAAAAAAATAGAAAAGAATATTATGATATTTGCATATTTTAATTTAAGCATTTATCTAATTATAAAGGTCTTCATTAATTGTTCCATCTAAATTTCCATTTGTCTCAACTTCACTTGCAGTAATTACTGTAATATCGGCAATTAAATCTCCTTCATCAAGTTTAATAAGCTTTACACCTTGAGTATTTCTTCCAATTGATCGTATATTTTTCACAGCTTGACGTATAATAATGCCTTTTGTAGTCATAACGATAATTTCGTCATCTTCTTTAACAGTTAATAAAGTAACCACTTTACCCGTCTTTGAAGTAGTTTTCATTGCAAGCACACCTTTTGCACCTCGAGATGTTTTACGGAAATTATCAACCTTAGTTCTTTTTCCAAAACCGTTTTCACTCACAACAATAACTTGTTCTTCAGGTGATTTTACAGCAATCATTGAAACAACATAATCATTTTCTTGAAGATTAATACCTCGCACACCAGCTGCCGCTCTTCCCATTGCTCTAACTTCAGTTTCAGAAAATCTGCAAGCCTGCCCCTGATGTGTACATATTATTATTTCATCATTTCCATCTGTAATGCGAGTATTTACTAATTTATCATCATCTTTTAAATTCACTGCTATTATTCCCGTAGAGCGAACCTTTTCAAATTCTTTCAGAGGAGTTTTTTTGACAGTCCCAAACTTGGTACACATAAATATATATTTATCGCTTTCAAATTCCTTAATTGCTAATGTGCTTGTAACTTTTTCATCTTCTTTAAGATCTAAAATATTTGCGATTGCTCGCCCCTTTGCAATTCTCGAACCTTCTGGAAGATCGAATACTCTAACAAGATACGCTCTACCTGCATTTGTAAAAAATAATAAATAATTATGATTTGTTGCTTGGAAAACTGTTTCTATAAAATCATCTTCATTTGTAGTTAAACCCGTAATGCCTCTACCGCCACGATTTTGTGTTCGATAACTGGATAGAGGTGTTCTTTTTATTAAGCCTTTATGTGTAATAGAAACTATAACTTGGTCGTCTGCGATAATATCTTCAATTGAAATTTCAGATGTATCATAAACAATTTCAGTACGTCGGTCATCACCAAATTTGTTTTTAATCTCCTCAAGTTCATCAGATATGATTTGCATTTGTAAATCATAACTTGACAAAATTGAACGCAATCGTTCGATAGTTTGGAGTAATTCACGATATTCATTTTGGATCTTTTCTCGTTCGAGGGCTGTCAATCTTTGCAAACGCAAATCCAATACGGCTTTTGCTTGAATTTCTGTCATTTTGAATTGGCTCTGCAAACGTTCAGATGCAATTTGTGGATTTGGTGAATTCCGAATTGTTGTAATTACTTCATCAAGATGATCCAAAGCAATCAAAAATCCTTCTAAAATGTGAGCTCTTTTTTCAGCAGCATCTAATTCATATTGTGTGCGTCGAACAATTACTTGATTTCTATGTTCAAGAAAATATTGCATCATTTCTTTTAAGTTCAATTCTTTTGGCTGCCCATCAACTAATGCAAGCATAATTGAACCAAATGTAGTCTGCAATTGTGTATGTTGGAATAACTTGTTTACTACAATATCAGGCATTGCATCTCGACGTAACTCTAAAACAATACGCACCATCTCTTCCCTATCCGATTCATCCCGCAGATCGGTAATCTCGTCTACTACTTTTGTTTTAACAAGTTCGACAATTTTCTCAATTAGATTTTTCTTTATAACTTGATATGGTAATTCATTAATAATAATTTGCTGTTTACCTGATTTTGTTTCGTGAAGTGTGTACCTAGCGCGAAGGATAATCCTTCCCCTACCTGTGCGATATGTATCAAGCACACCTTGATACCCATAAATTATACCGCCTGTCGGAAAATCAGGTGCTGGAACAAATTTAACAAGTTCATCAATTGTTGTATCAGGATGCTTAATTAATATTTGTAAAGCATTAATAATTTCTTTTAAATTATGAGGTGGAATATTTGTTGCCATACCAACAGCAATACCATTTGCACCATTGATCAGCAAATTTGGAAATGCACTTGGTAAAACAACAGGTTCATTTAATGAACCATCGAAATTCGGCTGAAAATCGACTGTATTTTTATCTATATCTTTTAATAAATAGTTTGAAATAGCCGCCATACGCGTTTCTGTATAACGCATTGCAGCTGGACTATCTCCATCAATAGACCCATAATTTCCCTGTCCATCGACTAATGGATAACGCATTGACCAGGGTTGAGCTAATCTCACCATTGCATCATAAACCGATGCATCACCGTGGGGATGGTATTTACCAAGAACCTCTCCAACAAGACGAGCTGATTTCTTATAGGGTCGATTTGGCAGTAACCCCATCTCATTCATTGCGTATAAAATGCGTCGATGTACAGGCTTCAATCCATCCCTAACATCTGGAATTGCACGAGATACAATTACGCTCATTGCATAATCCAGATATGAATTTTGCATCTCGTCTTCTAATACACTCGTTATAATTTTATTATTTTCAAATTCAATCATTTTCTTTTTTAAATCAATCAATATAAATTACAAAATTAACTATTTTCAAAGGATTATGAGCGTTTTTCAAATTGCAGAATAAGGTTTATAGATAATATAATTATATGCATCAGTCTTGTTTTCCATTTAAAATTTTATAAATTCGTCTGTATTTCTATGGAAAATCTTAATAAATTTCAAAGCAAATCTCTATCCCAATTAATTCTCGAATTCTCTTTACCAGCAACTATTGGGATGATAGTAAATTATTCATATAATATAATAAATAGAATTTTTGTTGGAAATAAAATAGGTGCCGATGCTTTATCAGGCGTTGCGGTTTTATTCCCAATATTCATCATAATTTATGGTATCTCCTTTATGATAGGTATGGGGGGCCAAACAAATGTATCTCTTCGGCTCGGTGAGAAAAAATATGATGAAGCAGAAAAAATCTTAGGAAATACTTTATCTTTAATAATCATTGCATCTATATTAATCTCTATTTGCATTTTAATTTTTCTTGAGCCATTACTTGATTTGACAGGTAGTGTAGGGAATATTCGCCCATATTCACGAGATTTTATGACGATAGCTGCATTTGGAATAATTTTTCAAGCAATATCTTTTGGACTTAATAATATAATACGTGCGCAAGGCTTCCCGAATATTGCTATGTGGACACAAATTATAGGAGCATTATTCAATATTTTATTAGATTATATTTTCATTATGGTTCTCAATTGGGGAGTAAAAGGTGCAGCATTAGCTACTAACATCTCCACATTTATTTCAATGTCCTGGGTGCTTTATTTCTATTTTTCTAAAAAAAGTATCCTTAGGTTTAGATTAAAGAACTTTATTTTAAAGAGTAAAACAGTTGGAATTATTTTAGCAATTGGTGCTCCAACGCTTGTGACACAAGTTTCAGGCAGTGTTGTTACTTTATTGCTTAATCATATTTTATTAAAATATGGTGGGTCAAATGCGATTGCCACAATGTCTATTATCAATGGTATTGAATCATTTATAATTGTTCCAATT